>DATJAK010000240.1:0-46009 GCA_035516375.1 Bryobacteraceae bacterium
GCCCGTACTCGCCGGCAGACTCTCGATCTCCACGCCGCCCACGTGCGCCAAGGCCAGCAGCAGATTCGCGGTTGGCACGTCCTTCGCGACGATGTGCCGGTTGCCTTTCATCCGGCCGCAGCCGCCGCCCACCATCACCGCGGGTGGATTGTTCCGATCGTGCACGTTGCCGTTGCTCATGCCGCTGCCCCAATACAGAACCGCGTGGTCCAGCAGGTTTCCGTCGCCCTCTTTCGTCGCCTTCAGCTTGTCGAGGAAGTCCGCGAACTTCTGAATCTGGTACGTGGCGATCTTGGCGTACTTCGCCAGCTTCTCCGGATCGTTGCCGTGATGCGAGATGGTATGGTGCTGCTCGGGAATACCGATGTGGGTATATGCGCGATCACTGGCTTCATGGCCGGTCATGAATGTGAATACCCGGCTGATGTCGCCTTGATACGCCAAGTGCATCAGGTTATAGGTGATCGTCATGTGGTCGTCGAACGCATCCGGCAGACCGACCGGCGCCTCTTGGTTGCCGGTGATGGTCTCCAGACGGCTTTCCATACGATCCAACTGCTGCTCCACCTCGCGGATGTTGCCGAGATACTCATCGAGGATGGCCCGATCAGGCGCGCCCAGCGAACGCTTCAATTTGGCGGTTTCTTCGGTCACGGAATCGAGCAGGCTTTCCTTCTCCTTGAGGCGGGCAAAGCGGCGTTCCTTGGAATCCGTCTCGCCGAACATGCGCTCGAAGGTGACACGCGGATTGATCCCCACCGGCAACGGGCTTGTGTCGTCGCGCCACGCCAGTGTGTTGAAGAACGTGCAGGCGAAACCATCGCAGGCCCCGACGGCGGTGCCCATGTCCTCGGTGCCGACTTCGATCGACCGCAGCGGCGTATCGCCGGCATTTTTGTCCGCAATGTGCTGGTCGACGGTTTTCTTGGATTCGATCTTTCCGAAAACGTCTCCCGTTGTGCTGCCGGTACGGTTTTGAGCCGGCCCGAGGCCATTCAGGAACGCCGAGCTCGCGCCGAGATGGACCGAAGAGCCCCAGGGCGCTTTCATTTTGCTGACGGTGACGAGCTGGTCGCGGAACGGCTCGAGCGGTTGCATCACCGGCTTGAACAAGAAGTCGCTCCCTTCCTTGTCGGGATGCCAGGTGTCGGGATAAACGCCGCACGGAAAATAGACTGCGCCGAACCGGAATGGCGAGCTAGGCGCAGCGGAGAGCGCCGGGATCATAGCGTCCATTAATGGCAATGCGACCGTAGCGCCCAATGCGCCTCGCAGGAGCGTGCGGCGCGAAATATGCTTCTTCGTGATGATCATGGCTACTCCCTAGTTTTTGATTTTACAACTTTTGCGGCATCGGCTCGTAGACCGGCGCTTTCCACCGGTTCCAACTTGGTGCGCATCTGGAATGGCGCGCTCTCGACAATCCCCAGGACGATCGAGGAAAGCCGGTAATCGTTCTGCGCGGCCTTCGCCACGATTTTGCGCACCACCGGCATATCGCCAGGCTCCAGCCCACGGCCGAGAGCGTACGTCAGCATTTTTTCGGTAACGACGGTAACGAAAGCGTTGGGCCGGCCCGCAATGGCCTGCCGCAGCGCCGCCGGACCATTGATCTTCGATCCATCTGTAAGTACTCCGGCGACGTCGAGCGGGAGGCCATCGGGCCCTTTGTCACGCCACTTACCCACCGAATCGAAGTTCTCCAGCGCAAACCCGGCCGGATCGATAAGGCTATGGCAGGACGCGCAGGGCTGGTTCTTCCGGTGCAACTCCAACTGCGCGCGCACCGTCTTGGTGGCCGCCCCCTTGTTGCTTTCATCAAGCGTGGGGACATTGGGCGGCGGTTGAGGCGGCGGCGTATTGAGGAGCGTGCTGAGCACGTACTTCCCGCGGAAAACCGGCGAGGTTCTGGTCGCGACGGAAGTCAGCGAGAGGATGCTTCCCTCCCCCAGCAGGCCGCGGCGGTTGGGATCGGGGATCTTCACCCGCCGAAATTGCGGGCCGTACACTCCCGGGATGCCGTAGTGACTGGCGAGCCGCTCGTCGACGAACGTGTAGTCGGCGTTCAAAAGATCCAGAGTGCTGCGGTCCTGGCGCAAGATGTACCCGAAGAACATCTCCGTCTCTTTGCGGAATCCTTTACGCATGTTGTCGTCGAAATCGGGAAACATGATTATGTCTGGAACGGCCTTAGCTTCCAGATTGCGCAACTGCAACCACTGTCCGACGAAGTTCTCCACCAGAGCATCGGAGCGCTCGTCGGCCAGCATGCGGTGAACTTGTGCGGCGAGCGATTCCGGCTGCCGCAGCCGGCCCGCCTCCGCCAGGTCGAGCAGCTTTTCATCGGGGATGCTGCTCCACAAGAAGAAGGACAGCCGCGAAGCGAGTTCGATGTCGCTAACCGGATGCGCGGCGCCAGCGCGGGCGCCGGCCGGATCTTGCTCGATTCGGTATATAAAGTACGGGCTCGAAAGAACGCGCGCGACTCCGGAGCGAATGCCATCGTCAAAGCTGCCGCCGCTCTGCCGCGCCCGCTTATAAAAAGCCATCGGCGCCTCAACGTCCCCGGGGGTAACAGGATGGCGGTATGCGCGGCGGGCTAGATTGGTCAGGATCTTGGTCGCGCAGGCCGTGTCGTCCACCGCCCCGCCTGGATGACACACAAAGAGCCGGGCCCGGCTGGGCCCCTCGCTGACGCCACGCACGTTGTACGGACCGTCGATGAACACGCTCCTCAGCTTCGGCAGGCCCCCAATCATGTGGATTTCCTGGCTGTCGCGCTTCGCCGGCTGCCACACGTCCTGCAACTGGAACGGCCGCTCTTTCCACGTAAAGCCGACGTCGTGGGGACCGGCAGTGACGAACGCGCGTCCTGTCATCCTTTTGTCGATAATTGGTTGGGCCGCGGCTAAGTCGGCGGCCTGGATCTCGTCGTCCTTGGGGCCGCCAACCGGAGCCGAATACACTTCGGCGCCATCCACGGTGACGACGAAGGTGTATGGTTGGTCGTTGCCTTCTACGCCGGCGTAGCCTTCCTGCACGCCGCGGACGAGCCGGCCTGAGAATTTGTATTCGGCATCTGCCGGAAATACGTGATGGACAACCGTGCCGCCAAATGTTCCGAGCGGCAGGCCCTCGATGTATCCGTTTTGGCTGAATTCGCGACTGATGGAATGCTCCGTCGTCCCGGGCCGCACCTGCGGATCGCCCACGGCCATGCCGGCAACGCGCTCGGCCGCGTTCACGTATCCCTCCAGCAGCAGCGGCGACGTTTTGAGCGACGTCGCGATGTTGTCGAACCCGAATTCCGCGCCGTCGGTCGGCAGCAAGCCGGATACGTCGATGTCGACGGCCAGCAGATCACGAACCGCATTGGCATATTCGGCGCGATTGAGGCGATGCACAACGTAGCGGCCCGGGTTGGTATGGCCTTCCCAGGCATGATCGAGCGATGCGGCGAGCCAAGTGGTAAAGCCCGCGTATTCGGCTTCGGACGGGCGCGGCATACCGATGGGGGGCATCGCCCGCACACTCAGCTTCCGCAGGACTCTCTCCCAAGTCTGGGCATGGCCCAGCAGATCGTCGAAGCCCGTTTCCAGATTGACCGGACCGTCCGCAGGCAACATGGCTCGTTTGTTGTGACAGGTGACGCAATACTTGTCCAGCATTGTGCGGTATTTGACGGCATCCGCGGTGCTGTTGGCCTGGGATGGCGCCGCCGTTGCGGGATGCGCTGCTGGCCCAGATGGCTGTCGCGTCTGTGCTACTAGTAGCGCGGCCAAAGCGACTACTAAGGCTGCATTAATTACGATCCGGTTGTTCATTGCGCGTTCGTGACTGCTGCTGTGTCAGTGGCGGCTTTCTGGTCCTTATTGTCGCCCGCCTTCTTGCCATCTTCGCCCGTCTTCTTGTCGGTTGCGGCCGGCAATGGTGGAGGCTGAGGCGCCGGATCGTTGGGACCCAGGTGCATCAACTCCCGCAGGGTTGCGATGACTTGCTCTTTCGAATCCTTGGGGTAATGCCATGCATCGACGTCGCCCATTTCGAGGGGGTCTGGTTTCTTCGGTTTTTCAGCCAGAAGTAAGGGTGTCAGATTGTCCTTATTCACCGCATCCAGCTTCCCGCCAGCCGCGGCGAGCACCCGAATGATCTCCACTTGTTGCTCCTGAACGGCCTGATGGAGCGGCGTGGAGCCATCCGGCGCCTTCGCGTTCGGATCGGCCCCGGCGGCCAGGAGCAATTTGAGGGCTTCGATACGGTCACGGGTGCCGGGTTCGCGGAAGGGCGGCGGTATCGCCCGAGTGAAACCCGGGCCTCCCGCGATCGGCGCGCCCATACCACCTTTGATGGCGGCCATCAAGGGCGTCCGGCCGACATCCCTATTCCCCGGGGGGCCCATGGGGCCCGGCTTTTTGCCGTTCTTCGGTTTAATCTCGCTCGGGCTCCATTCGATCTTGGCGCCGTGGGCCAGCATCAGCTTCAGGGCTTCCACATCCGCCGCGACGGCTGCGCGGTAAAACGGCGAACTATTGATTTCCGCTCCGCAGCATAGCGTGGTCGAATGCAACGCACCGGTGAACGGCTTATTCACATCTGCGCCGAGGTCGAGCAGCGCCTTAACCAAATTCAAGGACGTCATCTTATTTGGATGGTCCGGTTGCATGCGTGAGCCATCGTGCGCGCGCATATCGGTGGTGGCGTCGTGCATGTCCACGGCGAAGTACAAGGACCCGTCGTTAGGGTCGGCGCCGCGATCCAGCAGCTCTTTGGCCAGATCGAACCGGTCGTTAACGATTGCGATGATGGTCGCGGTCGCGCCATCGGCGTTGGTCGCTTTCAAATCGGCGCCGGCTTTGATCAGCGCTTCGGCAACATCTGTGTGTCCGTTACGAACGGCGAACATGAGTGCCGTGAAGCCGCCTGAGGGATGATCTGCGTCTTTGCGCTCCGTGATCGTGGAGATGTGCGCCTTGAGGTTCGGGTCCGCGCCGGCGGCCAGCAGCGTCTTAACAACTTCCAAGTGACCTTCGGCCGCTGCCCACATCAACGCGGTTTCTTCCTGGAACGGATCCGCGGCGTTGACGAACGAGCCCTTCGCAAGCAGTAATTGGACCGCGTCCACTTTTCCTGTGCGCGAGGCAGCCATCAGCGGGGTCTCACCCTCAGCATGCCAGCGCGTCGGCTCCGCCCCCGCCTCGAGCAATGCCCGCATGGTCTCGACATCACCGTTGCGGCTCGCCTGCAAAAGTGGGGTTACGCCGTAGTGGTTGGCTGCGTCCACCGTGGCTCCCGCGGCAAGAAGCGCCTTCGCCATTTCCACGTCCGAGTGGTAAGCCGCCCACAGGAGCGCGGAGGAGCCGTCATTGGCCGGGGTGTTTACGTCCGCGTGTTCCTTGATCAGCTTACGGACCGCAGCCAGATCATCGGCCCTGGCGGCGTCGGCCACGGCCCCTGAGTTGGACACGGCTGCATGCAAGAGGGCATCAGGCCGCACCAACACGAATCCAATCATGAGCGGTAGGCACCACCAAACGTTCCGCACGGATGTAGCCGATCGCATCGCTACCCCCCTTTCACATGCTCCATAAGATATAACGTGCAGACGACCACCGCAAGGCCCCCACCCGGGCATTTCGGGACTTTGACGAACAGTTGCATGCCGTTTGCTCAGCTGGCGGCGCTCACGGCTTCCATGACGTGCCCCGTAATCGCCACTCGGCTGTGGGTCGCCAGTATCTCGACACCCATTGAAATTCAAATAACTGCCAGTCCCGAAGTTACTGATGATAGGAATTGATAGTACCAGCTAATAATACTAGTTAATGTCATCGATTCCGGCCGATGATACCGCTTCCAGATACTAAGGTAACTACAACTATTTCAGTGGTTCACGGCAACAGGTACCATTGCCAAATTCCCAACGCAACCCATACAATCGACTGACGGATCTGCTTCGGTGGGTTGCTAAAATCGCGCAGGCTTTAGTTGCGAAAAGATATTAGACCTGATCGCTAAATTCACGACACGCGGGGATTTTGAGATATGAACATAGAGCGAATCAACTCGGACGCCCTCATAGCTGCGAAATTACCTGATGGGTCGATCGCGATTTTCAATGGCGAAACGAGTACCGTCTACTCTTTGAACGCCACCGCTGCCGCTGCCTGGGAGGCGTGCAGCAGTCCGGCAACAATCTCCGGCGTTCTGGAATCAATGCGTGCGTCTCTGGGTGCTGGCGTGACCGAAGATGTGACGCTGGACGCGCTCGAACAATTGCATCAGCAAGGCTTACTGAAGACTGCTGACTTGCCCTTTCGTGCCAGCCGCCGGTCCGTACTGGCAACTGCCGCGGGCATTCTCGTGCCGGCCGTATTGGCATTGACCAGCACAGAGCAACAAGCTCACGCGGCAAATGCGATGTCGGGTACGACTACTTCCGCTCCGACGACGACGAAGTCAACTACGACCGCGACCACTACCCCAACCACCACGGCGACCACCACGGCGACGACGACTGCGCAGTGATTCTGAGTGGACGATTCGCTTTGGAGGAGTACTCACTTTTCCGACTTATGCCGCAAACGAACCCAGGTCTTCTCACAGCTGAAGGGCTGCTGGATATTCTTGAGAAGACCGATCCGGCATCCGAGTTCGTTCGCGCTGCGGCGGGAGTTCTCGACCGCCACCTGACCAACGGGCGGCTCTCGGCACCTGCGCCGGCTCCACGTTCGGCCAACAAGCAGTTCCTCACCGTGGCGATGGCCACGTATGACGACTACGATGGAGTGTTTTTTTCCGTCCAGGCAATCCGGCTTTATCATCCCGAGATCACTTCGGAAACGGAAATTCTGGTCATTGACAACCATCCGGGCGGACCTTGCTCGGACGCGTTGAAGGGTCTGGAGTCACACGTTGCCGGATACCGTTGTATCCCGGTCGGCGACCGGTCCGGGACGGCGATTCGCGATGTTCTCTTTCGCGAGGCAGATTCCGAGTACGTGCTTGTGATGGACTCGCACGTTCTATTCGCCCCGGGGTCCTTGGCCCGGCTGATTCGCGTTCTGAAATCGCAACCTGCGGAATCCAGAGATTTGTGGCAAGGCCCGCTACTTTACGACGACCTCCGGACGGTATCCACGCATTTTAGTCCCGAGTGGTCGGCAGGAATGTATGGTGTGTGGGGTTGCGATGAGCGCGGTCTGGATCCGGACGGAGCGGCCTTCGAGATACCGATGCAGGGTCTGGGCGTATTTGTCGGCAGGAAGGACGCTTGGGTTGGCCTCAACCCGCGGTTGAGGGGATTCGGCGGTGAAGAGGGGTTCTTGCACGAGAAGGTCCGGCAGAACGGCGGCAAGGTGTTCTGTTTGCCGTTCCTGCGATGGAATCATCGGTTTGGCCGTCCCTTGGGAACTCGATATTGCGTGTCCTGGGAAGATCGCGTGCGGAATTACCTGATCGAGTACGACGAACTCGGCCTGGACCCCGCGCCCGCGATCGAACACTTCGAAAAGCTACTCGGCGTCGAAAATACGCGTCGCATGGTGGAGGCGGTGCAAAAGGAAATAGCTGGACCCTTTCACTTCTTCGACGCCATTTACTGTATCAACCTGGATCGCGAAAAGGATCGATGGGAGTTGGTTACCAAACGATTCGAAGAACTGGGAATCGCCAACCGTGTGCAGCGTTTTCCGGCGATAGAAACGCCTCTGAATCACCACGTGGGATGTGCGCTCTCGCACCGCTCGATTGTTGCGAACGCGAAAAAACACGGTTTCCGGAACGTGCTGGTGTTCGAGGATGATGTTGTGTTCGCTTCCGATACCATCGAGGCGCTGGGGCGGAGCATTCGAGAATTGAGGAGGGTCGTCTGGGACATTTTCTATCTTGGAGGTCATGCCTGGGGCCAGTCGTTCGAAAGGGCGGATGGTTGCTTCCACTTGGAAAAACCCAGGGGGTTGACCTGCACCCATGCCGTCGCCTACCACGAATCTATTTATGAACGGATTCTCTCGGAGGTGCCGGCTACACCTACAGGCGTAGCGTTGTGGCTCCGAAAAGAGCACGGAATCGACCAGTATTTCAGTAATATGCCGGATTGCCTCAAACTCCTCACGAGCCCCGTGGTCGCGAGCCAACTATGCCTCTTGTCACGCGAGCGCCCGAACTTCGATGCAGGAATCACGCATCTTAGTGCGGTTGAGCCGATCGAGAAGGAGTTTACGATCCAGGCGTTCGGGTGCAGCATCACGGTGATCGCGGACTGTGAGGAGGCGCTGGCCGTTCTCGAGCAGTACCTGCTTCCGTCTCTCCCACGAACGTCTTCGAATCACACCGGGAGTGAGATTGTCTTGAAGGTCTTGCGCCAGCCACAGGGCTTCCAGATTTCCTGCGACCGGGCCAGCGGGACTCCACCCGATCAGAGATCACTGATTGTCGAAGCCGTAAGACTTCTGGACGAAGCGATTCTCAAGCGGCTGACAGGCCTGGCGGCTGTGCATGCCGGTGTAGTGAGAATCGGTGGGCAGACCGTATTGCTCCCGGGAAAGACGAACATCGGCAAATCGGCGCTGGTCGCCGAGTTGTTGCGGCGAGGCGCCGAATATTTATCGGATGAGTATGCGCTGATCGATGCCAGCGGTCACGCGCATCCGTATCCGCGGCCGCTTTTGCTTCGAAATCCAGGCCCGGAGCAAGTTGCCGCTTTGCCGCAGCAGTGGAATGCGCGGATTTCGGAAGCGCCCGCACCGGTGGGCTGGATACTGGCTTTGGAATACGATCCTGCCGCGTGCTGGCACGTGACACCTGTGCCCCAGAGCGAGGCTGTTCTGATCCTGCTACGAAATACGCCGCATGTCTTGATCGATGAACCGCAAACCTTCGACGCTTTCCAACGTGCCTCCTGCGGCGCGCGGTGCTATGAAGGCTGGCGCAACGAGGCGCCAAAAGCGGCCGAGCATATCCTACAGCTTGTCTCGGCTTGAGTAGTGTCAATGCGCGAGTTGACAACAACCGGCGAGCAAATCGCAACCCTGTTGGCCACTTGCTGGCGGGCAAAGCCGTCGTCTCTGGCGCTGACTCAGGATGGCTTGTGCCGCATAACAGCCCCACTCATCAGGTCGGGGGCGGGCCCGCTCGGATGGTGGCGTATCGCTCACGCCGAACTGGGAATGACAGTATCCGGCCTACCGCTTCTAATGGCCTACTTCCAGCAGGCGAGGGCGACGGAAGCGCGAACGGCAGAGATAAAGGAGCTATTCACACTGCTGAACTCAGCGGGCCTTGAAGCCATCTTGCATAAAGGATGGGCGGCGGCGCGCGCCTATCCCCGCGAGGGTTTGCGTCCGATTGGCGATATCGATTTGATCATACGTCCACGGCAGCAAGCCGTCTTTCGAGATCTGCTTAGAACATACGGACCGCAACAACCGGAAGTAGACTTCGAGCACTCAGAGATTAGTGACTTGGATGACCGGGCTCTGGAAGGCTTATTCGCGCGTTCGCAAGTTGTGAGTATCGACGAAGTGCCTGTGCGCGTGCTGGGCGCAGAAGATAATCTCAGGCTGCTTTCGCTGCATCTGATGAAGCACTATGCGCACCGCCCGCTCTGGTTGTGTGACGTCGCCGCTTTTCTCGAATCACGGCCTGCCCAATTCGATTGGGAGTATTGTCTGGGAAATGACCGGCGAGAGCGCAATTGGATAACCACCGCCCTTGCTCTGGCGCACAGGTTGTTGGGAGCAGATTTGCAGAATACGCCGATTGCGGCGGAGATCGGGACCCTGCCGGGTTTCCTCGTCCGCGAAGTAGTAAGACACTGGGCAGGGGGATACTCCAATCTGTACGCGAAGGCGATGGCGCCGATGCACACGTACCTGCGGCATCCAAAAGGTGTACTGACGGATCTTGCCAACCGCTGGCCCGGCCGATTGGAGGCGGCCATCGGTCTACGAAAACCTATCGATGAGACGCCCTTGTGCGGATTGCCGTCTCAGCTCGCCTATTCCCTTCTACGCACCACGAGATTTCTCGCACGCCTGCCCCACGCATTGCGCGGATAGCAGAGCCACAAAGCGAGATTCGTGCTTGTTGACTCGGCCGCCAGTTGCACACTTCTTTCTTCAACCGAAGAGGTCAACGCATTGCGCGGATAGAAACGCAGTCCCCGCTCCGGCCGGATGAGCTGCACCCACCCGCCGTAACTTGGCCAGCGTGGCCGTGCCGCGCGACGCCAGCCGGACTTTTACCACTGTAGTGTTGGACCGGCGGGAGCCCTGAGTGACAACTCTGAGAGTCCTCCCGCCGGAGGTGCACTATTCGAAGAGGTCTGCGGCGTCGACTGCGGATATGCCTCCTACCTCCAAGGAGCACCGATGACAATAGAAGTTTGCGGGCAGTTCCCATGTGTGCGCGTTGGCCTGTTGCTGGCGGCCGGCGCGGCGGGCGCGCTGGCTCAATCGCCATCCAACCCCCAGAGCGTTCCCAACATGAACCAGATGATTACTCCGCTCGCGCCGCCGGGATCTCGCTTTCTGCCCCTGAACCCCGGTCTCGCCGACAATCCTACCTGGCTTGCAGGATTCGCGGTCAGCACCGTAGTGAGTCCCGATCGTAAGACCTTGCTTGTGCTCACTAGCGGATACAACCGGCTCTTCAACAGCAACATTGTACCCGCCGGGTCGCCCTTGGCGCCGTATAACCTGCCGGATTCGAACGACTATGTCTTCATCTACGACATCTCCACACCCGTTCCGGTCCAGAAGCAAGTGATTCCAATCCCCGTTACTTACAACGGCATTGTCTTCGATCCGTCCGGCACGCGTTTTTACGTGTCCGGCTGCACCACCGATAACGTTCACACCATCAGCCTGAACCAGTCGGGAGTCTGGGCGGAAGAACAACCGGGCAATCCACAACTGGCGTTGGGCCATAACCTCGGCGGCATCGGCCTCAACCTTAAACCGAACGGCGCAACGGCCATCAATAACCAGGTGGGTGTGTATCCCTGCGCAGCGGGGCTCGCCATTTCCAACGATGGTCAGGCGCTGGTGGTGGCCAATTATTACAACGACTCGATCACCGTGTTCACCGGCGGTTATCCCAACTGGTCCCGAATGGAACTCGACCTGCGCCCCGGCCGGAGCGACCGCTCGCAGGTGGGTGTGCCCGGCGGCGAATATCCATTTTGGGTCGTCGTTAAGGGCATTGGCGCCAATGCGACGGCTTATGTATCCAGCATTCGCGACCGCGAAATCGTCGTCGTAAAACTTGTCGGTCCGCCCGACCTGTTCAACCTAACCGGAAGGCCCCAGGTAGTCGCTCGCATCCCGGTCATAGGCCAGCCGAACAAGATGACCCTCAACCGGGCACAGTCGTTGCTGTATGTCGCGGAAGACGAGTCGGACACCGTTGACGTCATCGATACCGCCAGCAACGCCATCGTCGAAAGCATTCCGGTTATCGCCCCCGCGTCTGGGATTCCGGATTCCTTTCAAAAGTTGCTGCTCCAATACACCGGCGCCAACACGAACAGCGTGGCGCTCTCGCCGGACGAAACCGAGCTCTACGTAACGAATGGCAATCTCAATTGCATCGCCGTAGTGTCACTGACCGGCAGTAACAGCGGCGATCAGGTAATTGGCCTGATTCCCACCGGCTGGTACCCGAACTCCGTCAGTTTCAGCGGCGATGGCAACGCCGTGTATGTCGTCAACGGCAAATCACCGACGGGTCCGAATCCCGGCTGGTGCTATGGCAGCTATGGGCCGGTAGGATACAAGACCTGCGGTCTGTCCGAACAGTACAACCCCCAACTGCTCAAAGCCGGCTTTCAGATCTTCCCGCGTCCCGATGCGTCCGAGCTCGCCACTCTCACCGCACAGGTAGCGGCCAACAACCGGTTTTCCAGCACCGAGAGCGAAAGCGATGCCGCCATCATGGCCCAAGTGCACCAAGCCATTCAGCACGTCATCTTCATCATCAAGGAAAACCGGACCTACGACCAGATTTTGGGTGACCTCGAAATCGGCGACGGCTATCCTTACCTGACCGAGTTTGGGCAGATGTATACTCCCAATCAACACAACCTGGCGCGTAATTTCGTCACTCTCGACAGATTTCTGGACACTGCCGAAGTCAGCTATGACGGCTGGATGTGGACCACAGGGGCGCGGGCGCCCGACGTCGTCGAAAAACAGTTCCCGATTGCCTACGGGTACCGCGGCCTGAGCCTCGATTCCGAAGGCGCCAACCGGAACGTGAACGTCAGCATCCCGACCCTCGCAGGCCGCCAGGCCGCCAATCCCTTCACTTCCTATGATCCGGACGTGCTGCCGGGACAGGCCGATATCAGCGCCCCCGATGGTCCCGATCATCAACTGAATACCGGCCATCTCTGGGACGCCGCGCTGCGCGCTGGTCTCACCGTCCGCAACTACGGCTGCTTCATCGATACCACCCGCTACTCTACGGCCGATTTCGTCATTCCCGTGCTCCGCGACCCCGCTGCAACGGGAACCGTGGTGTCCCATCCTTCCAATGCTGCCCTGACTCCTTTCACCGATCCGTACTTTCGCGGCTTCGATAACAACCTTCCCGACTACTATCGCTACCTGGAGTGGGCCCGCGAGTTCGATTCCGACTATACCTGCGCGGGCTGCAACCCCGCCGGCGCCTCCGGTTTGCCGGCTTTGAGCCTGGTTCGCTTCATGCACGATCACACGGGAAGCTACACCACGGCGATTGATGGCGTGAATACGCCGGATCTGATGGTGGCCGATAACGACTACGCAGTGGGCTTGCTGGTGGAGAAGGTGGCCAAAAGCAAGTACGGCAACAACACGCTGATCTTTGTGGTGGAAGACGACGCCCAGGATGGCGGCGATCACTACGATTCACACCGCAGCATCGCCTTCGTGGTAGGGCCTTACGTCAATCAAAATGCCCTCGTATCCACCGGGTACACCACGCTGGATTTCGTGCGTACGATCGAAGAAGTGCTCGCGCTTCCGCCGCTGAATTTGAATGACGCACTCGCCCGGCCCATGACGGATGTCTTCAATGCGCGGGATCTTGCCAACCAGACACCTGCTCCTTGGAACTTCAGCGCTGTTCCCTCGCCATACCTGTACAACACGCAACTGCCGCTGCCGCCCAAGCCGGCCGGCCTGGTGGTTTTCAGACCGTCGCATAACGCGAAGTATTGGGCGCGCGTCACCACGGGTATGGATTTCGAAGCGGAGGATCGCGTCGATCCTCTCGACTTCAATCACATTCTTTGGAAAGGCATGATGGGCAAGAAGCCATATCCCGCCGCCCCCGACAAAACAGATATGCGCCAAAACCGCGGCGAACTGCTGGAGCGCTACCACAAATCACTGAAGCACGCGCCCCCGAAACCTAAAAGTCAGAACTGACGCGGAACAGCGGGGCGGCGCAGTGGGATCCCGCTGGCTCGCCAGCCCCGACAAACAGAATGAGAGGGTGGCGTTCGGTGCGGCACTCCATCGGTATGAAGATTTCTGTCTTACGCTGTGTAACTCTGGCGCTTATGTGCGCAGCTTCGGTCACGGCGCAGACCGTCGATGATACGGAGCTCAAGCAGGTGATCATTTTTGGCCGTCACGGCGTGCGCACCCCGAACTCGCCCAACAGCGTCCTCAATAACTTCTCCGCCCAGCCATTCCCGGTCTTCCCCGACGTCCCCGGCAATCCTACGGACAACCCGCCGTCCATTCTGACCAGCAACGGAGCCGCGAATGAGACTCTCCTGGGCGGGTACTTCCGCCTCTGGCTCACTCAGGAGGGCCTGCTCACCGGCAACGATTCGGCCGATGCCGCCAATGTCTATTTTCGGGCACAGGACGCTCCGCTGATTACGGACACCGCGCAAGCCTTCGCGTCCGGCTTGCTCCCGGCGGCTAGCGTAACGATTCATTCGGTTGTCCCGCCCACGAACGATCCGCTTTTCGATCCCGTGGATGCGGGCGTTGCACTGCTCGATGAGGATATGGTGGTCGCCGCTAGCAATGGTCGTCTCGGGAGCAATCCGCAATCACTGACCTCCGCCTACTCCGCCGAGCTCGCCTTGATTCGTTCCGTTTTGTTCAACTATCCGGTCAACCAGAGTCCTGCTCCTCCCACGCCGGCGGGGAAAGTCGACGTCACTGCGATTCCCATTAGTGTTGCCGCCGGAAACTCCCAACTGCCGGTCAACCTCGGAGGACTGACGATGGTGGCTCTCGCCATCGATCCTTTTGTCATGGAGTACACGGACGGGCTGCCGGCGTCCCAAGTCGCCTGGGGCCAGTTAACTGCTGACCGGATCAGCCAGGTCTTCCGCGTGTATGACCGCCTCCTCGATCTGGAATTCCGTACGCCCTACATCGCTACCGTGCAGAACTCCAACCTCGCCTCCCACATCGTGCGGTCACTGGTGCAGGCAGCCACCGGAAATGCCATGACCGGCGCCATTGCAAGTCCATCGGCCAAGGTGATCGTGCTGACGGCCTCCAACTTCAATATCGTGGGGCTCGCCAGCCTCTTCCATCTCGACTGGCTTCTGCCCGGTTACCAGGCGGACGTCGCTGCTCCCGGTGGTGTCCTCATGTTCCAGCTCCGGCAATCGCAGAGCACCGGCGAGTATGTGGTCCGGGTCTCGTACGTTTCCCAGACCATGGATCAGCTACGGAATCGCACTTCCCTGACTCTGAATGAGGCGCCGCCCAGCGCCCCGGTCGCCATCCCCGGTTGCAACAACGCGGATGCCACTCTCGATTGCCCTCTTGGGAGATTCGTCCGGATTGCCAATGAGGCGATTGACCCACACTCGGCCGACTTCGTCAATTGACATGAATACTCCTACCGTCCGGCTTGTACTCATGGGGCTTGTTTCATGCGCGTTTCTCGCGGGGCAGACCGTCGATGATACCGAACTCATGCAGGCAATCATCTTTGGCCGCCATAGCGTCCGCTCGCCGCTTGTGGATAACGGCTTCCTGGACAATTACTCTGCGCAGCCGTTCCCGGATTTCGGTATCCCGCCCGGCAACCTCACCGCCAATGGCGCCAGACTGGAGACCATTCTCGGGGGCTACTACCGTCTCTGGTTGACCCAGCAGGGCCTGCTGACCGGCAACGATGCGGCCGACGCCAATTTCGTCTATTTTCGAGCCAACACTCTGGAGCGGACCCGCGCCAGCGCACAGGCCTTCGCAGCAGGCCTGCTTCCGTCGGCCACGATCACCGTCAACACCTATCAGCAGGGGAGTGATCCCCTCTTCGATCCGGTAGGCGCCGGCGTCGCGCAATTCGATTCCCGGAAACAAGTCGCGGCCGTCGAAGGACGCCTCGGTGGCGATCCTCAGTTGCTAGCTACTACTTATGCCGCTGAGTATGCCCTTCTGCGCTCGGTCCTATTTAATTACCCATCCACCCAAACTCCTGCGCCAGCCACGGCGGCCGGGAAAACCGATGTCACCACCCTTCCCATCACGGTCACCGCCGGTTTGCCGGTGAACGTCGGAGGATTACCCCTGGTGGATCTTATGTCCAGCTCTTTTCTGCTGGAGTACGCGGAAGGGATGCCGGCCGAGGACGTGGCTTGGGGCCAGTTGGCTCCCGCAACCATCAGCCAACTCTCGCGCCTCACCACACTCATACTCGACGTGCAGTACCGGACACCCTATCTGGCCGAGGTCCAGAGTTCTAACGTGGCATCGCACATTGTGCGTTCGCTGGTGCAATCCGCCACGGGCAATGCGATGCCCGGCTCCCTGGGAGATCCCCATACCAAACTCATCGTGTTAATCGCTTCGGATGTCAACGTCACCGGACTCGCCGGACTATTGCATCTCGACTGGACGCTGCCGGGCTATCAGCCCAATTTCTGTTCTCTTGGGGGCGCCTTGGTGTTCGAACTCCGTCAATCGCAAAGTACCGGGGAATTCGTTATCCGCGCTTCTTACGTCTCGCAGACGCTGGACCAGTTGCGCAACCAAACCGCCTTGACACTCCATACGCCGCCGGCCAGCGCGCCGGTGTTTATTCCAGGCTGTAGCCGTCGAAATGCCACTTTCGATTGTCCTTTCGGGCAGTTGGTGGAATTGGCAAAGCGGGTGATCGACCCGGAGTCCACAGACCTGAAGAACTGAATCAGTCCCCCTGGCGGCACCACGAAATTTCTCGCGCGCCTGCCCCACGCATTGCGCGGATAGTTATTCCGCCCGCAGTGCTTCGACTGGATCGATGGCCATGGCGCGGCGCGCGGGAAGATAGCTGGCCAGCATGGCGGCCAGGATCAGCACCACCGAAACAGCCGCATACGTCACTGGGTCCCGCGCAGTGACGCCAAACAACAGAGACGACATCAGACGGGTGAGTGCGGCAGCGGCCGCCAGCCCCAGGGCAGCTCCCACTCCAGCCAGCAGCAGCCCGTGACGCACGAACATCCGCGATAATCCCGCCGGCTGCGCGCCCAGCGCCACGCGGATGCCGATCTCGCGCGTCCTCTGCGAAACCGCATACGCAATTACACCGTAGATCCCCACGATGCCGAGCACCAGGGCCATCCCTCCAGCGATCGCCAGCATCACGAGAGTAAACGAGGTCCGCGCCATGGACTGATCGTAGAGGTCCTTGAGCGTGGTGACGAGGAACACCGGCTGCCTTCCGTTCACGGACCAGATGGCTTGCCGCGCCTCTGCCAGCAAGCCCTCCGTTCCCGTCCGCTTGGAGCGGATCGCGAACATGCCAAAGCCAGTCACGAATCCGTGTTCGCCGCCAAAGAGCCACCCATCCATTAGAGCCGGCCAGTATGCGAACGTGGGCGATTTCACGTGCATGCCATCGTCGTAGACGTCTTCGGCCACGCCCACCACTTCGCGCCACGGATCGATAGTACCTACGCGGATCCGCTTGCCCAGCGCCGCGCGCGGATTGCTCCAAAACTCCCGCGCCAGGTTCTCCGAAACAATGGCCACGTACCGTCTTTCATACAGATCGGTCCAGGTGAAATCGCGGCCCGCGATCATCCGCGTTCCCATCGTCTTGAAGAATCCTGGGGCAATCATGCGGAATCGCCGGACTGGGGGCACCTGGCCATTTGCGTAGGGTTTGTCCTCGGCATAGATGGGGTTGTTGGGGGTCAAGAATGTTTCCATAGGGGCGGCGTTTGCGAACGCCACCGAGGTGACGCCTGGAATGGCGGCGAGCTTGCCCAGAATCTCGTTCCACATTCGCATCACGCGCTCCGGCTCGTTGGCAATCGATTCCGGGGCCATAGAGTGCATTATCTGGATCTCTTCGGCGTGCGCGAATCCTGGCCGCACGTTCCGCAACTGCTGAAACGTCCGCATCATCAGGCCGGAGCTGATTAGCAGCACCAGCGCCAGCGCCACTTGCACTACCACCAGGATGTTGCGCGCCCGATGGCGCTCCCGGCCCTGGCTGAAGGTGCGGCCGATGCCTCGCAGCGCGGTGGCCACGCGAGGCCCTGCGTATCTAAAGACCGGAATGAGCCCGAAAAGCATGCCCGAAAACAAGGACACGCACAACGTGAACGCCAGCACGAATGGATCGATTCCGATTTCGTGCAGCCGCGGCAGCGTATCCGGACCTTTTGCCACCAGGATGCGCAGCGCCGCGTACGCCAGGCCGAGACCCAAAGCGCCGCCAACCACTCCCAGCGTCATGCTTTCGAGCAGCAATTCCCGAGCGATTCGGCCCCAGCCTGCGCCCAGCGCCGCCCGGATGGCGAGTTCCTGCTGGCGGTCCTCGCCGCGTACTAGCAATAAATTCGCCACGTTCGCGCAAGCGATCAAAAGAACCAGTACCAGCGTCCCCATCACAATCCAGAGCGCCTTGCCGACATCACCCACGACCTCCTGCTTCAGCGGCTGAACCCTGGGTCCCACGCGAGCGTTTTGAAAGATCGCGCGGTCGAATCCAGGCGGCGGGGGCCAGGCGTTCAGCCAGGTTCCCAACATGCGAGCCACATCCGCGTTAGCTTGCGCCAGGGTGACGCCGGGTTTGAGCCGCGCGATGCCGGGATAGCCGAACTCCCCTAAAGAGACCTTACTCCGTTCGAACCGCTGCGGAAGAATCAGCTCGGGATCGCGCTCGAAACGGAACTCCCGCGGCATAACGCCGATCACCGTGTGTGGCTTCGAATTGATCGTCATGGTGTGGCCGACGATGGATTTGTCGCCCCCGAAACGGCGCTGCCAATAACCGTAGGTGAGGATCACGGTCTCAGGAGTTCCCGGCGTGTCATCGGCCTGCGAAAACCAGCGGCCCAGCAGAGGCTGTACGCCGACGGCATCCAGTACGCCATAAGTAACGAAGAGCGATCGAGGCAGCTCCGGCTCGGCAATCCCGGTCACGCTTGCGCCGTTGGAGTTCCACACTCCGAACTGCTGAAAAGTCCGGTTCTCTTCGCGATACGTGAAATACATGGAGGGAGAACAGCTGAGGTTCTCGAACCCTGGCAACCCGGGCGCCGTCTGCCACACGCCTACCAGGGCCTCCGCGTGCGGATACGCCAGCGGCCGGATCAATATGCTGTCGATCACGGCAAAGATTGCGGTGTTCGCGCCGATGCCGAGGGCGAGCGTCAGGAGAGCGGCGGCCGTAAACGATGGATGGCGCCGCAGGCCACGCCACGCGTAGCGCAAATCACTCGAAAGCGAATCGAGCCGTACGCTTCCGTTCATCTGATAAATCTCCTCCCGCCGCGCCGCGAGATTGCCCGCTTGCTTCAGAGCTGCCGACCGGGCTTCCTCCGGTGTCAAGCCCTTTGCGCGGAAAGCATCGGTCGCCATCTCGATGTGCGCTTCCATTTCCTCACGCCATTCCAGATCTGCCTTGTTACGGCGCAGATAACTTCGCCAGGACATGAGCTTCCTTAAGACGTCCGCATGACAAGCTGGATAGCCCGGATCATTTTGTTGAAGGAGGTCGATTCCGCTTCCAGCTGTTTCCGGCCCGCGGGAGTGAGCCGATAGAAGCGGGCGCGGCGGTTGTTGTCCGTCACGCCCCATTCCGCTTTCAGCCAGCCTTTGAGCAGCATGCGGTTCAGGGCGGGATAGAGCGAGCCGTCTTCGATTTGGAGGTCGCCTTTCGACCAGTCTTGAATACGCTTAGCGATGGCGTAGCCGTGCAGCGGACCGGGATTGAGGGTGCGGAGGATCATCATGTACAGGGTCCCCGGCAGCAGTTCGGAATTCGAAGAGTCTACCAAGTGGAGAATACCTTTCCTGACTAGGTATAGTCCAGAATAGGGAGCAAGTCAACTTCTTTATGGATCACGGCCGGCCCGCCAGGCGGGTGCTTGGATTTTGCCCCAGGACACAGCCCGTTCCGGAGTGATGCGAATGATCGGTGCGTCAGCGGCGAGCATCCCTCGGGCGTACTGCGGGTACTTGGCTCGTAACTTGCGAATCGCCAATGCACGCTCTTTGTGCGCCGCCTTCGGAACCAGCCTCGCCTTCCCCCGTATCAGGATGTACCAGAGTTGTGTCCAGTCTTCGTGGTATTCGTCGATCAGCAGCGCCACCCGGGGCACGGCCCGGATGTTTTGCACCCGGGCGAGGCGCTCTCCTGGAACCCGCTTCGGTTTTTGGTCGATCGCCGTGTAGAAACGCTTGCCGTCATAGGCAAAACAGACAGGTACGACGTGTGGCCGGCTCTTGGCATCCAGCGTTGCCAGCCTCGCAACTCTGGCCTTTTTTAGGATTTGCTCAACCGCAGCAGCGAACCTTGGCAGTTTACGGCGCATCCCGAGGTCTGCGCGCCGGTCAGGCTAGCAATCGTGCGTGCTTATCGAGCACGCCCAGGATCTCGTCGCGAGTGAGATCGGGAACAGCCAGCACGGCGCGTTGGATACCGGCCTCACGGTATTCGGCCAGAGCCGCCTTGTCGGCGGGCGCCCCAAAAACGCCGATCGACAGCGTCGAGAGGTCACGCCCAGCCGCCGAGGCCGTTTGACGTAACCGTGCGACCGCTTCCTTGGCATTGAACCCGGGTCTGGCGATGGGCAACCAGCCATCGCAAAATTCCACGACGCGCTTCACGGTATAGTCGCTTGAGCCGCCGAGCAGGATCGGTGGATGGGGTCGCTGCGCTGGCTTAGGATACGACCAGACGGGATCGAAGTTCACCATTTCTCCGTGGAAAGCCGCTTCCGGCTGTGTCCACAGAGCCTTCATCGCGAGGATGCGCTCGCGCATCAGCTTGAAGCGCGTCTCGTAGCGCGCCCCGTGGTTCTCCATTTCGTCGACGTTCCAGCCGCCGCCGATGCCAAAAACGAAGCGGCCCTTGGACAACTGATCCAGACTGGCGACACACTTCGCCGTCACGATCGGGTCGCGTTGCGGGACTAGGCAAATGCCGGTGCCGAGCAAGATTTTCTTCGTTACCGCGGCGGCAAATGACAGCGCAACGAACGGGTCGTGCGTATGAGAATAACATTTCGGCAGTTCCCCGCCGCCGGGAAACGGGGTGCGGCGAGACGTTGGAATGTGCGTGTGCTCCGGCAACAGCAACGACTCGAAGCCGCGCTCCTCAACCGCACAGGCCAGTTCGCGGATGTCGATGCCGTAGTCTGTCGGAAAGTAGAAAACACCAACACGCATTTGTCAGTTCTCCTGTACCGCTGGATTGGCGAGTGTCAACAAATCACATGATCGCACGTCGGCCGTTGCCGTCTTGTAGCGGGTCGTTTCCGCCTGCCCTACTGCGTAATATAATGCGCCCAAGTGCAAGCTCTTCTCGACTGTCGCCGCATTCCTCCTGATCGGTGCACTCGTGGCTCTAGCCCAGCCGCCCACTGGCCGGGGCAGGGGCGGCGGTAGGCAGGCGGAGCAGTGGGCGCGGAGCAGGGGATAGAGGGTGGTTTGGAACGCTTCCAGCGAGCGCTTCTTGTCGAAACCCATTTCGGCGGTAAAGGTAGCGGACTCTACGTTGGTTCCACCACGTCCGTCCGAGAGCTCGGCAAACCCCGAATTCGGCAGGCTTGCGGTTCCGGAGACAACCGCCAGCAGAACCAATCCACCTAATCCTGCCACGGTAATGAAAGCAGTCTTCTTAGTCAAAACTTGCCCCCTTCTTCGCTAATGGTGGGCCGACAATCCGATCATCAGGTTGGTCGGCAGCACCTGCACCGTTATCTGACGGAGTTCGATTTTAGATATAATGCCCGCCACGTTTTGTTTCTGTTGCCTATCGGAAAAAGCGCACCGACTCCCCCTCCCCTGCCGTCTCGCACGATCCCCTGAGGTGCGGTATGGATTCTATCCGTCCTTTGTTTTCACCACTGGGTTTGCCAAGTATACAATTCCGCGATTTTCCCTCTATGTGCCCGCTTTACAAACGGTTGCGTCGCACTACGATTGGCCGGCCAGTGTCAAAGGGCCCCCTCAAGGGCCGCACGCCAGCCCGCCGGCCCGGTGGCTACCTCCTGGCTGCGTCTTTGAGGGCCTTCAAATGGGGTAGATCGCGGTCTTCTTCATGGCAGGCGGCTTCGGTGAGTTCGAACTTGCTGCGTTGGAACGAGACGGCAACGGTCCAGGGGCGTGTGTAAACAACCGGATCGGTTACCGTCGCCTGATAGTCGATGGTGTCGGGACCGGTCGGCGTAAATCGCTCCACCACATGTTCGGCGTAGCTGACGATTTCACCACCCTCGTTCAACCACGCCTTGCCGTTGAAATTCGTGGAATCGACGATGAGCGTGTCGCCCTCCCAGTGCCCCACCGAATCACCCTGCCAGAGGCGGATGGAGTTCGGCAGGTGCGCGCGCCCGTCCAGCGCCACGATGCGCCAGGACATGCGCTCGTGCAGGAATACGATGTGGTCGGCGGTCTGAATGATTTGAAACGAAGTCGGGACGTACATCGACCGTGGCACGCCGGCGGGGAAACAATGGGCCGTTGGGTCGTCATAACCGCGTTCGGGCCGGTTGCGGTCTATGTGTTCTTGTACGGCCCACGGCTGCATGGGAAGCTTGCCATCCCGAGGATCGATGATCACGCCGCGGCCGCCCGGCGTGAAGTCATCGCCTTTGCGTTTTTCCAGGCCGTAGTTTGCTCCTCCAGCATCGGGCACGTAGAATCCTTCGAAGTCCGGCTTTCCAGAAGCCGTGCGGCGAATGTTGGCCGCATCTTTCGACGCGGTTGCGCGCTCAGGCGACGCGGCGGCCGGCGGCATGGCTACCAGCGAGGCGCCGTTGCCCGGATACCAGGTTCGTTGTTCGCGGGTGAACGCGCCGTTCGCCTCTTCCGTTTCCGCCTGACAGACGTACTCGAAGAGCCGGTCTCGATCGGTTCGGCGGTGCAATGCGAGGCTGATCGTCCACGGCTTGGTATAAACCTTCGAATCGTCGAGCGTGGCTTCGTACTGAATGGTGTCGGGCCCGGTCATGCGATAGCGCTCCACCACGTGTAGCGCGTCGCTGTGAAAATCCCCAGCCATGTCGAGCCACGTTTTGTCATTCATGTTGCTCACGTCCACCACCAGCGTGTCCCCGTCCCACCGTCCGCGCGAGTCGCCCAACCAGGAATCGATATCGGCCGGGTGGGAACTGACGTTCATGTAGATCAAGCGATAGTCGAGCGACCACTCAAACGCCATCGCGATGGCTTGGCTCGTTTGAAAGATCTGGAAGGGGAAATCCAGATACATTACCCGCGGAACACCCGGTATGTAGCAACTGGCGAGCGGATCGGCTTTCTGCCGGTTCTGAAAATTCTGGGCCTTCTTGGCCGCGGCCCACGGCTGGTAGGGGATCGTGCCGCCGGCCACGACGGACCGGCCCGCCAGCATGTTCAGACCAGCTGCATGATCCTGAAGATCGGCCGCTGCCGTGCTGGTTGCCTCCCAGATGCCTTCGAGGTTCGGTTTGCCATCCGCCGTCCGTGGCAATTGCGGTTGCGGAGACGGTGCGCGCTGCGGAGCCGCTATGAGAGCGCTGGTCAAGGCTAGGGCGGTGATGGCGAAACGGTGTAGGTGCATAGAGCGGTAGGAGCGGTCCGCGAAGCAGTTCAACAATTATCAGACCACAGATTCCCCGCGCGGTGGTTTGCGTAGGGTGTGCGATGGCTGACACTAGCAGGCTACTTGCTCGATGTAACAACGAGGTGAAAATCGATGCGCGGATTTAAATATCTAGTGTTAGCCGCTGTTGCCGTAATGGGCATCACGTTCAGCATTCCCGCGGCAGCAGCCGACGTGGGTATCGGCATCAACATCGGACCGGCACCTGTCTGCCCATACGGTTACTACGATGTTGCTCCATATAACTGCGCGCCCTATGGCTATTATGGGCCGGAGTGGTTTGCGAACGGCGTTTTTATCGGCGCGGGCCCTTGGTTCCACGGCCACCACGAGTTCTGGGGCCACGTTGACAATCATTTCCATCCGGACCACGGCTATCGCGGCCCGTACCCCAATCGAGGCGAGCATGCAGAGGCCGGCCGGCATATCGATGCTCACCATTTCCACGGTAACGAAATGCGCGACGGGCGCGGGCATAAGCGATAGCGTGATGCCCGCTTACAGGCTGGGGGGCTTGTGCTACCCCGCCGGCTCGACGCGTAGCACGGCGCCGGGCTTCGAGTCCGTCAGCCAGTAGATCAGGCCGTCCGGTCCCTGTCGCGAATGCGCTGCCGCAGTTCGCGAAGCAGCGCCTCGCGACGCACGCCGTTCACACGTTTTCGAAAAATCGCAAACGCTTTGACACCACTCGTCTTAACGCCCAATTACGACACCGGCCGCGACCGCCTTTGCCAACCCCCTGAGACGCTGGTGAAGGCTGCCGATCATTTTTGGTCGAAAGGGTCAGCTAACCCTATATTGGTCAAGCGCACTTTCTCAATTTCCATCCAATTTGGTCGGAGCCACGGGGAGCCTCGATGAAAGAGACCAAACCGGAACCAACCGAGCCGGGAGATTTCGATCTCGGCACGCTGCTCGGACGCCGCCAGGCATTCGGGCTGATTGCCGCGCGCTGCTCGGCCGCAGATGCCGCCTGCCTGCGCGAAATTCGAAAGAAGAAGTCCTATAAGGGCTTGGCTCCAGACTGGAGCGAGTTCTGCTCGAAACATCTCGGAATGAGCCTGACACACGCGAACCGCATCATCCGCTACCTGGATGAGTTCGGCCCCGAGTATTTCGAGCTGGCGCAACTGACGGGCGTCACGGTTCAGGCCTACCGCGCGATCGCCCCGGCCGTCAAAGATCAGGCTTTGCACTATGACGGACAGGCGATCGCCTTGTTGCCGGAAAATGCGGAGAGGCTAGCGGAAGCCGTCGAGAAGTTGCGGCAACGCACCACGCCCGAGCCCGTCCGTCCGGGCGCCGAAGGACGGATCGCACGCTTCGAAAAGCGTCTGACGCAAATGGCCGACGAGATCCACGAACTTTCCCGCAGCGAGCCCGCCGGCAGTCCCACACGGATGAAGCTTGAGTCGGTGTTAAAAGCCGCGCGGGAAAAATTGCAGCGGCTTGAATTGGAAATGGGGCCGCGTGTTTGAAGGCAGCGCCGGACAAAACCACCGCTCTTGAGGGACGCAATGCGCAATGCTGAAATATCAAACACTTAGCCTGGGGAGCGTCCCTCCCTTGCATGGCCTCGTGCAGCGGGCAGACCGCTCCCTACGGTCGCGGCTGGGAAACGGAACGCATGCCGGCGCGCGACTAAAAGGAGCGGTGCCTTTGTGATCGCTTCGCGTCGTCTGTACGATCGCAGACCGCTGAAAGGCGACGGTCTGCGCCACCTAGACAAGCTACTCCGCCGGCTCGATGCGCAACACCGCTCCGGGCTTCGAGTCCGTCAGCAGGTAGATCAGGCCGTCCGGCCCCTGGTGGACGTCGCGAATGCGCTGCCGCAATTCGCGGAGCAGCGCTTCGCGGCGCAGTTCCTCCATCTTCTCGTTGAACAGGATGCGCTCCAGATGGCCGGTACCCGGAATTTCTCCCGTGCGTAGCGAGCCCACGAAGACGTCGCCTTTCCACTTCGGGAATTTGTCTCCGGTGTAAAAAAGCATGCCCGAGACGGCGATCGCCGGCATCCAGTAAACGATCGGCGGCTCAAAGCCGTCGTGCCGCGGGTAGCCGGATTGCCACGGGCCGGGGTAGGTGCGTCCATAGCTTACGACCGGCCAGCCGTAGTTGCGGCCCGGTTTTAGAATGTTGATCTCGTCGCCGCCGTTTGGGCCGTTTTCGTTCTGCCACATCTCGCCCGTGTTGGGGTTGAGCGCCAGGCCCAGCGCGCTGCGGTGCCCGAGCGTGTAGACTTCCGGCTTGTGGTTGGCCTGGCCGACAAACGGATTATCCGGCGGGATGCTGCCATCGTCGCGCAGCCGCAGTACCTTGCCGCCTTGCGTGTTGGGATCCTGCGGATCGCGGCCGGTGGTGGTCATGTAGATCATGCCGTCTTTGCCGAATGCAATGCGCGAGGTGCCGGCTTCATCCAGCACAAAAATGTCTTTCACGTCGGTGAGCCCGTGGCCATCCCAGCGCGCTCGCGCCAGCGCCACGGTTCGGCGCTTCTCGTCGACGGGCTTCGTGTACGTCAGATACAGGTAGTGGTTCTCGGCGAAGCGCGGATGTAGCGCGATGTCCATATACCCATGGACCGCGCCGGGCATGCCGGATTCGCCGACGAAGAACGCTGTCGGACCTCCCGGAACCGGCAGCGGATCGAGCACGCCGTTGCGCAGGATGCGCAGGCGGCCAGTGCGCTCGGTCACCAGCATGTCGCCATTGGGAAGAAAGGCCATGCTCCACGGGTACTCAAGTTCTTTGGTGACCGCCACGACGCGGATCTTCTGCCCTTCCGCCGTGTCGAACACCATCGGTTTATCGGGCAGCGGCCGGGCGGCCAGGCCTTTCGGCGCCACCGGGATGCCGTTTTCAAAGGGAACCTTCTGCTGGCCGGACACTACCTGGGATCCGGCGATCGCGAGCAGTGCCGCGCACTTGCTGAATGGGATTCGCATAATACTCCTTGAAACGTCCGATCCTATCATTTACGCGGCGCGGAGTGTAGAATGGCAGCTACTCAAAACCGGGATCGGGAGGGTTTCGGATGCCAACAAAGTTACTGATTTTCGGAGCGCTGGCGCTGGCCTTGCCAGCTTGGCCGCAAGCGCCGGTCACCGCCATCCGCGCCGGGCGACTGTTCGATCCGAAGTCCGGGACAAATCTGGTCAATCAGGTGGTGCTGATTCGCGGGGATCGCATTACCGATGCGGGTCCCGCCGGCCAGGTGCAGATTCCCGCCGCGGCCCGCGTGATCGACCTCAGCCAGGCGACCGTGCTCCCCGGGCTGATTGACGGCCATGTGCACACCATGGGCGGCTCGTCGGGCCTGCAATATCAAATGATGGTCGGGCTGGCGAATGCGCAGCGCGATTTGAACGCCGGCTTCACCACCATCGTCGATCTCGGTTCGCACGGCGGCGGCTACGGCCCCGTGGAACTGCGTAAGGCCATCGATAACGGGCTGGTGCGCGGTCCACGCATGCAGGTGGCCGGCCCTGTGCTGGCCATCACGCGCCCCGCCAATGCCAGCGTTCCGCTTAACTTCAAGCCCGCCGAAGCCGACCTGGTCGCCGATGGCGTGGACGGAATGCGCATGGCCGTGCGCGAGTTGGCGCACTACGGCGTGAACTGGGTCAAGCTGACCACGACGGGTTCTTTCGTCTTCAAATCGAATGGCGAGATGGTCAACGAAGCGCTTCCCTCCCTCGAAGAAATCAAGGCGGTGGTGGATGAGGCGCACCGCCGCGGGCTGAAAGTGGCCAGCCATTCCTACGGCGATAACGGCTTGAAATGGCCTCTGGAAGCGGGAATCGATTGGATCCAGCACGCCGTGGATGCCGACGATGCGGACATTCAAACGTTCCTGAAGAAAGGCCTGCCGCTCGGCGCGACCATTCTCGACATGCGCGAGGATGAGCCCGCCGATTTGAAACGCTTCGCGCCCTACAGCCGCTTCCGTTTGATGGAAGTGACCTGGAAGAAGATGCTGAAGGCCGGGATGCGCCTGAGCTTCGGCAGCGGCGCCGCCGAGGGCAGGATCTTCGAGGAGAGCTGCAAATGCTCGCACGGCGCGCAGGCCGAGACCCTGTCGATCCTGGTGAAGTGGGGCGCCACGCCGGCCTATGTCTTGCGCATGGCCACCACCACCAATGCCGAAATCATCGGCATGCAGGATAACATCGGTACGTTGGAGAAAGGCAAGCTCGCGGACATCATCGCGGTCGCCGGCGACCCGCTGGCCGACATCACGGAAATGCAGCGCGTTAAGTTCGTGATGAAGGGCGGTGAAGTGGTGAAGAACGATCTGGGGCCGCGGACGGTGTCATCGCGGTGAGCAACAGCGCTTTCTTGTGGGGCAGACGATCGGTTTTGGTCGTCTGCCGGGTTTGACCAGCAGCACAGACACACAAAAAAGCGATGGTCTGTCCCACGAGCCTCCCGCCCCCTGTTTGATACCATAAAGAAACACGTCTTGATCGAAGCGATTCCAGACATTCTTGCGCGTATTGTCGCGAAAAAGCGCGAAAATCTTGCCGCCGCGCCTCCGCCGATTGAGGAGTGGGAACTCAAGGCCGAACTGGCGCGCACACGGCGTCGAGACTTCCGTACGGCCCTTCTGCGCCATTCTCCGGCCATCATCGCGGAAGTCAAGAAAGCCTCTCCCAGTAAGGGTTTGCTGGCGCCCGATTTCGATCCGGTGCGCACCGCGACTCAGTACGAACAAGGAGGCGCCGCGGCGCTTTCCGTTCTCACCGATGAGGAGTTCTTTCAGGGCAGCCTGCAGGATCTGGAAGCGGCCCGCGCAGCCGTCCTGCTGCCCGTTTTGCGGAAGGACTTCACCATTTCGCCCGAACACGTTTTAGAAGCGGCTGCGCACGGGGCCGACGCCATCCTCTTGATCGCCGCCATCCTCACCGAAAAGGAAATGCGCGTGTTCCGGGAAAGCGCAGCACGATATGGCATGCGGGCCCTGGTGGAAGTCCACAACCGGCGCGAGCTGGATGCGGCGATTGCGGCGGGCAGCGAGATCATTGGCGTCAACAACCGCGACCTCACCACGTTTGAAGTCACGCTCGATACATCGCTGCGCCTCGCCGAACACATGCCCAAGGGCGTCGTTCGCGTGAGCGAAAGCGGGATTCACGACGCGCGCGATATCGCCACTCTGCGCAACGCAGGTTTTACGGCGTTCCTGGTGGGTGAGCATCTCATGAAGTCGGCCGATCCGGCCGCGGCGCTCGAGAAGCTGGTGGCGGGATGATCCTGAAGATCTGCGGCATCACCAATCCCGAAGACGCGGCGGCCGCCATCGCAGGCGGTGCCACAGCCATTGGATTCAACTTCTGGCTCAAAAGTCCGCGCTACATTGATCCCGAGCGGGCTGCCGAAATCGTTACAACCGGAGTACGGCGCGTGGGCGTGTTTGTGAACGAATCGCCGGCGCGCGTGGAGGCGATCGCTGCCATCGCGCGGCTCGACGTGGCTCAACTGCACGGCGACGAGAGTGCCGCGGACTACCCCGAAAACATGGCCGTCTGGAAGGCCGCGCGGGTGGATGAACATTTCGAGTTTTCGGCATACGCGACTTGTCCCGTCGAAGCCCTGCTACTCGATGGGCCGGCCGGCGACCTCTTCGGAGGCTCGGGAAAAAGCTTCGACTGGAGCCGTGTCGCCGCCATTCGCAAGCAGATCATCCTGGCGGGCGGACTGGATGCCTCCAACGTGGCCGGCGCCATCGCGCTGGCGCATCCCTGGGGAGTGGATGCCTGCTCGCGCATCGAAAGTTCCCCCGGCAAGAAAGATCTTCGCAAGATGAATGAATTTCTTCGAGCGGCCAAGGCGGCGCTCCGCGCATGACTCCGCAGCCCGACCAGGGCGGTCACTTCGGACCCTACGGCGGCCGGTATGTGCCGGAAGTCCTGATGGCGCCGATTGAGGAGCTGGAACAGGCCTACCTCGCGGCGCGCGCCGATTCCGGCTTCCAGGCGGAGCTCGCCGGATTGCTGCGGAACTATGCTGGGCGTCCCACCGCGCTCTACTACGCAAAGCGGCTGAGCGAATCGCTGGGCGGCGCACGCATTTATTTGAAGCGGGAAGATCTGCTGCACACCGGCGCGCACAAGATCAACAACTGCCTGGGCCAGGCGCTGCTCGCGCGGCGCATGGGGAAACGGCGCATCATCGCCGAAACCGGCGCGGGGCAGCACGGCGTGGCCACCGCTACGGTGTGCGCTTTGCTCGGTTGCGAGTGTGTGGTGTACATGGGCGAAGAGGACATGCGCCGCCAACGCCTCAACGTCTTCCGCATGCGCATGCTCGGCGCGAAGGTGATCGGCGTGACCTGCGGCAGCCGCACGCTCAAAGACGCCATCAGCGAGGCCATGCGCGATTGGGTCACCAATGTGGCCGAAACGTACTACCTGCTCGGATCGGCGCTCGGCGCACATCCCTACCCGATGATGGTGCGCGATTTTCACAAAGTGATCGGCGAAGAAGCGCGGCGCCAGATTCTCGAAGCCGAAGGCCGCTTGCCCGATACGGTGTTGGCTTGCGTCGGCGGCGGCTCCAACGCCATCGGCATCTTCTACGCGTTTCTCAACGATCGCGAGGTGCAATTGCTCGGGATCGAAGCGGGCGGCCGCGGTGATGCGATCGGCGAGCATGCGGCTCGCTACCGCGGCGGCGCACCGGGGGTTCTGCAGGGTGCTTACAGCTACGTCCTGCAGGATGAGGACGGGCAGATCGCGTTGACTCACTCCGTTTCCGCCGGCCTCGATTACGCTATGATCGGGCCCGAGCACGCATGGCTGCGCGACGAGCGCCGCACCGAATATACGGCTGCGTCGGATGCGGAAGCGCTCGAAGCGGCGCGCCTGCTTTCGCGGACAGAGGGGATCATTCCCGCGCTCGAATCGGCGCACGCGGTTGCCGAAGCGGTCAAGCGAGCGCCGGCGGCGCGTGGCAAACTGTTGCTGGTGAATCTTTCCGGCCGTGGCGACAAGGATATCGATATCTACCGCGAGAATTTTCCGGAATTGGACCAGTCATGACGCGCATCGGGCGTCTCTTTGAGTGCCTTAAGCAGGACGGCCGCAAAGGTTTGATCGCGTACCTGACAGCGGGCGATCCGTCGCCCGATCGCACACCCGCTCTGGTAGAAGCGCTGGTGCGCGGCGGCGCCGATCTGATCGAGCTCGGCGTTCCATTTTCCGATCCTATCGCGGATGGGCCGGTGATCCAGCGCGCCGGCGAGCGGGCGCTGAAAGCCGGCACTACCCTGCACGGCGTACTCGAAATCGCGGGGAAAATCCGGGGAACCTCCGACGTTCCGCTGCTGCTGTTTACTTACCTAAACCCGGTAGTGCGCTACGGTCTCGACCGGCTGGCGCAAGATGCCGCGGCGTGCGGCATCGATGGCTGCCTGCTGACCGATGCCAGCGTGGAAGAGGCGCAAGCTTACGTGGAAGCTATGCACCGGCACGGCCTGGACACGGTCTTTCTGGCGGCGCCCACCAGCACTCCGCGGCGGCTGGAACTGGTGGCGCGCTACTCCACCGGCTTCGTCTACCTGGTTTCGCGCACCGGCGTTACCGGGGAACGCGAGAGCCTCTCGACAGCGGTCACTCCGCTGATTCGTGCCATGCGCGCCGTCACGACCTTGCCGCTGGCGGTCGGCTTCGGCATCTCGCGGCCTGAGCACGTGGCGGAATTGGGAAGCCAGGTGGAAGCGGTGGTGGTGGGCAGCGCGCTGGTTCACGTGATCGAGCGCTACCGCGAGGATCCGCAATTGGAACAGCAGCTCGAGAATTTCACTCGCGAGCTGAAGCAAGGCTTCGGAGTGCACGTATGACGCGCGACGAAGCACGCAACCGGCTGGAGGAGTTTCGCATCACCATCGACGAGCTGGATCGCCGGATCGTCGAGCTGCTCAACGAGCGCACACGCGTAGTAGAGGACATCGGCCGCGTGAAGCGTTCGGCGCAATTGCCGATTTATGAGCCCAGGCGCGAAGACCAGGTTTTCGACAATATCAGCGAAGCGAGCGCTGATGGACCGCTCACCAAGGAAGCGGTGCGCCGCATCTACGAGCGCATCATTGATGAAATGCGCATGGTGCAGCGCGTGCGCATGATGGAGGATGGAAACAAGTAATGGTTGTGGTGATGCAGGAAGGCGCCGAAGAGAGGCAGATCCAGGCGGTGATCGACCGCATGGTGGAGACCGGTTTCGATGTGCACCGTTCCACCGGCCTGATCCATACCGTTTTGGGCGGCGTCGGCGGTAAGGCCGAAGAGATCGATCCGGCGATTTTTGAAGTGATGGAGGGCGTCAAAGAGGCGCACCGCATTGCGTCGCCGTACAAGCTGGCGAGCCGCAGTTTCCGGCCCGGCGGAACGGTCGTGAAAATTGATGGCGTCGAGATCGGCGGCAAATCGGTCGTGATCATGGCCGGCCCGTGCAGCGTGGAGAGCCGCGACCAGATCGCTCGCTCGGCGGAATTGGTGGCGCGCGCGGGCGGCAAGGTGATTCGCGGCGGCGCCTTCAAACCGCGCAGCTCGCCTTATAGTTTTCAGGGCCTTGGTGAAGAAGGCCTGCAACTGATGCGCGAAGCAGCAGACCGCAACGGACTGCTGGTGGTCAGTGAAGTGATGGACCACACACAGATTCCGTTGGTGGCTGCGTATTCGCATATTTTGCAGGTGGGCGCGCGCAACATGCAGAATTACAACCTGTTGCGCGAGCTGGGAAAAATCCGCACTCCTGTTTTGCTGAAGCGAGGCATTTCCGCGACCATCGAAGAGCTGCTGCTTTCCGCGGAGTACATTCTGGCAGGCGGGAATTACGATGTGATCCTGTGCGAGCGCGGGATCCGCACGTTTGAAACCTACACGCGCAACACCATGGATATTTCGGCCATCCCGGTGGTGAAGAAGCTGTCCCACTTGCCGATCGTGGGCGACCCTTCACATGGCACCGGCCGCCGGGACAAAGTGGCGCCGATGGCGCGCGCCGCGGTGGCAGCGGGCGCGGACGGATTGCTGGTGGAGGTGCATCCCGATCCCGATCATGCTTTGAGCGACGGCGCGCAGTCGCTGCGGCCGGAGCAGTTCGAGGAGCTGATGAAGCAATTGCGCATGATCGCGCCGGCGGTGGGACGTGCGCTGTAGCGCGGACCGTCGCTTTTCAGCGGTCTGCGAAATCGGCAGACGACAAAAGGCGATCGTCTGCCCTACCAACTCATGAAAACGGTTGCGATCGTCGGCACTGGCCTGATCGGCGCTTCCTTCGGTTTGGCGCTGCGCAAGGCCGGCTTTGACGGCGCTATCCTGGGCGTCAGCTCCGAGCGCGCCATCGCCGATGCCGTGGCGGCGTGCGCGATCGATCGCGGTGCCACGCTGGCGGACGCCGCGGCTGAGGCCGATCTGGTGTTTCTGTCGCAGGCCATTGGCCGGATTCTCGACACCCTTCGCCATCTGGATCCGCTGCTCAAGCCCGGGGCTCTGGTCACCGATGCCGGCAGCACCAAGAACGAGATCGTCGATCTTGGCAGGGAACTTATCCGTCGCGGGCAGTTCCTGGGCGGGCATCCCATGGCCGGCAAAGAGACGCGCGGCGCGGCGGCGGGCGACCCGGATCTCTTTCGCGGCCGCACCTGGGTTCTCACACCCGACGACCCGGCCGAGCTGGACACACCGGCTGCCACCGAGTTCCGTAGCTGGCTGGAGCGGATCGGCGCGCGCATCGTGGTGCTCGACTCCGACCAGCATGACCGCGCCGTCGCGTTCACGTCTCACCTGGCGCAGGTCGCTTCGACCGCGCTGGCCGCGGCCGTCTCCGAAGGTGTGCCGGATCGCCGCGCTTTGCAGGTGGCCGGTCCGGGCCTGTCCGACATGACCCGGCTCGCGTTGAGCTCCTACGAGCTATGGCGGGACATCCTGGCCACCAATCCCGAGCACATTGACCGCGCCCTCTCCCGCTATATTCAAAAGCTCGAGCACATGCGCGAAAATTTACGTTCGCGGCAACTCGAGGAGGAATTTCGGCGGGGCGCGGAACTGGCCGCGCACTTGCGGCGCTGAATTAAGATACACTACCACTCAGGGAAACTTGGCCAGGGGTCGCCGCCGTCCAGAGAGGCTTGCGGCTGACCGAAGGCCTGATAAGGCGCGGCGGACCACCCGGGCCGCCACACCGATTTTTCGATTTAAGGATTTTATGGAACAGAAACTCAAAATCGCGGTGTTTATCGATTTCGATAACATCGAGATCGGCGTGAAATCCACGCTACACCGCGAGTTCGATGTCGCCGCCGTATTGGACGCTCTCAAGGAACGCGGCGAGATCGTCACCAAATTCGCCTACGCAAATTGGGGAAGACAGGAACTGGCAACGCGCGCGCTCTCCGAGCACGCCGTGCAGATGGTTCAGCGCGACCCCTCCCCGCGCGGCGACAAGAACGGAGCAGATATCAACCTGGCTCTCGATGCTCTCGAGATGGCCTTCACTCATGACCACATCAACGCCTTCTGCATAGTGAGCGGCGACAGCGATTTCATCGCGCTTGTTAACAAATTGAAACAGTACGACAAACGCGTATTTGTAGTCGGCGGCCGCGCCTTCACCAGCACCATTCTGCAGAAGAACTGTCACGAGTTCGTGGCGTACGAAGCGATTATTGACGAGCCGCGCTCGTCCCGGCCGCCTCGAGACCAGCAGCAGCAACCGCCCCAAATGCAGCAAGAACGGCCGCAACGGCAGCCGCAAAAACGCGTAGCGCTGGATTTGGCGCTGGCGATGCCGCTGGTGGAACGCGCGCTCGGCGTGTTGGAACGCCGCGAGGTCAGGCCGCAGCTGGGTCTGCTCAAGTCCACCATGCTGCAGCTCGATTCCACATTCAATGAGAAGGCCTATGGCGCCAGCTCATTTACGGATTTCGTGGAAAAGCTCCAAAAGGCGGAGTTCGTCGAGGTGTCGGGCGGTGAAGGCCGGTATATGATCCGCCGCAAGGGCGCGGCGCCGGAAAAGCCGGGCGCCAAACCGGAGCAGGCCATCCCCCTGTTGCGCGACGTTTTGGAAACGCATCGCTTCGATATCGACAACGGCGCCAACGCCGAAGAACTGGTCGAGTGGGTCAAGCAGGAGCAACCGAACTTCGATTGGCGCGAGTTCGGCTTCCAGGAATTCGGCGAGCTGCTGAATTACGCACAGGATAAATCGCTCGTCCGCATCGAGGCCGACGAAGAAAAAGGTCTCATCGTCCACCTGGGCGCTGAGTTCCATCCACCCGCGCCTCCGCCAGAGCCGGAACCGGTCGCCGTCGCAGAGGAAGAAGAGGAGATCGACGAGCCGCAGCCGCTCGTTCCCGGTCAGCCTACGGCCACCGGCGAAATTCCGCTTCCGGAGCCGCCGCCCAAGCCCATGCGCCGTCCCCGCCCGCCGCGCAAGACCGGCGACGGGGGGCAGAAGAAACGCACGTCGTCCCGCCCGCGCAAGAAACAACCGGTGCAGTAGGGCAGACGATCGTTTTCCGTCGTCTGCCGGCGGCGCACAGCGCGCTTCGCACGCCCTGGCAGACCGCAAAAGGCGACGGTCTGCCCCACCTTGTGACGCAGACCGCTAGGGTTGCGGTGCGATTCGTTCGGCCGCCTCTCTAGACGTAATTACGGGATAGACTTCGAAATCCGTGAGGTCGCTCCAGTTCGCCATCCACTGATCGAGTAGTCGAGGATCGTCGGTCTCCATCAACTGATAGCAGCGCTCTAACTTCTCATCCACCCAGCTCGATACGTATCGCAGCCCTTCCGGGGCCAGGCGGCCGCGTTCGCGAAAGCGGCGATACACAGCTGCCGTGTCCTTGAAGTGCTCGACCACCATGTAAAGCTTTGTTTGCATCAGAGGGCCTCGCCTCAGAGCAGCAGCTCCCGCGCGTCGATCTTTTTCCGTGCCGGCGCCAGCGCTCGATTGAGATACGCCACAAACGGGCTCATGGCGCGGAATCGTTCCGCGATCTCTCCAAACAGTTTGGGAGTGGTGGAGATTTTCGGATCGAGCACCGTGTACAAGATCCATTGTTTGAAGCGCAGCCAGTCGGCCGCGGGGTGGTCGGCTGCGAAGCCTTTGGGCACGCGCGTGAGCTGCTCGCCTTGAATTTCGCCCAGAAGCCGGCGCACGGTGCGCGATTGCGCCAGCTTGCGGAGTTCCGGATGAGTCTCCGCAATGTGGTTGCGCACCGCCAGTAGCGTTTCGGGTGCCGGCATGTAGATCCCTCCGCCGACTGCCACTTCCTTGGGCGAGATGGCGAAGTAATACCCGGCTCCCTCGTGGCGGCTGCTTCCGCCCCAGTGGAAATAGGCGGCGATATGCGTCTTGTACGGGGTTTTGTCCTTGCTGAAACGCGTGTCGCGGTAGATACGGTAGATGGCTTTGTCCGGTTCGGTGATGTGTTGGGGAGCGAAGCCTCTCATCGCCACGTTCAACGCCGCCACCAGCTCGCGCATCGGCTGCTTTACCTGCTCGTCGTATATCTGCTTGCGTGGCTGGAACCAATCGCGCTTGTTGTGGCGCGCCAGGCTGCGGAAGAATTCGATGCCTTCGGCTGGAAAACCGGTAAAGGAAGAGCGCATGGGAAGCCTCACTTTATAATTGAGATCATGCCGACCGCGGAAGAGGCGCAGGCGCGCCTCGCCGAGATTCCTAATTTAACCGTTTCCATGGACACGCCGCTGGCCCCGCACACTCGTTTTGGGATTGGAGGACCGGCTGACGTGTACGCCGAGACGCGCAGCGAGGAATCGTTCGTGGCGGCAATCGAGGCGGCCCGCGCGAGCGGCCTCGCCACCACCGTGATCGGCAGCGGCACCAATTTGATTGTCTCCGATGACGGCTTCCGCGGAATCGTGCTGCGCTTCCGGGCCGACAGTCTGGCGGCCGATGGCCAATGGGTGACGGCCGATGCCGGGGCGGAGCTGCAGGATCTGGTGGATCTGGCGATCGCCAAGGGTCTCCAGGGCCTCGAGACGCTGGCCGGCATTCCTGGCTCGGTGGGAGCGGCGGTATATGGCAACGCCGGAGCGTATGGTCATTCCATGTCCGAGCGTGTGGTCGAGGTGCGCTTCTATGACGGATCGTCGGTCCGCTCCTTCAATAATGAGCAGTGCCAGTTTCAATACCGTGAGAGCGTTTTTAAGCGCCATAAAGAATGGATCATCTTTTCGACGAAACTGTTGCTCGACCCCGCGGATGCGGTCGCGTTGCGCAAGGCCGCGGATGACATTCTGAAAGTGCGCAACGAGAAGTTTCCCGTCACCATGAAGTGCGCCGGCAGCATTTTCAAGAACCTGCTGTTGCGCGATTTGCCACCTGGGGTGGCCGCCGCCGTGCCGGCGAATGTGGTGCGCGAAGGCAAGGTGGCGTCCGCATATTTTCTGGAACAGGTCGGCGCCAAGGGGACAGCGCGGGGCCAGATTCACGTGGCTACCTATCATGCCAACCTGATTTACAACCTGGGAGGCGGATCCGCTGCTGACCTGTGCGCCGTAATCGCGGACCTCAAGCAACGAGTCGCCGAACGCTTCGGGATCGTGCTCGAAGAAGAGGTTCAGTACGTGGGTGATTTCGGTGGTGAGCGCCCCGAGTGACGGGAGGGCGCGAGCCCCGCGGCGCAGACCGTCGCCTTCCAGCGGTCTGCGAAACTCAAGGGGCAGACGACACAAACCGATCGTCTGCCCTACGTAAAGGTCCCCGCTCTTCCGGCCGATATAGCCGGTGTGGCCGAACTGTTGACCGCGGAAGGGAAACGCCACATCCGCAAGATGTTGCGTGCGCTGGCGCCGTCGGCCGATGGTCTCGACCGGAGGTTTCGCGCGCTACTCAGAAAGAGGTCCTGGGGCTCGGCCGAGAGTCGCGCTTTGCTGGCGATTACGCCTGCCGCGGCCACCCGGTCCGGATCCCTCGCTCGTTTCTGCGACCAGGTGCTAAGCCAGGGCCGGCGGCTGGCGAAGCTGAATGCCGCGCCATCCAACGTTCGGGACGCTCTACAGGAGTTCGGGCAACTTCTGGAACGCGCGTTGGGAAACCGCTTCGCTCCGGCCCGCGAACAATTGCAGTTGGCCACTCAATTCCTGTTGAACGATGCCTTCTACCAGATTCGCGAAGCTGAAGCCCAGGCGTTCTTCGGATTGTTTCGTGCGGAGGCGGAGGCAGCCGACCTCGATGACCTCCTGCGGCGGTTCGTGGCGGTGCTGGCGCAGACGTTCCGGGCTTCCGCGGGAAGGCTACTGTTGCACAAAAAAGTCTTGCCGCCCAGGCTGCGCCGCGCCCTCTACATCGAGCGCGGCCAAAGCCGCGAGCGCCTGATAGCCGATCCGCACATGCAGCGGCGCTATGCCTCCTATTGGTCGTATCCGCTTGGCGACTCCGCCGTGGTGCAGCTCGGTTTCCGTACGCCGCATCCCTGGTTGCCGCGCGAACGCATCCTGCTGGCGGCTGCCGCGGCGCGCTGCCAGGAGGCCATCGACCGAACCCATATGGTGCGGGAAATTCGCCGTTTGGAAGTGGAGTCGCGGCGTGTCGAGGAAGATGAGCGGCGCCGCATCGGCCGGGATTTGCACGATGAAGCCGGCCAGGCCATGGCGCTGCTTCGGCTGCAACTGGAGATGATGGAGCAGGATGCTCCAGACTCTTTGCGCCGCCGGTTGGGCGAAGCCCGCAAGCTCAGCGCGCGTACGGCCGTAGAACTGCGGCGCATCATCGCTGCTCTGAGTCCTGCCGGAATCGATCGCTTAGGGGTGGTGACAGCAATTCGACAGCTTGCCGCCCGTTTCCAGCGCCAGCATCCTGCCCAAGTGCGGCTGCGCCTTCCAGCCAGCGCCCCGAACCTGCCTGCCCCCGTAGCCGAAGTGGCCTATCGCGTTGCCCAGGAATGCTTACAAAACGTGGCCAAACACTCCGAGGCCACTCAGGTATACGTTTCTCTCCGGGCGTCCGATAAGAATCTTAGGTTGTGCGTCAGAGATAATGGCGCCGGCTTTAGGGCGGATCAGGCCTGGAGGAAACCGGCTTCGTTCGGCTTGTCGGGCATGCGGGAACGCGCAGGGCTTTTCGGTGGAACCCTGGCCGTCCGCAGTGCGCCAGGAAAGGGCACCCGAATCGTTCTGGATATCCCCATGGGCCGCCGCAGCGGTGAACTCAAATGCCAAAGATTCGCGTACTGTTAACGGACGATCACACCTTGTTCCGGCAGGGAATCCGGACGCTGCTCGCGGGCGACCCAGAGATGGAAGTGGTGGGAGAAACCTCCAATGCAGCCGACGCTGTCGTGGCGGCTAAGAATTTGCGCCCGGACGTCGTGCTCATGGATATCGGCATGAATGGGATGAGCAGTTTCGAAGCTACCAGGCAGATCCGTAAGGACCGCCCCGAAACTCGCGTGATCTTCCTTTCCATGTACGATGACGAAGACTACCTCGCCGAGTCGGTCGAGATTGGAGCCAGCGGCTACATTCTCAAAGAAAGCCCGTCCGAACAATTGATCAACGCCATTCGCGAGGTGAGTCGCGGAGGAAACTACCTCAGTCCACGCCTCCTGACCCGTTTGGTCGACGATTTCCGGATGCAGAGCCGCTCTCCCATGCGGCAGCCTCGTTTCGGCACTTTGACCAAGCGCGAGCGCGAGGTTATGAAGCTCCTGGCGGAAGGCAAATCCGTGAAAGAGATTGCCACCAGCTTCAATTTGAGCGTCAAGACGGTGGAGGCTCATAAGTTCAATCTCATGCGTAAGTTGGACATTCACAACAAAGCCCAATTAGTGCAGTACGCCATCCAGAAGAAGATCATCCGGATCCTCGAACCCGTAGCCCAAGTCGGGTAAAGCAAGCCAAGCCGAGCCAAATCGTAGCCGCCCGCCAAACGCGTCGGCCCATCCACGTGTGTTGTCCGCGACACGTCGGGCCGATCCGCTAAGTCTTTTTGTTTCTTCAACCGTAGTCTGGCAGCCTACCTGCATATTCCTCTTCCGTGAAGGATCGGAAGATGCTCAATCCAAAGGATCAAATTCAAAAACTGGCGGCCCTCACGAGCGTCCTGCTGATGGCCGCGGCAGAAGCTTTTGCGCAAGAGAATTCTTTGCAGCCTAAGCGACGAATTATTGTGAGCATCCCGGATCGCAAGCTGGCGGTGGAGGAATCAGGCCGGGTAGTGAAGATTTTCTCAACGGCAGTCGGCGCGCCGAAGTCGCCGAGTCCGAGCGGTTCTTACCAAATTGCGCAGAGAATCACCGATCCAACCTGGTACACAAAAGGCAAAGTGGTTCCTCCGGGAAAAACGAACCCGTTGGGCACGCGCTGGCTGGGGTTGAGCCTCAAAGGCTACGGCATTCACGGCACCAATAACCCTTCTTCGATCGGCCACAACGCGTCCCATGGATGCTTCCGTTTGCGCAACCGCGACGTAGAAGAGTTGTTCGACATGGTGGCGGTGGGGGACGCGGTGGAGCTTTACGTAGAACGTACGCCCGAACTCGACAAAATTTTCGGTTCGGTACTAATGGCAGAGGCCGGTTCGGCCGATGGGGAGTAAGGAGAGAGAGTTATGGAAAACGTCCTGAGTTGCGTTTTAATGGTCGGGATCTCGTTTCCCGTGTCGTTTTTCTTAGCGCGTGGGTGCCTCCGCGGCGTGCTGCGGATTATCACCGGGGGAGAACATCACAATGTGCTATGATGCCAGCCGTGAACGGTTGGCGTGCGGCACTCGCCGCGCTTCTGTTCCTGACCCCCTGCCTTTCCCCCGCCGCTGAAGATCTCCCAGGCGCCGCTAAGGAGTTGGCCCGGAAGACTTTAGGGTTTGCCGGAGGCCGTGTCCCGGTGGACGCCAGCTACCGCAATCTTTCCTCGCTACCGGATTCCGACTTGGCTGACGTGCGTCGCGAATTCGAAGAGATCCTGCCCAGTATTGTTCCAGCCGTGATGGATGTCCGGATTACCCTGTCGGAAAGCGCCTCGCAGTATTTCCTGGTGGAGGAGGCCCGCCGGGGCGACGAGAGTCAGGTCTGGATCGCCGGCTGGCCGCGTTCCAGCCCCGAACGGGTTTCCACAGTGGGCCCCACCATTGAGAAGAAGCTGATCTGGGAGCAGACGGAGCCGATCCTGGACCTAGCGATTACGAATGACGGGTTCGTGGTGCTCTCGCCGTCCAAAATCGCTCTCTATCAACAGCGTCAGTTGCGGCAGTCCAAGCCCATTGCGGCACGGGCGTGGCCGCGCGATCTCCGCGGCAGGCTCCGGCTCGGCGGAGGCCGGCTACAGGTGTTCCTTCCGGGCGTCGAGTGCACCGGGGCGCTTGTTGATCCGCAGCTTACCATCGACTGCCATCCGAGTGATGAGCCCTGGGTATTGGAATCGGGCAGCCGGGCGATCCTGCTTGCTGCCTATGCCCAAGATCGCAACTATTTCGACGGCCACGTGATCCTGCAAAACGGGTCGCGCAAATCTGTGCCGCCGTTTTATTCCGCGGCGGCGGTGGAGGATGCCGCTGGTATTTTTTGGCTACTGGCAGGTTTGGACGGGCGCGCCGCGATCTACGATCCGGCCTTTGAGCCTGTGGCAAACACGCCGGTGTGGGGCAGCGATCTGGTCGGGGTGTCTGGGCGCTGCGCCGGCGGATCGGCCGTGTTCGCCACGCTTGCCGGAGATGCCACCGAACCCGATGCAGTCCAGCCCTATTCGATCCTCAACCGGACGCCCGTCGCATTGGGTGTGCCGGCCAGTTTCAATGGCCCCGTAACGGCTCTGTGGCCTTCTTCGCCTTCATCCGCTCTGGCGGTGGTGCACGATTTGGCGACGGGCAAGTATGCTGCCTATGTTCTTACGCTGGCTTGCAATCCTTAGCGCGGCAGCCGTGGCTGTTGCCGCCACGCGCCCGCCCTACGGCGGTACGCTGCGTGTCGAGATCGAGGCGTTGGTGGAAACCGCGGACCCGCCGCAGATTGGACCGGGCATGGGGGACCTGAACGGAGCATTCTCCGTGACTCGCTGGGAAGGCGGCCGTACCGCAGTCTACTCCGCCAATGAGAACGCCCCGGGTGGGCGGCCATTCCTCGACAGCGTCGAAATCCAAATGGGGCGGCCTCTGCGCGATCAAGCGATTGATGTGGAATTAAAGCAAGCGGACGTGGTCGAGTTGGGACCCAATGAGGCGCGCCGCGCCGGGGTTTCCCGCAAGACCTGGACTTCCGCTCCCGTGCGCGTGCTGATGCTCGTCTTCTCCGGGCGCGTTTCGGATGCCCGCATACGGGAAGCGCTCGCGCTGGCGGTAGATCGCAGCGCCATCCATACTGTCTTGCTGCAACGGCAGGGGGAAGTCACCGCGGCGCTGCTGCCGCAATGGATCTCGGGTTACGCATTTCTCTTTCCGACGGCCCCGGACCTGGGGAAAGCCCGTAACCTGGCATCTACCGAGAGCCCGCAGTCCCGCGTCCTCACCCTGAGTTTCGATGATCCCGGATTGCGCCCGATCGCGGAGCGTATTGCGGTGAACGCGCGGGATGTCGGCCTGGCCGTATCGGTGAGCCCACGAAATGGCGGTGCTGAGATTCGTCTGGTGGAAGAGCGCATCGTGGATGAGCAGCCGTCGCGAGCACTGGCCGGCCTGGCCGCTGTGCTGAAGCTTCCCCAACCTGCCCGCGCGGAAACTCCGGAAGAACTCTACGCCGCCGAGCGCGCGCTGCTCGATGGCTTCCGCGTGATTCCCTTGTTCCATCTGCCCGATGTCTACGGCGTCAACCCGCGCGTGAAAGGCGGGACGGGCATCAATCCGCTGGGGCAGTGGCGATTCTCGGATTTGTGGCTGGAAACGGTGCGGCCATGACCTTTCGCACCCGCCTGCTGTGGATGGTCACCGTGGCGGTGGTGGTCTCGGTGGGTCTGGTGGAGTGGCTGGTTACGCGCACTACGCGCGACGCTTTCGAACGCGCGGAAGCGCAGCGGGTGAACGCGCTGGTGGCGCAAGCGCAGCGGGAGTTCGTGCGCCGGGGCGAAGCGGTGGTGCGCGCGGTCCAGGCGATTGCCGCTTCAGACGCCGCGCTCAACATCGCGCTCGCCTCCGACCGCGCGCCTTATTACAACGAAGCCTCGGCGCTGGCTTCCGCGAACGGGCTCGATCTGCTGGAACTGGTGTCCGCCGATGGCTCCATCATTTCCTCGGCCGAATGGCCGGCGCGCTTCGGCTATCGCGAGGAATGGCTCGCCAACACCAGCGAGTGGAAGGCCCGCGGGGCCTTCTTGCGGCGCGAAGAGCTGATGGATGGCTACACGCTGGCGATGGCGGCGGTGGGCGAGGCGCAGGCTGGCGACCGCAAGATCTATGTCGCGGGCGGACAGAAACTGGATCACGAGTTTCTCTCCACGCTCGTCTTGCCCGAAGGGATGCGCGTGTTGCTCTACCGCAATTTCACGCCGGCCTTCTCGCCAGCCGAGCTGATCGGCCCCGCGGGACCCGATCCGCAGCCCGCGCTGTTGATGCCTCTCATTGACGAGGTGCGGCGCAATCCGCACGAGGTGAACCAAACCGTCGGCAGCGGTTCTTCCGCCGAAATCTTTCACGCCCAACCGCTGATGGGCGCGGGCAATCAGTTACTCGGAATCCTTTTAGTCGGCAGCTCGCGGCGCGACCTGGTTGAGATGGAAACGTCGCTCCGCAACATTGGCGTGGTGTTGGGGATAGCCGGCATCCTGGTGGGTGTAGTGCTGAGTTGGTGGGCTACGGCGCGCGTGACGCGGCCAGTCCGGGTTCTGGCCGCGAGCGCCCAGAAGGTAGCGGCGGGGAATTGGGACACCACCGTGGAATTGGGGCCGGAGGATGAGATCGGGCAACTGGCACGAGCCTTCAACCGCATGACGCAGGAATTGGTGGCGCAGCGGGAACGACTAGTGCAGGCGGAGCGCGTGGCCGCGTGGCGCGAGCTGGCCCGCCGCCTGGCTCATGAATTGAAGAACCCGCTGTTCCCCCTGCAGATCACCGTGGAGAATATGCAGCGCGCGCGCGCCCAGGCGCCCGAGCAGTTCGACGAGGTTTTCCGCGAAGGCAGCGAAACGCTGCTGGCGGAGCTGGCGAACCTGAAACAGATCATCGGCCGCTTCAGCGACTTCTCGAAAATGCCCGCGCCTCACAAGCAGAACCTGGACATGAACCATCTGGTCGCCGACACCATGAAGTTTTTCGAGCCCCAGTTCGCGCAGGCGCATATCGCCGTCAGGAGCGACCTTGCGCCCAATCTGCCTTCGATCTCGGCCGATCCGGAACAGATGGCGCGCGTCCTGCGCAACCTGGTGCTCAACGCGATCGATGCCATGCCGCAAGGCGGCGCCTTGCTGGTGAAAACCGCGGCGCGCAATGGCGGCATCCGCATGGAAGTCTCCGACACCGGCCAAGGGCTCACGCCCGAAGAGTGCGACCGCTTGTTCACACCGTATTACACCACCAAGACGCATGGCACCGGCCTGGGCCTGGCGATCGTGCAGTCGGTAATTAGCGACCACCAAGGCCGTGTCTGGGTGGAGAGCCAGCCCGGCAAAGGCACGGCCTTCCACATCGACTTAGGGTAGCAGTGGGTGAGCCGGCCCTAGCGGAACCTGCCCCGCATACGACTGACAACGATAACGAAGATCGCCATAGCCACTCCGATCATCGCACCCGTTCTGTTCACGCATCGATAATCGCACTGGTCGCGCTTCGATAACGATGGCTCTGCATGAGAAACGGCGGCGGATTTCATTCGTCGGGCCGTCCCCGCCCATGGTCATTTTCCACAAACGCCACTTAACGACCGCTTGAGGGATACCATGGTCTCGGGGCGAATCGATATGAGAGAGCTGCCGAAGGACGCTGAGGCCGAGATCACCTTTCTTCCGACCGAGCATGGCGGCAGGAATTCCAACCTTCACTCTGACTACAGGGGCCAGTTCTATTACGACGGCCACGATTGGGATGCGATTCAGTCATACCCTGATCTTGATGAAGTCCGCCCCGGTGAGACCGTCAAAGCCTACTTGGCGTTTGCAAGCCCGAACGAACACGTCGGGCGGCTTCAGCCCGGCAAGATGTTCCTTGTTCGCGAGGGCAACCGAGTGGTTGGCTATGGCAAGATCACACGCCTGATCGATCTGGAGGCTTCAGCAGAACGCTTTCTCGGAAAACGCGGCTAGAGATGAGGGAACCAATGGCAGCAGGGCCAGGGGAAGCGGTACTTTCCCCAAACGCCACTTTTCGCCCCTTATCGGAAGCACCCCGCCTTCGAGACCCCATCGTCTGTTTGGGAGTGAATTGTGCGGGACCGCTGGGCTCAGGAATGCTCCGTGTAGTCGGCACCCATTTGGTCGAGCGCACATTCGAGTGCTCCACGCACGTTGATGTCGTCATTTGCGGACGCCCTGTAGCCTTCCAGCAGTTGCGGAATCGACGATGGATCGCTTACGTTCGCCAGTGCGAATCCGGCAGCGCGACGGACCATCATCGACTGATCGACTAAAGCCGCGAGCAGGGCGTCGGTGACTTTGCGGCCTCCCTTGTGGCCAAGCACGTTGCAGGCAACCTCGCGAACAAACGGTGCCGGTGACTGTAGCCGACTGAGCATCTCGTCCACAAGTTCGGGGTCTTCTCGGCTGAGAAGAATCCGCTGCACGCCTGCCCCCAAGCCGTGGTTGTGAAGATCATCCAAGATTTCAAGAATGATGCTCAAAGGTACATTACGCCCACGCTCCATGAGCACTCTCGCTGCGCGGATGCGAACTGCCCGGTTTCGACTGCGAAACAGCTTTATCGCTGGGTCGAGTTTCGCGGGATCGCCGTCCATGTAAGGCAGAGTAGCACTGCGGAGGCATGCGGCTGTACCGTTGACGTGGAGCCGTTTTTCCGATAACGGCGATAAAACGGCGCTTCCGGAGAGTTGGCCGCCCCCAGCTGTGGCCGGGTCAATGGAACCCCACTTGAACCCCACTTTGATCCGCTTGTCTTTCTTCCACGGTAATAGGCGAAGCCGGAATGGACTATCCGTTGTGCTCGGGCCGCTTCGCGTGTATGTTGCCAATCGCGATCCATTCAAACGACCAGATGATCTCAAGAAGCGCAGAGCGGAAATATGACAGCAACTGCCCCGAAATCTCCACCTCCGCGTACCGACCATCGCCGGAGGTTACGCCAAACCGATTGCCAACAAAACCGCCACCTATAATGAGGAGCGGGCCGGGCAATTTCTTTCCACCAGAACCTATTCCTTGAGACCGCTCATCAACATGTGCCAGCGAGTTGCGGATGAGACGAACATCCTGGAAGCGCTGGAGGAAAGCGTCACACGCCGCGATTGCAGGCGGCGCGTTGAGTGGCTGCTCGACCAAAGTCTTCACAAAACTGCATGTCGTGTCGAGCGCGTACACGTAGGCTCTTGCGAAAATGCCGCGGAGTCGGTCTTTCACCGGATCGCTCCACGCTAATACTTCGCCGGAGGCGCCCCGCTTCAAGTCGCCGGTAATCGGCTCGAAGAACTGGCAAGCCACGACTGCATCGTTGTACTGATCCACAGCAGAACTCAGCAGGTCGCGCACGGTCCACGCATAATCGCGGTCGGTGTGGTCAATCCACGGCCCCGGCAGAGAGATCTCCAAGCGATCATATAACGATGTATCAGCCATCTATTCGCGATAGCAGACCTCAACTGCGACGGCAAGCGGGATGGGCAAGAATTGAATGCCGCCGATGGGACCTGACTTCAGGTCGTGGCAGTTAAACGGCGATAGCGGACAGAACCTACCTTGAACGGCTCCGGGTGGCGGTTTTGGACGTTAACGCCACATAACGGCAACAAACAGTTGGTCGTTTGCCATGCAAGGTTCGGGCATCATAGTTGTCAGTGCCTTGCGGCACATCACGGAAGCCGACGGTGTCAAAACACAATATGGAGCGATTTCGAATTCTTCACCTTTTG
>DATJAK010000241.1:0-7232 GCA_035516375.1 Bryobacteraceae bacterium
GTCCACAAATCGGATTTCGCTGAAGATGTTCTATCTGCGGCGGACTTTCCGGATTTTCCCTTGCGCATACACCTATATCCTCGTGATGTTCCTGTTGTATTGGACCGGCCAAGTGGCGCTCGGGCGCAATGACTTCCTGCACGCTTTCACCTATACGGTGAACTACGAGAAAGTACGCCCGTGGTATTTGATTCACCTTTGGTCTCTATCCGTCGAGGAACAGTTTTACTTCCTCTGGCCGGCAATTCTACTGATTCTACGGCCGCGACGCGGCCTGTGGTTTGCAGCCAGCGTGCTCCTGCTGGCGCCTCTGGCGCGCCTTGGCATGTGGTACCTGACTCCCGAACTCCGCTGGAATATTGGCGCGGGCTTCCAGACTAACGCAGATGCTCTTGCAGCGGGATGCGTGCTTGCCGGCATTCGGCCGTGGTTATGGGCCCAGCCGGCATATCTGAGGTTTCAAAAGTCGCGCGCCTTTTTGCTCGTGCCTGTTCTGGCGGCGCTGGGCGCGGCCTTACTCTACGCCTCCCGCCCGCCACTCCTGCTCGTCTCTTATCTGATGGGCCAAACGGTGCTCAACATCGCCATTGCCTTGTCGATCGATTGGTGCGTGCGGCACGATACCAGCCCGCTCGGCCGGTTCCTCAACTGGAAGCCTATGGTGTTTGTCGGAGTGCTGAGCTACTCGCTCTATCTTTGGCAGGAGCCGTTTCTCAACCGCCTTTCGGATGCAGTCATCAATCGGTTCCCGCTCAACCTGGTCCTCGCGTTTCTTGCGGCCCTGGCCTCCTATTACCTGGTTGAAAAGCCATTTCTGAACCTGCGCCGTCGCGTCGAAAACTGGCTGGCCAGGCCCCGCGCGGATGTGCGCGCCAGCACGCCTGGGCGCGCCGCTGATGCATTTGCGGAAGGTGAGGCGGACTAATCGGCGTCCGTTGCAGCCTCAGGAGACAGACCGGTGCGATGCGGGCAAAGGGCGTGACCAGGTGAAGATGTGCGGCATCACCGCGCTGCAAGCAAATAGAGGATCAAATTGAGCCGAGGAAGCCAGGCGCCGGATGTTGTATGGATTGATGTCGCCGGCAACATTGCCACCCGTCTGAAACGAAAATGCGCCCTCGTATCCGCATTCGCGCGCGATCCGCATGGAAGCGGCGGTGAAGTGCTGGTATCCTCCCACCGGATACGCCAACGTGCGAACCGGGCGCAGGATTTGGTGTTCGAGTTCCCTCTTGGACGTCTCGAGTTCCTCGCGCTGTTCGTTCTCGGTGAGCGTTGCCAGCACAGGATGCCGGTGCGTGTGAGAGCCAATCGCCACGCGCGCGCTGACCTCACGCAATTGCTGCCAGGTCATGAGTTGAGCATCCTGTAGCTCGCTATCCGGAAATGCAACGCCGCACGCCGAAGCCAACTCATCGAGAAGATGTTGGGTCTCTGAACGGCTGCGCAGTTTCATCCAGTCATGCAACTTCGCAATCGTCCCGCGCTTTTGACTGCCAAGCGGCATAGTTTCGCCCCCGACGGTGATGGCCACTTTTTGGGACTTCTTCACCAGATATGCGATCGCGTCCCACCAGCCGACTCGGCGGCTCTCAATCAAGCCGGGACATATGAAGAAAATAGCCGGGGCCGCATGGGCTTGGAGCACAGGATAGGCTACATCATAGTTATCGCGATATCCGTCATCGAAGGTAATCGCAGCATAGCGGCCCTTCCGCGCGCCAGACTTGCGGACTATTTCGAGTAACTCGGATTCGGCTAGTAATTCGAAGTTCTTTCGCAGCCACATTACTTGTCGCTCGAACTCCGGTTGCGTTGGGCCGAACACGCCCTCGTCGAACGGAGACTCTGCGGACACCCCGGCCCGTCGAATGCGGTGATAGTTCAGTACGACGATGCGGCTCCGTTCCAATCGTGCGGCCGGATAGATCAGCCCCGTGTGATAGAGCAGGTTGGCGAGGAATTCCTTTTTACCCATTCCGTTCTAGGCTTGGACCGGTTGACTTATCATAGCATCGAGAGTTCGATGCGTACTGCAAACTCATGCTGACGCCCGCTTCGACAAATCGCTCGGCGCCTTTCGAAGTGGTGACCGCCACGCGGCACGACTTGGCCGACATTGCCGGGTTCCTGGTCTCTGTCTTTGGGACGAATCTGCCGCCTCGTCTTTTGGATCTCCGATTTCTCGAGTGGAAGTTTTTCTCAGAGCGGCCTGACTGGGCGGGAGCACGCAGCTACTTTGTCAAACAGGAACAGCAGTTGGTCGCGCACGTGTGCGTCTGGCCCCTGACATTTGTGGCAGGCGAGAAGAAAATTCGATCGTGCCACCTCATCGATTGGGCCGCCAGCCCTGCGGCGCCAGGCGCCGGTAGCGTCATTTACCAGCATTTGATGCAACTCGGCGGGACCGCCATCGCCGTGGGCGGCAGCGAATACGCCCAGCGCGTGCTGCCCAGACTGAAATTCCGGCCGCATGGCAGTCTCGAGGTCTTCGCGCGTGTCGTGCGGCCCTGGAAACAGTTCCGTTCTAGACCACGAACTTCCGGCTGGAAGGACTTCGCGCGCTTGGCCCGGAACACATTCTGGAGCCTGAGATCACTCCCTTCGGATTCCGACTGGTCGGCCCTATCAGTCGCGCGGGCCGATTCCCGTTTGGACTCGATGCAGGTTGCGCTTCCCTTATGCTGTCGAACACTGAAGTCAGCGGATGTGGTCAACTACATTCTGGAATGCCCAGCCGCCTGCTGTTCTCTCTTCTACTTGCTTTGCGGTGACCGGGCGCGGGGCTATTTTATCTTGAGCCAGCTAGGCGGGCAGTGTAGAATCGCCGATCTGTATGTCGGTTCCGAGAACGAACGCGACTGGAGGGCGGGGTGCAGAATCGCCGCGCGCACGGCAGCGGAATCACCCCAAACCTGCGAGATCGCCGCGGCTTCCTCACTTCCCTGGCTGTCTCGCGTCCTCAGCGAGGACGGCTTTCGGCTGCGGCACGTGAAACCGGTCATGCTGTTCGACCCGGAATCTCAGTTTGAGAACACCCCGCCAGGGCATATCCAGATGATCGATTCCGACGCGCTCTTTCTGGGGAGTCACTCCGATCCTTTTTTCACCTGAAAACGTACATGGACACAAAAGCCTTTTGCGCAAAGCTGGATGAAGTCCTCGATGTTCCCCCCGGTACCGTGCAGCCGGGCCAGGCGCTCGATCAGATCGAGGGCTGGGACTCGGTCGCCGTCCTGGCGTTCATCGCCATGGCCGACACCGAATATGGCGTCTCCGTTCCCGCTAAAGAGATCCCCCAGTGCAGAACCGTCGATGACCTGGCGAATCTCGTTCTCCGGCAGAAGGCGTGATCAACCCGCTGCAGCTTGCCAACAAAACGATCCTCGTGACCGGCGCCTCGTCGGGCATCGGACGCGCCACGGCCGTTCTATTGAGTCAGCTCGGGGCCACCATCGTCGCTGTGGGCCGCAACGCCACGCGCCTGGAAGAGACGATACATACCCTCGAAGGCAGCGGTCACCATGCCATGGTTTTTGATCTGGGCGATCTCGATGCCATTCCTGGATGGATGGCACAGATAGTAGACCAAGCCGGACCATTGGACGGGCTGGTACACAGCGCAGGCGTCGGATCGCTCGCGCCGCTTCGCGTGCTCAGCATGACTGAAGTCGAGCAAGTGATGCGTATCAACTACTTTTCGGCCGTCGCCCTGACGAAAGAATTTTCGCGCAAACGGATGCACCGAAAGGATGGCAGCATCGTGCTGATCTCATCCGTGGCCGGCGTCGTCGGCGCAGCGGGACGAACGGCCTACAGCGCCAGCAAGGGAGCGCTGGCCGCATTCGCCCGCTCTGCGGCGCTTGAATTGGCGGGGGTCGGGCTTCGCGTCAACTGTATTGCACCGGCCTACGTTCGCACCGAGATGTATGAGGCCACGCGCGGCTCCCTCACCGATGAACAGTTGAGCGCCCTGGTGGCCGCCCAGCCGCTCGGTCTCGGCGAGCCTCTGGATGTGGCGCATGCGGTGGCGTTTCTTCTGGCGGCGACCGGCCGATGGATCACCGGCGCCGTTTTGGCCGTGGATGGTGGATACACCGCCCAATAACAGGTAAGCGCGATGAATACGGCAATCCAGGCGATCGAATATTACCTTCCGGAAAAAGTGGTCTCCAACCAGGATCTTGCGGCGGAGTTCCCCGATTGGCCCGTCGAAAAGATCCAAGGCAAGACCGGCATTCATGAGCGCCACATCGCCTCCCCGCAAGAATGCTCTTCCGACCTGGCGTTTCAAGCCGCGCAGAAGCTATTCGCGAGCGGCGCATGCTCCCCGCAAGAAATCGATTATTTGCTGGTATGCACGCAGAGCCCGGACTATTTTCTGCCCACGACAGCTTGCATTCTGCAGGATCGCCTGGGAATCCCCACTCACGCCGGTGCGCTCGATTTCAATCTCGGCTGTTCGGGATTTGTGTACGGCCTGGGCCTGGCCCAGGGATTGATCCAAACCGGCCAGGCATCCAAGATTCTTCTGATCACGGCGGAGACATACAGTAAATTCATCCATCCCCAAGACAAGAGCGTACGCACATTGTTCGGTGACGCGGCGGCCGCGACTTTGTTGAAAGCCATCCCTGAGGGAACCAGCCAGCGCACCGCAGCTTATGTTTTCGGCACCGATGGAAAGGGTGGGCCGAACCTGATAGTGCCCGCGGGAGCGGTACGCCAGCCCTCGTCCGCCGATACGGCGCGCGTTGTTTGCGACGACAACGGAAACCAGCGCAGCCTGGACAACCTCTACATGAACGGCCCCGAGATCTTCAATTTCACACTGAAGGCCGTTCCCGAATGCGTCTCCCGGCTCCTCGCCCGCACAACGTTCACCCTTGAGGATATCGACCTCTTCGTTTTTCACCAGGCCAACCAATACATGCTGGAGCATCTCCGCAAGAAGATGCGGATCCCGCAAGACAAGTTCCTGATTTGTCTGGGCTCCTGCGGGAACACCGTGTCGTCCACCATCCCCATCGCGCTGAAAGACGCGTGGCAGCAAGATCGCTTGCGCGACGGACAAAGGACCATGCTGGTCGGCTTCGGCGTCGGTTACTCCTGGGGAGCAACGCTGGTCGAGTGGCCGCTGCTCGGGTGCACTGCATGAATCCGGTCCCGGTCGATACCGCGCTCGCACCAACTCAGCAGGCCGCCCCCGTCGGCCGGCTGAATATTCTGAGCTTGAGCACGGTCTATCCGAGTCCGCTCGAGCCGGGCCTGGGGCTATTTGTGCGTGACCGGTTGGCGCACATGGCCCGCCTCGAGAACGTAAAAGTGATCGCTCCCCTTCCCGTGATCGACTACGGGCTGAAGTGCGTGCTCAAGCGCGCGACCATCCCGCACTCGTGCCAGGAAGGGCCGCTCGAGGTTCTTCGCCCAAGCTGGTTCTATCCGCCAGGCGGCACACCGGCTACTCCCGCCGCGCTTTTTTTGAGGCTGCTGGGGCTGGTCCTTCGGCTGCGCCGCCGTTTTCCAATTGACGTAATCGACGCGCACTTTGCCTATCCGGAAGGCGTCGCCGCAGCCCTGCTTTCGCGGGCCTTGGGCTGCCCGTTTACGATTACCCTGCGCGGCAGCGAACCGGTCTTCAGCCAATCACGCCTGCGCCGCGAGTGCATCGCCTGGGCGGTGCAACGGGCGAGCCGCATCGTCGCCGTTTCGCGCCCGCTCGCGGATTTTGCAGTGGAACTCGGCGCCAGCCGCAGCCGCGTCGCCATCATCCCGAACGGTATCGACACGGGCACATTCCATCCGCGCGACCGCTTCGCGTGCCGGGCCAAACACGGCATCCCCAGAGATAGCAAGGTCATTCTCTCAGCCGGTGAGCTGATCGAAGCCAAAGGCCACCACATGGTGATCCAGGCCGTCCACAACCTTGCGGAACGCGGCATCGCGCCGGAAGCCATTATCGCCGGAGGCGTGGCGCACGGGGGCCGCCCCTATGATCGCGAACTCCGGCAGCTCGTCGCCGATCTGGGTTTGGAGGGAAGCGTCCGCTTCGCCGGGTGGGTGAACCGCGAATCGCTGGCTGAACTGGCGGCCGCCGCCGATGTCCTTTGTCTTGCGAGTTACACGGAGGGCTGGCCCAATGTGGTTCACGAGGCGCTTGCCTGCGGAACCCCAGTGGTCGCATCCTCTGTGGGCAGCGTGCCGGATATGATTCCCTCGGAACGATACGGACTAGTGGTGCCTGCCAGGAATCAGGTTGCGCTCACTAACGCCCTATGCGACGGCTTACAGCGCTCCTGGAACCGCGCCGAGATCGCCTCGTGGGGGCAAGCCCGATCGTGGGATCACGTGGCTGATGAGGTTGTGGCCGTGATGCGCCAAGCCGTCCAACAGGCTTCCGCCGCCAAGTCGGCTAGAATCGAAGAATCACGGCTCTAACGGCCATTCGCGTCCAACATGTGCGGAATTAACGGACTCTATCATTTCGACCCGCTCCGTCCTGTGGACGAAGCCTTGCTCGACCGCATGCGTGCCGCGCAGGTTCACCGCGGCCCTGATGACAAGGGGCTGTGGACCAGCGGCAACGTCGGCCTTGCGTTCAATCGGCTTAGCATCATTGACCTCTCGGGCGGGCACCAGCCCATGTCCAACGAAGACGGGACCGTGTTCCTGATCTTCAACGGCGAAATCTACAACTTCATGGAGTTGCGCGACCGCCTCATCGCGCGTGGCTACCGTTTTCGCACGCGCTCCGACACCGAGACCATCCTCCACGCCTGGGAAGAGTACGGCGAACAGTGCGTCGATCACCTGCGTGGCATGTTTGCCTTCGCGCTGTGGGACTCCCGGCGAAAGGTCCTGTTCGGTGCGCGCGACCGGCTGGGCATCAAGCCTTTCTATTACTATCTCGACCGCGACAGCTTTGCTTTCGCCTCCGAAATGAAATCGCTCCTCCAGCTTCCGCAAGTAAACCGCGAGTTGGACGAGACCGCGCTGGCCGAATACTTGTTGCATCGCTACGTCATGGGCCCGCGCACGATGCTGCGGTCGATCAAGAAACTGCAGGCCGGCCATACCATCACTCTGCACCACGACCAGCTGAAGATCCAGCAGTATTGGGACGTGCCGCTCGAACAACCGCGGAAGCTCTCCGAGTCGGAGGCCCTCGAAGAGCTGGAAGATCTGCTCCAGGGCTGCGTGAAGAGTCATCTCATCTCCGACGTGCCCCTCGG
>DATJAK010000242.1:0-110129 GCA_035516375.1 Bryobacteraceae bacterium
TGGCGCGGCTCACCCACGCGCCCGACACGGTGCTGATTTACGAATCGGGCACGATCGGCACCAAGCCGCCGGTTCTGCCGCTCTCTATCGGCGATGGCGAATTGTTTGAAACTGCCGACGCGACGGTTTCGATCCCGGAGATTTTCTCGTACTGGCTGCAAGGCGGCCGCGTCGATCTGGGCTTCCTCGGGGCCGCGCAGATCGATCGGTTTGCCAACATCAACACCACGGTGATCGGCGATTATCACAAGCCTTCCACGCGGCTGCCCGGAGCGGGCGGCGCGCCGGAAATTGCCGCCTCATCGAAAGAAGTGCTGATCACTCTGCGCCACAACAAGCGCGCGTTTGTAGAAAAACTGGACTTCGTCACCTCCGGCGGACACATGGAAGGTGGCGACAGCCGCGAGAAAATGCGCCTGCCAGGCAAGGGTCCGACGGCGGTGATCACCGATCTTGGCATCCTCACGCCGGACCCGAAGTCCAAGGAACTCACGCTGACCAGCTTGCATCCGGGCGTCCCCGCGGAGAAGGCCGTGGAAGCTACCGGCTGGAAGTTGAAAGTGGCGCCGCAGGTGGCGACTACCCAGCCGCCCACCGAAACCGAGCTCGCCGTGCTGCGGGATCTGCACGCGCGCACGGCCCGCGCCCACGCTGGTAATGGCTGATGCTGTCGTTCGTCTACCAGAGCGTGCCGTCCCGCGTGATCTTCGGCGCGGGTTCGCTGGATCAACTGCCGGAAGAAATCCAGAAACTCGGTGCGTCCAAAGCTCTGGTGTTGTCCACTCCCGAGCAGCGCCAAAGCGGGCTCGACATGGTGGCTCGATTAGGCACTCGCGCCGCCGGGCTTTTCGACCGTGCGGTCATGCACGTGCCCATCGAAACCGCGGGGGCTGCGCGCGAAGAAGCCAAGCGGCTGGGCGCAGACTGCTGCGTAGCCGTCGGCGGCGGCTCTACTACCGGCTTGGCGAAAGCCATCGCGCTGGTCTCGACGCTTCCTATCCTGGCCGTGCCCACTACCTACGCCGGTTCAGAGATGACGCCGATCTGGGGAATCACCGAAGGCGGACGCAAGACCACGGGACGCGATATCCGTGTCCTCCCGAAAACCGTTCTTTACGATCCGTGCCTCACGGTAACCATGCCGGCTTTGCTCTCCGCCACCAGCGGCATGAACTCGATCGCGCACTGCGTGGAGGCGCTCTATGCACAGGAAGCCAATCCGATCATCTCGCTGATGGCGGAAGAAGGCATCCGCGCCTTTGCCGAGAGCCTGCCCATCGTGGTGAAGGAGCCGGGAAATCTAGAAGCCCGGTCGCAAGCCCTCTACGCGGCGTGGCTCGGCGGCATTGCCTTGGGCACCGTGGGCATGGCACTGCATCACAAGCTCTGCCACACACTGGGCGGCACCTACAACCTTCCCCATGCCGAAACCCATACGGTAGTCCTGCCGCACGCCGTGGCTTACAATGCGCCGGCAGCGCCGGAAGCCGTGTCGCGGATCTCTCGCGCACTGGGAGCCGGTTCCGCAGCGCAAGGCCTGTACGATCTGGCAGCGCGGCTGGGTGCGCCAACCTCGCTGTCCGCTCTAGGCATGAAGGCTAGCGACCTGGATCAGGCTGCCGCCATCGCCGTCCAGAACCCTTACTACAACCCGCGGCCCATCACGCGCGATGGAATCCGCGTATTGCTCCAAGACGCGTTTGAAGGGCGCAGACCATGAAGAAACTGACCCCCGACCAAGTGACGAAAGAGTATCTGACAGAAGAGGTGCCTGTGTATGCCGTCCCGGCGTGATCTCTTCCGTGTCCCGATTGTCTTACCGTTTATGGCTCAAGCACAGCAGCCCTCGAAAACACGCCCGTACAAGGTGGACATCCCGCCGGCGACCATTAAACGCATTCTGACGCGCGTGCGCGAGGCGCGCCTGCCCGACCGCATCGACGCGGCCGACTGGAGTTACGGCGTCAATTGGGACTATATGCGGTCGCTCGCCGAATACTGGGCCACCAGGTTCGACTGGCGCAAGGCCGAAGCCAACCTGAACCGCTACCCGCAGTTCCTGGCGCGCGTAGAAGATTACGATATCCACTTCTATCACGTGCGCGGCCGCGCCCCGAACGCCATGCCGCTCATCCTCACCCACGGCTGGCCCGGCTCGGTGTTCGAGTTTTTGGAAGGCATCGGTCCGCTCTCCGCCGATTTCAACGTAGTAGTGCCATCGCTCCCCGGCTTCGGCTTTTCTTCCAAACCGAAGGCCAAGCCCGTCGGGCCGGTGACGACCGCAAGGCTTTGGCATCGTTTGATGACGGAGGTCCTGGGCTACTCGAAGTTCGGCGCACAAGGGGGCGATTGGGGCATGCGGGTCACGATGGAGTTGGCCGGGCAGTTCCCCGAATCGGTGATCGGCATTCACCTGAACGCAGCCGCTGCTGGCCCGCCCATTCCGGATGCCGAACAAACCCCCGAAGAGCGGGAGTGGGTGCGGGCGGTTGTGGCCGCGCGCACGGCCGAAATCGATTACTTCAACGAGCAACAACATAAGCCGCAGACCGTAGCTTTCGCACTGTACGATAACCCGATCGGCGCGGCAGCCTGGATCGCGGAGAAGATGAAAGGCTGGAGCGATGCCGGTTTCACCGAAGACCAGGTGCTGACCAACGTGATGATCTACCTGGTGACGGACACAATGGGCACGGGCGTCTGGTATTACCGCGGCGCTGGTGACGAGCGCTCCCAGCTTCGCGGGAAGCTGATGACTCCGACCGGCTTTGCGGCCTTCCCCAAAGAGATGCCCTATCTGGCGCCGCCCCGCAGTGTAATCGAGCGGGGGTTTAACCTGGTGCACTACACCAAAATGCCGCACGGCGGGCACTTCGCGTGTCTGGAACAACCGCAGCTGCTGACCGCGGATGTGCGCGAGTTTTTCGCCAAGCTGCGAAGTTGAGCCGTTCCCCGCGGCCCCGGTACACGAGCCACGGGGAAGGCTATATCATGTTGCGATGGCCACACCAGGCGAGACTGAACTGCTGGGCGACGTAAGCGGCCTGCGCGCGCGCATCCGCGAGTTGGAAAAGGAAGTCGCTCTCCTCCGCGGCGCCCCAGCGGACAACGGAGAGGCAGTGGCGCTGTACCACTTGATGGACGATGCGCCGGTGGGCTTCGTCTTCTTCGACACCGAACTGCGCTTCCAGGCGCTCAACCGGACGCTCGCTGAGATTAATGGCCTTCCCCCTCACGAACACATCGGCCGCCTGGTAGACGAATTGATTCCCAGCCTGGCGCCCAGAATCCGGCAAGCTTTTCAGTATGTACTAGCGACGGGCAAGCCTCTTTTGAATGGACTGGCTAGCGGCGAGACCCCGAGCGCGCCGGGACAATTGCGCCACTGGTCGGCGAGCTGGTACCCGATGCGATCCCCCGACGGGAGGCTGCTGGGCGTCGGGGGCGTGGTTACGGAGATCACCCGGCATCGAAAGATCGAGGATGCGCTACGCACCAGCTTGCAAAACCTGGAGCTGGCTCAGGTGGCGGCGGGCATCGGCACCTATGACTTTGATATCGCCACGAGCGTGGGCCGGTGCTCCGAGCACTGGCGCCCATTGTACGGGCTTCCGCCCAGCGAGTTTGGTCCTCCTCACGAGGAGTGGGCCGCGTTGATTCATCCCGAAGACCGCGAACGTTTGATGGAGGGTGCCCGGCTACAAATCGAGGAAGGCATTCCTTGTGACACGGAATTCCGGGTGATCTGGCCGGATGGCAGCCTCCATTGGCTGTTCACCAAGGGGTGCCTGGTCCGCGATGCGCACGGAAAGCCTACGCGCACCGTCGGCGTCACCATGGACATCACCGAGCGAAAGCGCGCGGAGGCGGCGCTGCGCGAGAGCGAGGAGCGGTTTCGCAATCTGGCAGACTCCGCTCCAACCATGATATGGACTTCCGCCCGCGATCATCGCATCGATTTCGCCAATAAGTTCACTTTGAATTTTACGGGCCGAACGATGGAGGATCTTACAGCCCAGGGTTGGACCGAGGTGCATCCGGAAGATTGGGATCGCCTCCGCTCGGAATGGACGGCTTGCGTGTCACAGCATCAGACGTTTCACTCTGAATATCGCATGCGCCGCGCAGATGGAGAATACCGTTGGATGCTGGGCACCGGCACCTCTCGGTTCCTGGAAAACGGGGACTACGACGGGTATGTGGGAATTGCGGTGGATATCACGGCGCATAAGCACGCCGAACACCGGCTGCGGGAATTATCGACCGCACTGATGCGGATCCAGGATCAGGAACGCCGGCGGATCGGGCGGGAACTGCACGACAGTACGGGTCAGAACCTGGCAGCCCTCAAGTTGAATCTCTCCCGGCTCAGCCACGCCAATCTTCCTTCGGAACTCGAAAAACTGGTTCCGGAAAGCATGGCGCTCACCGAAAGGATGCTGATTGAGATTCGCACGCTGTCCTACCTTCTGCATCCACCGCTGTTGGATGAACTCGGGTTGATTTCAGCGCTGAAGACGTACATCGACGGCTTCAGCGGGCGCTCGGGCATCCCCGTGCATTTTGAGGCGCCGCCCGATTTCGGTCGCCTGGCGCCGGAGTTGGAAACGGCCATCTTTCGCATCGTTCAGGAGGGATTGACGAACGCGCACCGTCACTCCAGCTCCAGCCAGTGTTGGGTGGCCATTCAGACTACGCAAGATACCATTTCACTCATGGTGCGCGATGACGGAGTCGGTCTGCCTGCGACGCTACGCCAATTGCAGAACGAGCCCGGTCTGGTGGGCGTAGGGCTCTCCGGGATGCAGGAACGCGCGCGCCAACTGGGCGGGACTCTGGACATCGAGTCCGACGGCGGTTGCGTGATCCGCGCGGCCTTCCCCTTGACCCGACCGTAAGTTGGCGGCCGTAGCGCCGAGAACCGAAGCGACACGAGTAGCGGTGTGGGGGCAGCCCTTCCGGGCTGCCGCCGCGCTTCCGCGCGGCGCGCCGGGCGGAAGCCCGGCGGCGGGCCAAAAGGCCCGACCCCACACTTTTACTTTCCGTAGCTGACGCGCCAGATTACCTTGGTGCCGTCGTCGGTGACGTATAGCGCACCGTCTTTGCCCACGGTTACGCCGACCGGCCGCCCCCACGATTTACCGTCGGGTGTCACGAACCCGGTCAGGAAATCTTCGTAAACGCCGCTGGCGTGGCCTTTGTCCAGCGGGATGCGGATCACTTCGTGACCGGACTTCGTAGCTCGATTCCAGGAGCCATGTTCGGCGGCAAACGCGTCGCCACGGTATTCGGCGGGAAATTGCGTGCCCGTGTAGAACGTCACACCGAGCGAGGCGCTGTGCGGCTGCACGAGAATATCGGGAACGATCACTTTGTCCTTCAACGCCGGGTCGCGCCCCGGCACGCGCTCGTCCACGTTGCCGCCGATGTAATAGTTCGGCCATCCGTAGAAGCCGCCCTTCTGCACGTGCGTCACGTAGTCGGGGACCAGATTGTCGCCCAGCATATCGCGCTCATTCACGGAGCACCAGACCTCGCCGGTGGTCGGGTTCACCGCCAGACCGGCGGGGTTGCGAATCCCCGATGCGTATACACCAACGAACTTGCCATCGGGGGTGTATTCCAGAATGTTGGCGCGGTGCTCGTTGCCGCCGCGATCGTTGATATTGTCCGCCGATCCGACTGCCACGAACATGGACTTGCCGTCGTTCGAAAAGACCACATCGCGTGTCCAGTGATTGCCGTTGGCGGGCAGTTCGGGCACGATGGTCTCGGGCTCACCAGTCGCCTTGAGGTCGCCGTTCTTGTATGCGTACCTCACGACGGAACCAGTGTTGCCTACGTACACCCATTGCGGATTCGCGCCCGGCGGATAGAAATTGACGCCGTAGGGCCGCGTCAAGCCACTGGCGAAAACACTGGCTTCCTTTCCGCGAACAACCTTGATTTCCCCCTTACCGCTCTCGGCCACGAAAAAATCGCCATTGGGAGCTGTGCGAATTTGCCGCGGCACATCGAAACCGCCCAGATAAAGCTCTACTTTGAATCCCGGGAGCGCTTGCGGCATGGCGCCTTCCGGACGCGGAACCTGCGGGAAGTTGGTGGACGGCTTGGTCTCCAGTGGTCTGGGCAGGGATTCAGCTGTGATCTTGTGAAAAGTACCCGGCTTCTGAGACTGCGCGTCCTGAAACGTCACCAGGTCTTTGGGATCGATCTTCACGGCCGCCGCGTGTAACAGCCAACCGAAGCCAACGGCGCAGACTCCGGCACTGATCATCCAACGAATCTTGTCCATGATCGCGCAGTATACCATCCTTGCGGGACTCCTCCGGCAGCGGCATAATGGAACCATGCGCTCGACGGTATGCTTGCTTCTGCTTTTTCTTGGCGTGGTTTGGGCCCAGGACAAAGTCTACGTTTGCCCGATGGATCCGGATGTCCGCTCGAGCAAGGAGGGCGTGTGCTCGCGCTGCGGGATGAAGCTGGTGGCAGGCCTTCCCGACCCCGTCGAGTATCCGATGGATTTGACGGTCACGCCCCACAGACTGGCACCGGGACAGAAAGCGACGCTGGACTTTGTGGTGAAGGATCCCTGGAAAGGCCGGCCGGTCACGAACTTTCAAATCGTGCACGAGAAGCTGTTCCACATGTTCATCGTGAGCCAGGATCTGCAGTTCTTCGTTCACGATCACCCCGTGTTTCAGCCCGATGGTAATTTCGTGTACGAATACGCCTTTCCGGAACCCGGCATGTATCGAGTACTCGGAGACATGTATCCGGATGGGGCGACACCGCAGTTAATCACAAAGACCGTGATGGTGCCGGGCACTCCGCCCGCGCCCGTTAAGCTCGCCCGCGACTACTCCACCAAGGACTCTACGAACCTTCAGGTGTCACTCACCACCGACCCGCCGCAACCGATCGCCGGACAGAAGACGCAGATGTATTTCCATCTGAGTCCCGCGGAAGGCTTGGAAAAATACTTAGGCGCCTGGGCTCACATGCTGGCCGGCAGCGACGACCTGATCGATCTGATCCACACCCACCCGCTGATTGCAGATGGCGGCCCCCAGGTGCAGTTCAGCCTGGTATTTCCGCGCGCGCGCACCTACCGCGTTTGGGTGCAGTTCCAGCGCAAGGGCCAAGTGAATACCGTCCATTTCGACGTGCCTGTCAACGAATTGCAATAATCGCGGAATTGTTTATGGCTCACTTCGAGCCTTCCGAAGGGCTATTTCTATTCGTACTACGAGTTTCCCCTCAGAATCGAATCAGAATTGAAGCCTTGACGCGATAATTGTCGTATGTAATCATATTCGGATCTAAACCTTGGGGGTGAGATTTATGTTCATCCGTCACGGCGTTACACTAGCAGTCCTTTTGGGACTCCCGATTCTCGGACAGGCTCAGGGCTTCGGTGGCTTCGGAAGCGTCCTCGGGAAAAAGAAGGAAGCTACTCTCACGCTCAAGCTTCCGGCTGCCGTCAACCTGAATCAAAAGAGAATCAAGGTAGTAGCTTCGGTGGCGAGGGAAGGCATTCCCAAGGACTTGGTGCCAATCCTGAAAACTAAGCTGGTCACAGCCATTCAGAAAGACCCTCGCTTCATCCTGGATGATCGCAATCCTGAGACCGAGCTCGGTTTTACGATCACCAATTACTACGTGGAAGGGCGAAATTACCCGGCAACCAAAGACTCACCTGCGTACACGCTCTTTTCGGGAAAGATTGAGGCCAGTTACCAGGCACTCGAAGTCGGTACGGAAGCTCCGCTGGATTCGGAGAATCTGTCCTTCATCATCAGCCCCAGCGGACCCGAAAAACCTACCGGCATAAAGGGCCTCCTGCCCGGTTCTCGTCCGGCGGCCGGAACGAAGTCGGGAGGATCGGAAAACGAAGCTCGCGATGCCCTAATCGAGGGCCTGGTTACGGTGATGTCGCAGCGCGCGACTCCCCATGAAGAAAACATCATGGTCCCGCTTCCCGGCGGCAAACTCGAGCCTCTCTCATCTCTAGCCATGAGCCAGCGCTGGCCCAAGCTCTTAGAGGACGCTGAAAAGACCGATGCACTACCCAAGACCGAAGACGATTCCTATCGGCTTTATTTGATCGGGCTGGCCAATGAAGCACTCGCATATCAAGATGCGAACGACGCCGAGGAATCAGAGAAAGCGCGTCGCGGTGATGTGACGTCGGAGAAAGCCAAGCAGGCACTGGCGCAGGAGGACAAGGATTTCACCGAAGCGTCGACTTACCTCGACAAAGCCGCGAAGGCGTACAAAGACGCTATGCAGGCCAAGCCTTCCGAAAAGGATTATCGCGCGCCCGACGCCCGCATCGAGCAGGCAGTGCGGCTCTATGCAACCATCTCCCGGCATAAACAGGAGTACGCGGAGGCGGTCGAGAGGAAAAAAGCCGAGCATGTGGCCACTGTCGGAGATTCGGCGCGTAGCGCAAGCGTGGCGGGAGGGGGGCAAACCGGCAGCACGTCCGGGTCGGCTTTCAACCAAGTCATCTCCATGTGCCAGGATCATGTTCAGGATATCGGCCAGTTGGTGAAAGACCATCCGACCGAACTCCGCTTCGAGCGCACCCTGACTCTGAGCGAGGAACTGCGGGTTAAGAAAGAGTGCGGCGGCGAGAGCAAGGGCATTCTCGAGGCTGTCAAAGCACAGGTGCCCGCCAGCAAACCGGTAACCGCCAAGAAACAGTAATCCATGAAACTGGGGCTCGGCAGCGCAGTTCTATTGCTAACGGCGCTGGTTCCGCTGCGCGCGCAGATGCTCGACCGCTGCAGCCCGGGGTGGTCGATGCTGAACCAATTGCGCGAGCAATTGACGCCGGACACCTCAAAGGACACTCTCGAGCTGCTGCAAGTCAGCATTACCAAGAAACTCGAGAATTGCCGCGGGATTCCGGATTTGTGGTACTACCGCGCGTTGGTCGGCGACAAGCTGCATGACGCGAAGGACGCCGCCTATGCGCGCAAACAGGCCGCTTCGCTGGGATCCCAATTACTCGATGCGAAGGTCAATCCGTTTGATGCAGTGCAGGCGCCCGTGGCCAAGCTTCCTTCCTCTGTCGGGGAAAAGTACGCGTTAGTGGTCGGCATCGACCAGTTCGAGCACGTCTCCGGGCTTCGCTACGCGGTCAACGATGCGCAAAGCATGGCCGATGTGTTCACCGACCCGCAGATTGGCCGCTTTCCAAAATCGAATGTATTTAGTTTGTTGAACGAGGCTGCCACGTTGCAGGGCGTCAGAACGGCGATTGGCGAAATTCGAGCCCGCGCGAAAGAAGGCGATTTGATCGTTGTGTACATTGCCAGCCACGGCTCGCCACGCGCCGACGATCCCAATGGTGTCAGCTACATTTTGATGCACGATACCAAGCTGGATAGCGCTGCGGATCTCTATGCCACATCGCTGCAGATGATTGACCTGGTGGACACGCTGCGCCGGGACGTCCGCGCTAAGCGTGTCGCTCTGATCCTGGATACGTGTTTCAGTGGGGACGCCACCGCCTCCGGAGCGCCGCTGAGCCGCGGCGTGCACGTTTATACGCCGAACCCGGCCGTGGGGTCGAAAACCGACTTCAGCGTAGCCGTTGACCGTTTCCAGGAAAGCGCTCCGGACGGGGCGGCGCGAGTAGTAATCTCGGCCAGCCGCGCCGATGAGACGTCACAAGAGGACAGCCAGTCCCGTCACGGTTTTTTCACACGCTACCTGCTGGAAGCTCTTCGAGAAAACAGCGGCAAGAGCCCGCTCGGTGACGTGTTTCAAGTGGTGCACGACCGCACGATCCAAGCCATTCATGACCGCTACGCCTCTTCAGGCCTGACCCAAACACCTACGCTTCGTAGTACTCCCGCGGGCTTGGATCTGGTTCTCGGCGTGCCACCCACCGTACGGTAAGAGAGGTTCCGTCTGGTATTCCCCCGACGAAGAGTCCACCCGCTCGAATAAAGCCTTTTCAGTTCTATAACCCGCTGAGTACGAAGAGGTCTCTCACGTTTCGCGTTTTCCAGGCATGATTGCTGTGCGGCCTCATGTCGCCTTTATCCTGGCTATCCCCCTTGCATCCGGGGATTCGGGGCCGTTTGAGACTATGTATCAGCGAATCGAACTTGCGTGTGAGTGCGGACGGCAGCCGGCGAGGATCCGCGAAGTCGGATTGACCGTCGACCGCCAACTAGTGATCTACTGGCGTTGCAGCCAGTGCCGGAAGCACGTCTACGTAGTCAAGTCGTTGGCTGATTATTGGCGCGAATGCCCGACCGCTGCGCAATTACCCTCGCAAGGCGCACCCTTCGAAGCAGGCGACGCCCTCTTTCTGCGGCGCGTGGGCATTCGCTTTCCGGACGAGCAAGAACCGGAGCAGTGAGCGAGCCACGCGCTCAACCGAAAACACCCGAGAAACTCGACAGCTCCGAATTCGTTTTGTCATTCCCTGCGACACAGACCGGCCGGCAGCGTCGGAGGAGACGGTGGGGCGTCTCCCTGACACGTAAAGTACCACGGGCGCTGAGCGCAGCCGGCCGAGGTTCGGGTTAAGTGATTGACGGGCCAGGGTGGTTTCCGCGACTCGCGAGTGTGACCGGCCTAACCTTCGCTTTCCCACTCCGGCAGAGCGGCGGGCGCTTCGGCGCGCTGCATCAGAGAAACGTAAACTATCGCCGAGATGCCGAAGCCGACAAACCACGCATAGTCGTAGAGGATTCGCAGCGGCGGAACGATCAGCCCCACCAGAGAGATTGCGATGCCGATGCCCAACGCGGAGACGGCGCGCAGGTTCACACCGTTTTCGTAGGCGTACGCGCCATTGCGGCGGTACAGGTCGGACACCACCAGGCGGGAGCGGCGCACCAAAAAATAGTCGGCGATCATGATGCCGGCGATCGGACCTAGTAGCGCCGAATAACCGACGAGCCACACGAAGATGTAAGAGCTGAAATCGCCCAGCAGCTTCCAGGGCATCATCAATACGCCGACCACGCCGGTGATCAGGCCTCCGGTGCGGAAGGAGATCAGGCGCGGGTTGAGATTCGAGAAGTCGTTGGATGGCGACACCACGTTAGCCGCAACGTTGGTGTTCAACGTAGCCACCAGCAGCGCGATCAGCGCGAAGAATGCCACCACGGGCTGGTTGAATTTGCCCAACAGTTGGACCGGATCCCAGATGGCTTGGCCGAACAGCACGGCCGAGGCTGAGGTGACCGCGACGCCAATGAACGAATACACCGTCATGGCGGCCGGCAAACCGAGTGCCTGCCCCACCGCTTGCGCCTTCTGCGACCTCGCGTAGCGCGTGAAATCGGGAATATTCAAAGCCACGGTGGCCCAGAAACCCACCATCCCCGTGAGCGATGGGATGAAGAAGTGCATGAATTCAGCCGTGGTGTGAAACTTGCTGGGAGCGCTCAACACCGGCCCGAAGCCTCCGGCTTTGCGGGTGATCCACCACAAAAGCAGCAGCCCGACCGCCAGCATGAAGGGCGCGCCCACGCCTTCCAGAAACTTGATGGTATCGATGCCCCGCCAGATCACAAACATGTTGAGCGCCCAGAAAGCGAAGAAACAAAGCCAAACGCCGCCGGGAAACGCCGGCCAGACAATCTTCAACATCGAGTAGATGGCTTGTCCGCCGATCCATGCCTGAATTCCGAACCACCCGCAAGCCACCAGCGCGCGCAGCACCGCGGGAATATTCGCGCCACGCACGCCGAAGGATGCGCGCACCAACACCGGAAACGGAATGCCGTACTTGGTTCCGGCATGCGCATTGAGCAGCATGGGGACGAGCACGATGAGATTGCCTAATAGTATTGTCGCGATGGCCTGCCACCAGCTCATGCCGCCGGCGATCAGCCCCGAGGCCAGCATGTACGTGGGAATGCAGACGCTCATCGCGACCCACAGCGAGGCGTAGTTGTAGGTGCCCCACGTGCGCCGCTCTTTGGGGACGGGCGCGAGATCCGGGTTGTAGAGAGTGGGATCGTATTTCATCGGGGCCGGCTGCGCCATCGACCAAAATGTAACATAGGCCGGACGAGCAGACATATAAGTGCGCCGCTCCCTACGGTCGCGGCTCGGTAACGCTTTACTGAGCCGCGACGTGTAGGGAGCGGTGCTTTATTTCCAAGCCCCTCCGCGGGCGGCGCGGCGCAGATATTGCCCGCGTCCCAATTTGCCCAGAAACTGCCCGCGATCGACAATGACTTCTCCGCGCGAAATCACGGTACGCGCGTTGCCCTTCACTTCAAAGCCTTCGAACAGGGAGTAATCGACTCGCATGTGGTGGGTCTTGGCGCTGATGGTGTGGCTCGCGGCCGGGTCCCAGATTACCAGGTCGGCATCGCTTCCCGGCGCAATTTCGCCCTTCTTCGGGTACATCCCGAAAATGCGCGCGGGCGTGGTGGAAACCAGCTCGACGAAGCGGTTGATGGAAATCTTCCCCTGGTTCACGCCGTGGTGATAAATCAGTTGCAAGCGGTTTTCGATTCCAGGTCCGCCGTTGGGGATTTTGGTGAAATCGTCCTTGCCGAGCACCTTCTGATCTTCGAAGCAAAACGGGCAATGATCGGTCGAGACTACCTGGAGGTTGTCATCTTTGAGGCCATCCCAAAGCTTGGGCAGATGCTGCTTGGGGCGTAGTGGCGGCGTGAACACATACTTGGCGCCTTCGAATCCGGGCCGCTCCAGTTCTTCGATCGAAAGCAAAAGGTACTGCGGGCAGGTCTCGGCAAAAGCCGGAACGCCCCGGTAGCGCGCTTCGCGAACTTCGTTGAGGGCGTCTTCCGAAGAGAGATGCACAATGTATACCGGCGCCCCGGCAATCTCCGCCATCGCGATGGCGCGGTGCACGGCTTCGGCCTCGGCGCGCGGCGGGCGGGTGAGGGCGTGATATACGGGCGCCGTTTTGCCCTCAGCCAGCGCGCGCTGCACAATGATGTCGATCACGCTGCCGTTTTCGGCGTGCATGCAGATCAACGCGCCGTTCTTGGCTGTCTGTGAGAGAGCGCGAAAGATGGTGGCGTCATCGACCATGAGCACGTTGGGGTACGCCATGAAGAGTTTGAAGCTGGCGACCCCTTCCCGCACCATGTCGTCCATATCCTCCAACCCGGCTCCGGCCAGGTCGGTCACGATCATGTGCAGGCCGTAATCGATAACAGCCTTACCCTCGGCCTTTTTCCACCAGGTATCCAAAGCGGTCCGCATGCGCGTGCCTCGCCCCTGAATGGCGAAATCCACCAAGCTCGTGGTGCCGCCGAACGCCGCTGCTCGGGTGCCGGTTTCGAAATCGTCGCTCGATGTCGTGCCCCCGAACGGCATGTCGAGATGGGTGTGGCAATCGATTCCGCCGGGCATCACGTACATGCCGGAAGCGTCGATGACTTTCTCTGCCGATTGCTGCGGAATTCCCGCGCGCACCTCTTTGATCCGCTCGCCTTCGATCAGGACGTCGGCTTTCCCGGTGTCGCGGGCCGTCACCACTGTGCCGTTGCGAATGAGCGTGTTCATGAGGAGGCACCCCATCGTGGAGCGGCCATTCGTGGCCCCGGCCGGCCTTTCGACCGGCTGGACCCGCTGGAAAGCGGGTCCGCAGCCTGAAAGGCTGCCCCACAACTTCTGAGCGTATTCACGATTTGCCACCCTTCGCCGCCGCGCGCTGCTCCCAGGATTCGGGCGGCTTCGCTGTCTCGACTCGCTCCATCGTGATGCAGTCCTCCACCGGGCACACCAGCCAGCAGAGATTGCAGCCCACGCATTCGTCTTCATCGACGATGGGGATGCGCTCGGGCGGCGTGCGGCCGTTGGCGCCCGCGGCTGCGTCCAGCTTGGCAATGGGCGTCACCGCGATACGCGCCCGGCTTTGGGCCTCGACGCGTTCCGGGACTCCGTGATCGGCGCCGCGGTGAATGCACTGATGGGCGCCATCCCAGCACGCGATATAGCAGAGATCGCAGCCGATGCACTTATCGGGGTCGATCCGCGCCACGATGCGGTAATTCAAATCGAGGTGTTTCCAATCCGTCACCTTGGGAAGCGAGAGCCCCCGGAATTGGTCGATAGTGGAAAACCCCTTTTCGTCCATCCAGTGGCTCAAGCCATCGATCATGTCTTCCACGATGCGAAAGCCGTAGTGCATGGCGGCGGTGCAGACCTGCACGGTGCCGCACCCGAGCAGCAGGAATTCGGCGGCTTCACGCCAGGAGGAAACTCCTCCGATACCCGAAATGGGCAGGCTCACATCGGGATCGGAAGCCAGTTGCTGGACCAAATGTAAAGCGATCGGTTTCACCGCCGGCCCGCAGTATCCGCCGTGCGCCGAATGACCACCCACATCGGGACGCGGGGTGAACGTATCCAGGTCAATTCCGGTAATGGAATTGAGGGTGTTGATGGCAGATAGGCCGTCGGCCCCGCCGCGCCGCGCAGCTCGCCCGATGGTGCGTACGTCGGTGACGTTGGGAGTCAGCTTGACCAGAACGGGCGTGCGCGCCACTTCCTTCACCCATTCGGTGATCATGCAGGAATATTCGGGCACCTGGCCGACGGCGCTGCCCATGCCCCGCTCGCTCATGCCGTGCGGGCAGCCGAAATTCAGCTCGAGGCCGTCAGCGCCGGCGTCCTCGGAACGCTTCACAATCTCGTGCCAAGTCTCGCGCTTCGATTCAACCATCAGCGAAGCGATTACGGCATGCTTCGGATAGCGCCGCTTCACCTCGGCAATTTCGCGCAGATTGGTTTCGATTGGCCGGTCGGAAATCAGCTCAATATTGTTCAACCCCATCATGCGCTGGCCGTTCCAATCGACAGAAGAGTAGCGCGATGAAACGTTGACGATCGGTTCGCCGATGGTCTTCCAGACGGCGCCACCCCAACCGGCATCGAATGCCCGCATCACCTGCTCCCCGCAATTGGCGGGTGGGCCCGAGGCCAGCCAAAAAGGGTTGGGCGAATGGATGCGCCCGGCAAACACCGTCGTCAGGTCAGCCACGCCCGGCCTCCAGACTTTGGCTGATCGCCACCGCAGCGCGTTTGCCATCGGCGACCGCGTCCACCACCTCGCGTCCCCCATTGACGCAATCGCCGCCTGCATAGTATTTCGGATTGGCGGTGCGGCCGGTGGGACGGTCTACCAGGACCGTACCGTTGTCTACGGCAATGCCGACGGCTTCGAGAAGGCCGACCATTCGCGATTGACCGAGCGCGGGGATTACCATGTCGCACGGGAAGACGAAGTCGGCGCCCGCCACAGTTTCAAAAGGACGGCGGCCGGATGCGTCGCGCGCCCCCAATTGGGTTCCAGCAAATCGCACGGCTGAGACACGCCCATGCTCCTGGAGGATTTCGAGCGGTTGCGCCAAGAAATGGAACCGCACACCTTCGATCTTGGAATTCTCGTACTCAGAAGCAAAGGCGGGCATGTCCTTTTCACCGCGGCGGTAAAACATATGGACTTCGGGCGCGCCCAGGCGGCAAGCGGCGTTGGCCGCGTCGATGGCGGTATTGCCACCTCCGATCACCACCACGCGGCGGCCGATCGAAACATCGTGGTAGGTCTTGTAGCGGGCAATGAACCGCAGCGCGTCGATCACGCCGGATGCTTCCTCTCCCGGAATTCCCAGCCGCAACATGGAGCCCAAGCCGAGCCCGAGGAAAATGCGATCGAACTCCTGCTCTAAACCAGCCAGCGGGAGATTGGCGCCGATTTCGGCCTGACGGAGCTCGGTCCCCAGCGAGCGCACCAGATCGACTTCGCGCAGGCTGTCCGACGGGCGGAGCTTGTATTCCGCCACGCCGTAGGTATTCAAGCCTCCGGGCAGCGGCCGATTGTCGAAGATCGTGACGGCGAAACCGCGGCGACGTAATTCCGCCGCGCAGGCCAGCGAAGCCGGTCCGCCCCCTACGCACGCGACCCTGCCAGGGCGTTTGGGCTGTGGCCTGGCAGACCACGGGCCGGCCCAACCGTTGGCGTAGAAACTGTCCATGGCGTAGCGCTGCAAGCGGCCAATCTCGATGGGCTTCTGATTGTAGCGATAGAGCACGCAGGCGCCTTCGCACAGCACATCCACCGGGCAGACACGCGCGCAACTCAACCCCAGAATGTTGGCGTCGAGAATCGTCAGCGCAGCGCCATGGAGATTCTCGCTGGCGATCTTCTTGATGAAGCGCGGCACGTCGATGTGGGTGGGGCACGCGCCGGTGCACGGGGCGTCGAAACAGAACAGGCAACGGTTGGCTTCCACCAGCGCCGCCGGCCGGTCGAAGGGCGGGTGCAGTTCCGGAAACTGCTCCAGGTTGCGTGGAACCGGAAGGGGAACCTCGGGCATGCTCAAGCCTTGACGAGCGACTCGTACATATCGGGCCGGCGGTCACGGAAGAACTGCCATGTTTTGCGAACTTCGGCGATGAGATCCAGGTCGAGATCGGCAGTGAGCACTTCGTCCCGGTCGCGCGCCGCCTGCGCAATAATGCAGCCGCGGGGGTCGCAGAAATAGCTGGAGCCGTAAAACTCCCCGATGTTCCAGGGGGCTTCCACGCCCACCCGATTGATGGCTCCAATAAAGTAGCCGTTGGCGACGGCGTGCGCGGGCTGCTCCAGCTTCCACAGATGCTCGCTCAAACCGGCAACCGTGGCCGACGGGTTGAACACGATCTCGGCGCCGTTTAAACCAAGCGCGCGCGCGCCCTCGGGAAAATGGCGGTCATAACAGATGTAGACGCCAATCTTGGCGAAGCCCAAGTCGAACACCGGGTACCCGAGGTTGCCAGGGCGAAAGTAGAACTTCTCCCAAAAGCCTGGAGCGACGTGGGGAATATGCGTCTTGCGGTACTTGCCGAGATAGGAGCCATCTTTGTCGATCACGGCCGCGGTGTTGTAGTAGATGCCATCCTGCTCACGCTCGTAGATCGGAACGATCAGCGCCAAGTGGTGCTGGCGCGCCAGGTCGCGCATGAGCGATACGGTGGGACCCTCCGGCACGGCTTCGGTGAAGTCGTACCAGCGTGTGGTCTGTTCCGCGCAAAAATACGGTCCGTAAAAGATCTCCTGGAGGCAAATGATCTGCGCCCCGTCGCTGGCGGCTTTGCGGATATAGCCGAGATGCTTTTCGATCATCGCCTGCTTGGTGGCATCCAGCGACGCATCCGGAGAGGCGGCATTGGAAGCTTGGATCAGGGAACAACGGACAATGCGGGGCATAGTGTGACGCCGTTCGGGTTAATGCGGTTCATTATAGCGTCATCCATTACCGGGGAAGCCTATTGGTCACTTTGGGCAAATATCGCTTGCCCACAGCCTGTTGATCTGTACGAAAACGAACCGCTCTTTCGCGCCGGGGCGAGCTTCCACACGGAAGCAATCACCTTACTAGTACTATATCCGGATTTATGCAGAGATACTCCGGTTCGGTTCATGCGATAGTTATTCCCTGGAGGGAAAATTGTCACGATTGTGTCCGCGTTGCGGTTCAGCGAACGTTTCTCGTTCAAGGAGGCGCAATATCATCGAGAGACACGTCAACTTTTTTTTCCTGCCGTTCCGCTGCTTGGGCTGCCACAAGAGGTTCTTTCAATTGCGCTGGTCAGGCGTGCGGAGCCTGGGGGTGGGAATCGGAACGGGTTTCGTCATCGTTGCCAAATTCCTTAAGAATCGGCGTCCCCATTTTCCTGCCAACCTCACAGCAAGAGTGTTTCGAGCGCAGAGCTCGGAGGATCCACCAGCGGAAGAAGCATCGTCTTAACGGGAAGCCTGCCGTCGTTATGGCTGGCCCGGCGCAACCGTTACCGTAAGATCGCTGGTGGTCGATAACTCCCCATCGTTCGCAGCAGCGCGCAGCACGTAAGTCCCCGGCACGGTAAAGTGCGCGCGTGTGGCAGCTTTGCCCTCCGTCACCAGGATGGGATCTACATTCTCGAACACAACTTTTCCGGGGCCACGATATTCCATCCACGTGACATTCAACCCGAGGCGGGGACCGGCCGCGGCGCTGTTTGTCTGTGCGCGGCCGGATCCCGCGGCCGGGGCGGACTTGGGTGCGCGGGGCTTGGGCAAACCGTCATCCGTGACCAGAGCCGTGAGCGTTACGGGGCTACCGACAGCCGCCGCTTCTACCGGAGCAATCGTAATCGAAGGAGGTTTGTTGGGGTCGTCCAGCCCTGGACTGAGATTGCCGCGAGTCATGATCAAGCGCTCGAGCATTTCCTCTTGAGACTGCAGGCTGCCGTAGGCCTTCTCGGTTCGGCCGTGCGCCGTGATCGTCCAGACTAATTCGCGATTCCCCCAATCGGCGGGCACCCTGACGCGAAAGACCCAGGCGTGCCGCCGCGGCAGAAAATATGTGGGTTGGCCTTGATCCACGGGACCCGGTTCGAGCTTGTTGTCCGCACCCGCGGGAATCGCAAGCTCCTCTTCGTAATTGCGATTCATGTATCCGAACACCATGGTGAAGCTGCCATCGGGGTTGCGGATCCACCCATCGAAGGAGGGCACGACATCCTGCCCTCGCGAGAACTTCGTTTGCCCAATGTATGTCGGCGGAAGCGTTTGTGCGATGACTGCGCCAGCCAGGATACAAGTCAAAACAATTCGGCCCAGATACTTTCCCAGATCGAATCTCCGCTCGGCACGCCCCACGCAATCGCCTGCTTATCGCGTAATCAGCGCCGCCATCTTTTTTCGCGCCGCCACCCGCTGCTGATAATCCGCCTCATCGATATAGAACAGGCTGACCCAGGCAAAACTCATCTCGTCGATCGTGCGTTGCCCGCTCCCCACCCAATTCTTGGGATTCGGGTTATGCGGATTATTGTCGGTATTGTCGTGCCACGTAGTGACGTGGATGATTGTCCCGGCGGGCAGAATCGGTGAGACGTCCTCGCCATAGTTATACGTAATGCTCCATCCGAACTGATAGTCACTCACACAACTGAGGGTCTCGGTTTTAGCCGGCCCGGGACGCGCGGAGTCGGGGCGAACGTCAGGGTATATCGCTTCCATGCACTGCGCCTTGCCGCGCAGGTGGAAGTGCGGTTGATAGGCGGTCAACACGGCTGGTCTTTGTAGGCGAAAGTATCCGTCGTTGCGGGTGATTTGCCCGGCCGGCAGATCCAGGTCATTCACATCGCCCATGTGCTGCGTGAACGCGACATACTTCGGCACGAATCCCTTCGGGTAGAGCTTGAGACCCAGAGAGACCTGAACTGGCGTTGCTTCGCCGTCCGGGTACAAGTGGAGATTGAAGTGGATCTTCGACCCCGCTTTGATGAGGCGGCCGGAGTTGGTGGGGAAGATGTCGGCGTTCTTTCCCACGGCGTATTCATTCAGAAACAGGCCCACCGGATCATCTTCAGGGTCCTCGATGAGGTTGGTGGTGCAGTGATGAACCACCTTGAAGCCCATGTCCGGCTTGGTCTCGAGAGCCGCGACGTACACGTCTTCCGTGAACCCGGGGTCCACTTCGACATCGTAATACTCATCCCCGCCTTTGGCTTTTAGGACGTAGGGCGTGGGCATCGAGACCACGATATCGGGCTTGCCCATATGCCACTTATCCATGTCCGAGAACTCCCGCGGTTTCGGCAGGTCGGCGGGATTGCCTTCCGGTGCCCCATGGTCCACCCAGGCCGAGATGGTCGCGATTTCGGCATCGCTCAGAGATGGATCGTCCTTGAACCGGTTGATGCCAATGTTGCGGTCGATGTGCCAGGGAGGCATCTGCCGCTGAACCACTTTCGCCTTAATCGACCGGGCCCACGGCCGCGCGTCCTTGTAAGTCAATAAGGACATCGGGGCGATGGCGCCGGGGCGATGGCAGCTTTGGCAGGCCCGCTCAAAAATCGGAGCTACATCCTTCGAAAAGGTGATCTCCGTTTCCGCGGCTGGAACCGGCAAAGCGAACAGCACGATTGCGAAGGCGGCACCCGCTAATGAAAGCGCGGCGCCTCCAAAGGCACTCCAGGATTGACGATGCTGCATCGCGACCTCCTCCCGGGCAGTTCTTAGAACCGACCTGCTTGCAAGATCTTACACCCTGCTGTCGAGTAACGGAAGCCTTGGTTGGAAGCCTTGCTGGACCGGACTGCGGTTCTATGCCCCGGGTACGCTCCGTTCTGCGAGTCGCGGGACGGCCCCCGAGAGACTGTACTTTTGCGATAATCCTTTGGAGGTCCGGAACATTGGCGACGGTTCGGGCAGGTGAGCGGTTGAAGCAAATGCGCTTGCGCCTCGGACTGACGACGCGCGAAATCGCCGAATTCAGCAAGAAGATCGCGCTTGCCGAAGGCAGCGAAGAGTATGCCGTGTCACATGCCCGCTTGATCCAAATCGAAAACGACGAGTCCACGCCGAGCATCTACAAGCTTTTCACGCTGAGCGCCGTATACGCCCGTCCGTTCACCGAATTGGTGTCGTTTTATCTGGATTTGGAAAAGATCGCTGACCACCACCTGGAAATGCAGATGGGCAATACGCGGCTCGCCAGTTTTGAGGTGTACGACGAAGGGAAGGCGATCAGTTTTCCGGTGCGCTTCGATCCCGGTTTTCGGGTGGAAAAGACCAACCTGCTCTCACGTATGGTCGAGGTCTGGGGCGAAGTGCCAGTGGGCCTGCTGCGCTATTTGAACGTTCGCAAGCAGCGCTACGGCTTCGTCGGGCTGGAAGATTACACGATGTATCCGCTGCTGCGGCCGGGGTCGTTCGTGCAGATCGATCAGCAGCAGAAACTGCACGAAGCGGTGGCGTACCGCTCGGAGTACGAGCGGCCGATTTGGTTCCTCGAGTTGCGAACGGGTTACCTCTGCTCCTGGTGCGAGCTACACCGCGACCGCATTGTGTCCGTCCCGCATCCTCTATCTCCGTGCCGCACGCAGGAATTTGCCTTTCCCAATGAGGCGGAAATCGTGGGACGCGTGACGGCGGTCGCGGCCCGCCTGGTCAATTGCCCGCCGTCACCGCCGGCAGCCGCAAGACTTCCAGCGCAATCCTGATGTTGGAGACGAAGTAATCCGCGCTGAGCTCGTCACAGGTACCGGGTACCAGCACGCGAAACGCCTGCAGTTGCCGCCAGCTTTCGAGTACCTTTTCCCTCCCCGCGCCGGTCGATTCGATGTAGTCGGTGAGTTGCTCGACCAGGCCCGCCAGACTGGAGTACAGCAGTTCGTGAAACGCAGCTTCATGGCATTGTGCCAACGCGCGCTGCGCGACGTCGTCGCCGTACTCGTGGGCCAAGCCGTCGTGGTGGTACTCTCCGGTGTTGTAATCCCTGGTGGAGGACAGATACACCAACTTGGTGAGCCCTCCACGCAAGTTGGCTAGCGTGCGCGTCTCCAGATCGCGGACTGCCGCATCGAGCATCGCTCCGCCGGTAGCGCGCACGGAAACCATTTTATCGTCCTACGCCGGCGTTCCACTGCGGGACCAAGCCGGGGCCGGTACTCTCGGCAATGCGGCCGCCCAGATTCGACAGGACGTTGGCGAGCGTTTGGAGCGATTGGAGAAAACTCCTCGTCCGCAACGGGCCGTACAAACCGACCGCTGCCATCATCACGGCATAGACAATCAGGAACGAACCCGCCGCGAAGATCAACTTCACCTCGGCAAGAGGACGCAGGCCCTCGGCTTGCCGGACCATTCGGACGTGCAAGCGAAGTAAGCGGCCCGCCTCGTGCCGTGTCTGCCGCAGCCACCGGGCGGCGAGCCGCCGCCTTTCGCGAAGAACGAGGCGCAGTACCACAGGGGATTTGACCTTGGCTACATACTCCACGTCGTCGAGAGACAGGAAACGGTCCAGCAGGGCTCGCGGTGGTAAGCGCACCAGGCACTGGGAAGGCTCCAGGAACTTCTCGTGCGCATCCGCGGTTTCGGCGGGCCCGCGCCTCGCCGCCTTCCACAGAAGCAAAAGCAGAGCAACACTGATCGCGATTACGAAAGCAAAATTCATCATGGCCGCCAAGATTGCAAGACGTGCGCTCGCAACCGGCCGAACGCACGACTGGTCCTTTCAGAGATTCGATCATAATCGGCTTCGATCAAATTGTTCGGAACCGGATTGGGAGCATACGCCCACATTCCGACACACCAAATGATCAAAGCCGCCAGATACGCCAATCGTTGCAATAAGTCTCGCCACATTTCCACCGAGGTTCCGAATTGAGAGCGGAAACCCAGTGCGATCACATGGCACCCTATGTACAGCCCATAGCCCATCAAGATGGACCGCGTATTACGGCCCAAAGGCACCGCGTAGTGTACGACGAGCCCAACCAACGCAAGCAACAGCAACGCCTGTAGCGCGCGCAAATTCCGCAGGAGTTCGACCGTGGTCGGACCCAGACTTTGTAGCGGACCATCGGCCAAACCCACGAGCCCTTTGGCAACCACCAAAACCAGTAACGTTGACAACACCGCACGAGTCATCCGCCGCAGCCCCCGGTACGGTTCCAAGATCTGAGCGTATATCTCCCACGTGACACCGAACCCGCCAATCGCGCCCAGAAATTCAGTTGTCCAAAAGCCGAACCTGTACTGCTCCGCGGACGCAGCCATCGATAAACAAAAGCGCGCGATAGTCGAACACCCAATCAAACCGATGTATCCGAAGAAGTACGGATACCTTGCAAACAGCCGTCCTTTCCACGCATGGTAGATCAGGAGGGCAATCATCAAATCGCCGGACCACCATATGGCGGTACTAAAAGTTCCCATCTATTTGCGCCAGAGTATAGCACACCGGGCGCTTCGAGACGGGACCAACACCATCGAGTCGTGGTGCGGGCTAAGTAGTCCGGGTCAACCTTTATTAAGCCGCGAGCGGATACGGCGGCGCGCCAGGCTCGGTTCCATCCGCCACCTGCGGCCCAAGCGGATACGGCGGCGCACCCGGCTCGGTTCCATCCGCCACCTGCGGCCCAAGCGGATACGGCGGCGCGCCGGGCTCGGTTCCATCCGCTACCTGCGGCGAAGTCCATCGAGGCCCACTGGAGTTTTTTCCTGCCAGTCCACTGCCTACACTAAGAAGCGCTGCCAATGCCAGCGCGCCGAAAATTAGACGTAACGACATAATCCCTCTTTCGCTGAGTTAGGTATCCGAACGAACTTCTCGGAAAATCGATGTTACGCGGGCATCTTGGTGAGTCGGGTGAGGCCAGAAAAAAGGTTAGGATTGTGACCCTGGGCAGTTGTAGAAGCAAGATTGCTTAGCCGCAGAGCGTCTGACTCCGAAGAGCTATCGTGCTCGAAACACAATGACCTTGCGGGACCGTACCTGCTGCTAGAGACCGCTTGGGAAGGTCACACCTCCGGCCCTATCGGTACCGGCCTGTTTTTGGAGCGGGCAGTTGACTTGGAAATCCGCCTTACCAAGTTTTCAAAAACTGCCCTGACTATGGTTGGTAAGCATAGTGTCCAAGGACCGTCGTAGGAGTCTTAGTGGGTCTGGGAATCCAGAGAGTCGTAGGCGAATCTGGCTATGCGTGTCGAAGGCCGTGGAAACCATCGGAACCTTGTTCCCAAAGCCTACGGCGCTTACCCGCGCTCGCCAGCCGGACGGCCTTCGTAGCTCCGGGAATGCCCCCGAGGGCTGCTCTGGTGAGGATGCTTACCAGAATTTCAGCATCGTTCTAAATGACAGAGCGATCTAGTAGACTCAACCTCAATCCCTGAATCCGGCGCGCTCCACCGTCGGGATGGCCGTCGCTTTTCATAGGCCAACAAGGGTTGTGGTTCGAGAGAGCCGGGGAAGGGATGGGAAATCGATGAAACGCGCCGACCATTGCGCGGTATGTGGCATCAAGCTGGATGAGCTGTCTTTACAGTTACAACACCAGAATGATCGCAGAATGTTTTGCTCGTTGGAGTGCCTGGTAAGTTACGCCGTGGATCAGATTCGGGAACGCTTAGAACAGCGCAACTTGCAGGTGCGTTTGTTCGCGCGAGAGCAAAAGAAGCTCTACACGGGGCGGCATTCCAAACGGGGGCGGTCAACGGTTGCTTGACGCCGTTCGGCTGGGGTCGATTCTTAAACTGAATACGAGCAGCGCCGAGCCCAGCGCGCATCCAGCCATCAACAGCAACCCGGGGCCGAAACTATGCGTGCCGCTGCTGAGCCAGCCGATGGCATAGGGACCTAGAAATCCCCCCAGGTTTCCGAACGAGTTAATCAGACCGATGCTCGCTGCGGCCGTTGCCCGGCCCAAAAAAAGATTCGGCAACGGCCAGAAACCGGGGTGAGCACAATAGAATCCGGCCGTAGCAGCCGAAAGCAGGAGCACGCTGATCCACACATGCTCGGTGGTAAAGAAACACGCGGCGAGCGCAATTCCCGATACCAGGCGCGGGACAGCAGTGTGCCAGCGGCGCTCACCGCTGCGATCGGAATGCCAGCCGGTCAGTAACATCAGCGGCAGCGAAACGAGATAAGGAATCGCTACAATCAAACTCACTTGTGAGACTCCGAGGGCAGAAAGCCTCTGCACCATCTGCGGAAGCCACAGGCTCATGCCATAGTTCGGAGTCAAGCCGAGCAGGAGGATTGCCGCAAGACGCAGCACATCTGGACTTCGCAACGCGCGCCACAGGGACGCGTGCCCTGCCCGTGCAGTCCGCTCGCGTTCCAGTTCTGCCATCAGCCAGTCGCGCTCTTCCGCCGGTAGCCATTTCGCATCCTCAGGCCGATCCGTGAGGAAGAAGAAAGTAATCAAGCCCAACACGACGGCGGGAGCTCCCTCGATGGTTAGCAGCCAGCGCCAACCGTCGAATCCGAGCCAGTGGACACGAAGCAACGCCGCGGCTAGCGGAGCACCGATCACCTGCGAGCCGGGGATTGCCGCCATGAACATCGCGACCGCTTTACCACGATCTTCCTGCCGATACCAATGACTGAGATAAACCACGACTCCCGGAAAGAAACCCGCTTCCGCAACGCCCAGAGAAAAGCGGAGCCCGTAGAATTGGTGTGCTGAGTGGATCCATCCCGTGGCCGAGGCGACGAGTCCCCAGGTGACCATGATCGAGCAGATCCACTTGCGTGCGCTCCAGACTTCTACCAGCACAGTGCCGGGGATTTCAAGCAGAAAATAACCCAGAAAAAAAATACCGCCGCCCAAGCCGAATACCAGATCCGTGAAGCCCAACTCCCGCGACATCCGCAGCCCTGCAAAACCGACGTTGACGCGATCGAGGTTCGCGACGATGAACAGCGCAAACAGAAAAGGCATCAAGCGGCGGTTTACGCGGCGGCGCGTGCGTTCGGCTACCGAAATCTGCTGCGGAGCAGTTGTTTGCATTAAAGGGGGCAGTCTAGCAAGCGATACCCGGCTTGGCAACTGAAGCCGCCGTGATACTGCGCACCAAATGCTTGCGAGCGGTCCGATACGCGGCATGCGAGTTGCACTTATTGAGTGCGATAGAACGGAGGTCATTCAAACCGTGCAAATGAAAACTTTTGGAATCCTGGCGGCCGGCTTGGTGTTGGGGCTTGCAAGTTTCATCCCCGTCCGAGCGCAAGGCCCGCTGTACGATGTAGTACACGTTAATCTTCCGTACACGGTAACGATCGAAAATACGACGCTGCAGCCGGGCGATTACATGATCAAAGAATTGCCCAGCCAAAACAAGAGCAGGGTGCTCGTCTTCTACGGCGACAACGGCATGAAGTTCGAAACGACTGCCATGACCATTCCGACGTATGAAGTCAACACGCCCGAAAGTAGTGAAGTCACTCTACACCACATTGGCAATAACTATTACCTAGACAAGCTGTGGATCCAAGGCAAGAACTACGGTTATGAGGTTCCATTGCCTGCCAATATACGGGCACGCGAGAACGAACAAACTGCGGCTGTAACAGTACCGGCGACCTATCAACCGCCGCCACAACAGACTGCTCAGAATACGCCGCCTCCAGCTCCGCAAGAGGCCGCTCCGGCGCCTGAGCCAGCGCCAGCTCCTGTAGCGGCAGAACCCGCGCCCCAACCGCAAACTGAGATCGCGCAGAACACTACTCCCGCTCCAACCGTGCAGCCCGAGTCTGAGGCGAATCGCGAAGAATTGCCTCATACCTCCGCAGGTTGGCTGATGATGCTGATCAGCGGCGGCTCGCTTTCCGGCCTCGGCCTGATGTTGCGCCGCAGGTCGTAACCATGTCCACCGGGCGACGCCGGTGTCGAAACCGCCGGCGTCGCATCATCGGGCGGCTGCTCTCTTACCTATTCATCCTGGCAGGAGCGGCTTTGTTGTTTCGAGGCGGCCGTGATTTGTGGGAATCGCGGCAAGGGCAGGCGGAGGCTGAGCGGGAACTGGAAGCGCCAGCTCCGGCGCCGGCCGAGTCCGCGAAGCCAGTCGATCGAAGGCTGCCGCTGGGAACCACGGTAGCCAAATTGACTATCCCGCGGCTGGACGCACAATTGTATGTGGTAGAAGGCGTCGGCCAATCGGAGTTGCGCCGGGGTCCCGGCCACATGCCGGGATCGGCGTTACCGGGTGATCGCGGAAACTGCGTGGTTGCCGCTCACCGCGATACGCACTTTCGCCTGCTCAAGGACATTCGCCGGGGCGATGACATCGTTCTCGAAACCCGCGGCGGTCTTTTTCTCTATCGGGTCAAGAACCTGTCCATCGTCACGCCGCAGAACACTGCGTCCATTCAACCGTCGACGGATGCCGTGCTGCATCTCATCACTTGTTACCCGTTTTATTACGTCGGCGCCGCACCCAAACGCTACATCGTGGAAGCCGGCCTGGCAGGGGCGCTCCCTGTATCACAGCCAGCACCACCACAATCATAGGTTCGCGCGTAGGCCTATCGTAAAATAGGCTTAATGTCCGAAAATACCGACGAGTTTTACCGAATCCAGAAACTACCTCCCTACGTCTTTGCCGTAATCAATGAAATGCGCGCCACGGCGCGCGCGGCGCAAATTGACGTGATCGATCTGGGAATGGGGAATCCCGATGGTGCGACTCCCCGCGTGATAGTGAGCAAGCTCGTCGAGGCAGCGCGCAACTCGAAGAACCATCGCTATTCGCAGTCGCGCGGCATTTCCAAACTCCGGGAGGAGATCACCAAACGCTACCAGGCGAATTACGGCGTCACTCTCGATTCCGAAAAAGAAGCCATCGTTACTATCGGTGCGAAGGACGCGCTCGCGCACCTGCTGTTCGCCACCATCGGCCCCGGCGACGCGGTGGTCTCGCCCAACCCCGCATATCCGATCCATCAGTACGGCGTGATCATGGCCGAAGGCCACGCCTGCATGCTGCCCATGCCGGACGCGCCCACCTTCCTTAACCGCCTGGAGGATCTGTTTCGTACGTCCACACGCAAGCCCAAGATGGTGTTGATTTCGTTCCCGCACAACCCCACCACGACTTGCGTCGACCTCGACTTTTTCCGTGAAGTGATCCGGCTCGCCCGGCAGCACGGCACCATGATCGTGCACGATTTTGCCTACGCCGATCTGTGCTTCGACGGTTACAAGGCCCCGAGTATTTTGCAGGTCGAAGGCGCCAAGGAAGTCGCCGTGGAGATCTTCTCCATGTCGAAGAGCTACAACATGGCGGGGTGGCGCGTGGGTTTCTGCCTGGGCAATGCGAAGATGATCGCGGCGCTGGCCCGCATCAAGAGTTATCTGGATTATGGCGTCTTCCAACCGATTCAGATCGCGTCGATCATTGCGCTACGCGAATGTGAAGAAGACACGCGCAAGATCTGCGCAGTGTACCAAAAGCGGCGTGACGTGCTGGTAACCGGATTACGCCGGGCGGGCTGGCCAGTAGAACCGCCGCGTGGTTCGATGTTCCTCTGGGCGCCGATTCCCGAGCGATTCCGCGGCATCGGCTCGCTCGAGTTCTCAAAATTGCTCCTTGAGAAGGCGCTGGTGGCGGTCTCGCCGGGCATCGGGTTTGGCCCGATGGGTGAAGGTCACGTGCGCTTTGCGTTAATCGAAAACGAGCACCGCATCAAACAGGCGACGCGAGCAATCGGACAATTTCTGAAGAGTTCGTAGGACAGACGGTCGGTTTTTGCGGTCTGTCGCGCCGACAGGCCACGAAAGGCGATGGCCTGTCCCACGCCTACTGGATGATGTTCCTGTGGGCGCCGATTCCCAAGCGATGGGTGAAGGTCACGTGCGCTTTGCGTTAATCGAAAACGAGCACCGCATCAAGCAGGCGACGCGAGCAATCGGACAATTTCTGAAGAGTTCATAGGACAGGCCATCGCTTTTCAGTGGCCTGTCGGCGGCGGACGGCGGAGAACGACCGTCTGCCCTACATTACTGAATCTGATACAGCACCGTGACATCAACCGTCTTCGGCGCGAAGCAAGCCCGGTTGTTGCACGCCTGGTAGCGCAGTTTGCCAGAGGCCGCGCCGGGCCCCGCAGGCGCGTTGGCCGCAACCTTGAAGCTCGCCACCAGGTTGAAGTCTCCCGTCAGGACCGAGAGAGGCTTGTCGGCAAACTCGTACTTTTCAAGCGATGGCTTGGGGTACTCGACTTGGCCGCCTTCGAGCGCGCCGGTGGATGTCCAGGTCAACTTCAGAGGTATCAGGTACTCTTCCGCGGGCTTATTGCTGTTGACGTGAAATCCACTTTCCACCGAAAGCGGTATCTTCGCCTGCACGGCAGAGCCGCGGTGGCCGACCACCTTGGGCGGCTCGAGGACGCTCAGGTGGCCGCTACCTTGCGCCAGTAAGTAGGGCAGGCAGAGCAACGCGAGCGGAAGTGCCCGCTTCAGCAGCGAGAAGCTGATCGATGCCATTCTCAAAATCCTTCCGATTGACAAGCCCTACATGGACCGCGGCGATTCTCCCCTCGCGATCGATGAGGAATGTGGTGGGCAGTGCGTCGATGCCGCCATACAACTGGGATGTCTGGTCGTTGCCCATCATTACGCGGTAATTCACTTTCTGTTTCGCCAGGAAAGGCTTGACCACGTCCCACCCTTCGTCGTCCATGGAGACGCCCAGCACCGCGAAGCCCTCCCGGTGCTCCCGCTGGAAATCGACGAACCAGGGGATTTCAATCTTACAAGGCCCGCACCAGGTTGCCCAGAAATCGAGAAGCACCACCTTACCCCGGTAGTCGGAGAGATGCACCACCTTGCCGTCTCCATCTTTCAAGGCGAAATCCGGCGCGATGTGCCGCTCTTTGAACGGTCTTACAGAACTCGTGCCGGCGGGAGGCTGCGAGCGGGAGAAAGACCAGACGAACAAACCGAGCAGCACGGCTGTGACGACCGCGACAGCCGCTTGCAGTAACCGCTTCCTTTCCATTTCCCCTCGCCTCATTATATCGACAACGGCCCCGAGCCCGCGATCTTCGCGAACCAGGCACTGCGGCCTTTGCGGAATCGGGCGGCCAGCGTGAACTCTTCGTGTCGCTCAATGCCGGCGTAAAGCCAGGCGGCCGAATCGCAGAAGCTCTCGCAGCAGTATTCCCGCCAATGCCGCGTGCGCGAACGGATATCCGCACGTCCCAAACCCTGCTTTCGCCAGTCGGCCGACCAGCCGAGCTCGCCACGCGCTCCCTGCGCCAGCTCGCGCCCCAAGAGAACCTCATATGACCGCCGGCGCGGATTTCCCAGCCGCAACCACACGAAATGGAACAGCTCGTGTACCAGAACACGCGCAAACTCTTCTCGCGTGCAATTGAAAGCGATGCGCCGCTGCCGGAGGAAGGATCCGGCATGTACCGCGCCATGCCCGTCGCGCAGGCCCGGCGCTCGCAGAATTCGTATAGGCTCGCCGGCAAGAAGTGGCAGATGGGCCAGAGCCGGTTCTAAGCAGGCGCTCCGCAAAGAATGATCACGAACCAGAATGGGGCGAACCGGTGCCAGATCCGCGGCTGGCGGCTTCACATCTTATAGCGGCCGAAGTCCTCGTCGTTGAGGCCTTCGAGCAACCGGCGCAGCTCATCCGTGGTGGCTTTGTCGGAAATGGTGGCATCCCGTTTCGACGACTTGAGGACGCTTTCCTCCACGTAGATCGGGCAATCCAAACGAAGCGCCAGCGCCAGCGCATCGCTCGGGCGCGAATCCACGCTGATGAGGTCGCCATCCCGATCGAGCCAGATCACAGCGTAAAACGTGTCGTCTTTCAGCTCGCTGACCACGACTTTGCGCAGAGCCGTATTCAAACCCAATAAGAGGCTCTTGATCAAATCGTGCGTCATCGGCCGCGGCGTCGAGACTTTCTCGATTTCGAGGGCAATCGCGTTGGCCTCGTAAACCCCCACCCAGATGGGCAGCACCGAGCTGCCGTTGACATCCTTGAGGATTACGATTGGCATGTTGGTCACCGGGTCCATCATCAGCCCGCGAATTTTCATTTCGACTTCCATGCCGCGCCCCCCTAATTGCCATTACACCACAGATACGCTTTCGCCCACCAACGAGTTGGGACCGGACCGCGTCACGCGAACCGAAAGATATTTGCCTTCCAACCCGGCCTCCCGCGAATCCGTGAAATTGAGCGTGCGATTCGAGGAAGTGCGTCCAATCCACTGCCCCATCGCCTGGTTGCGGCCTTCCACCAAGACCTCCTGAATGCTTCCGATCAACTCGGCGTTGCGGCGAATCTGAATCGCCCGCTGCTTTTCTTGCACGGTCACCAGACGCCGCTGCTTTTCCTCGTCGCTCACGGGGTCGGGCATTCCGAGCGCGGCAGTGTTAGGACGCGGCGAATACTTGAAGCTGAACAGCGAATCGTATTGAACCTCGTCGAGCAGGTCGAGCGTTTGCTCGAAATCTTTCTCCGTCTCGCCAGGGAAGCCCACGATAATGTCGGTGGTCAAGGAGTAATTTCGTTGGGCGTTCTTCAGCCACTCGATGCGCGTCATATATTCTTCGCGGGTGTAAAGCCGGTCCATGGCCGCGAGCACGCGGCTGGCCCCGGATTGCACCGGCAGGTGGACGTGATCGCAAATCGCCGGGTTGGCGTCCATCGTATCGACGATGGCCTTCACAAAATCGCGCGGGTGCGAGGTGGTGTACCGGACGCGGCGAATCCCGGGCACCTCGGCGACGCGTCCCAGCAGCGTGGCAAAATCCCAACCCGCGCCCGATGGATCGCGATAGCTGTTCACGTTCTGTCCCAGTAGCTGGATCTCGGTATATCCCTGCTCCGCCAGCCGGCCGGCCTCCGCCATCACGCTTTCGCTGGTGCGGCTGCGCTCGGGACCGCGCGTGAAGGGTACGATGCAGTACGCGCAGGATTTATCGCAGCCTTCGATGATCGTGATGTAGGCGCGATGGGGATTATCCCGGCGGGTGAACGGCGTATCAAAGGTCTGATCGGTATCGAGGCTGAGCCCGGTAACGTGCCGGCTGCCAGCTTCGAGTTGCACCAGCATCTCCGGCAAACGCGTATAGCTGGCCGAGCCGGCTACCAAGCTCACGTGCGGCGCACGCTCGAAGATCTTTTCGCCTTCCTGCTGTGCCACGCAGCCCAGCACCCCAAACACCTTGCCCTTGCCTGCCTCGCGCTTGAACTGCTGCAGGCGATGGAAAACCTTCTGCTCGGCCTTGTCGCGGATACTGCAGGTGTTGTATAGCACCAGGTGGGCCTGTTCGGGAGTGTCCACCTGCCGGTAGCCCTCCGCCAGCAGCGTGCCCACCACTTTCTCCGAATCGTGAGCGTTCATTTGGCAACCAAAGGTCTCGATGTAGAAGGTTTTTCCGGACACTATGACATCTATTCTAAACGACCGGAATGCTATAATCCGGCTAGCGACCATGGCCGCAGTCGCTCCTTGGGGACCGCAAGGGAGCGGCTGAATCCACCGAGGGGAGAAAGCCTATGAAGTTTTTTCTAGACACTGCGAATCTCGACGAGTTGAGGACTGGCGCGGGTTGGGGCATCGTCGATGGCGTGACGACCAATCCCACCCTGATCGCTAAGGAAGGCCGGCCCATGGAGGAACAGGTCAAACGGATCTGCGAAATCGTGGACGGCGATGTCAGCGCCGAGGTCATCCACACCGAAGCCTCCCAGATGATCGAAGAGGGCAAGCGCCTGTCCCGCATCCATAAGAACATCGTGGTCAAGTGCCCGCTGACGCGGGATGGCATCAAAGCCTGCTCGGCGCTGAGCAAGCAAGGGATTCGCGTCAACGTGACGCTATGCTTCACCGCCGGACAGGCGCTGATCGCGGCCAAAGCGGGTGCGTACTTCATCAGCCCCTTCGTCGGCCGACTCGACGACGTGGGCTACACCGGAATGGATCTCATCCGCAGCATTACGCAGATGTACCGGAATTACAACTTCAAGACGCAGGTGCTGGCGGCATCCTTGCGTTCCCCCACTCACGTGATCGATGCGGCGCTCGCCGGCGCGCACATCGGCACCATGCCGTTCAAGGTCATGGACATGCTCTTCAACCACCCGCTCACCGATAAGGGCCTCGAGCAATTCCTGAAGGACTACCACAAGGCCTTCCAGGAAACGCCGGTTGCCGGGTAAGCGCGCGCGACCATGGCGGCTGAGCTGTCGCTGACGACTGCGGAAATCATCGCGATTCTATTGGTGGTGGTATTGGTGCCGAGCGGCTCGGTACTGGCCTACCGCGCTTGGAAGAATTCCCGCATCACACCTGAGGAGCGCGAACGCCGCCGCCGCGCTCTGCTGGTGGCGCAAGGCAAGATGGGCGATGCCATGGTAGTGGAATTCCGCGGCGAGCTGCTCTTCTACACCTACGATGTGCGCGGCGTGCAATACACCGCATCTCAGGATCTGACTCCGCTAGTGGCCTACGTGCCGAAGGATATGTCCGTGGTGGTGGGTCCGATTTCGGTGCGGTACGACGCCAAGAATCCGGCGAACTCCATTGTGCTGGCGGAAGAGTGGAGCGGCCTGCGGGCGGCGAACCAGCCGCGGGCGTAGGCGGCGCTCCCGATCTCATATTGTTCCTACAACTTGAATGCCTCCCTGACCCATCAGAACCTGGCGAACGGAATTGTGAATCAATCTATGAACCGTCTACTGGGCGCGGTCGCTGTGCTTGCGGAAGAGTGGAGCGGTTGCGGGCGGCGAACCAGCCGCGGGCCTAGCAGGGTAGCCAAAACTACTTCCTCACCGAGAATCTTCTTGATATCGCGCTTCGCGTGGAGAACGCCCACAATCTCGACACCGTCATCCGCGCGCGGTAAATGATCATGTACTGATATGGAAACGCGCGGTAGAACAGCACCGCAAATCCGGCCAGGTCTCGCCGCTTGTGTCCGATTCCAGGGTTCCGCGCTAGCAGTGCCAAATCACCGAACAGCTCCGATTCAACTTGGTTAGCGAGGTCGATACCAGCTTTCGCGGCGAGATATGACCAAATCTCGAAAATCTGGTGTCGGGCTTCCGGCGATAGGATGTAGCCGTTCATCACGGCCCTGTCTTATGCGCCGTTGTTCTTCAACCACTCAGCCTTGCGCTGCTGAAGCTGCAATCTGGCCTCGTCGCCGGGGATTCCTTCTCCACGGTCAAGTTGAGCAAGACCGCGGGCAACCTTTTCATTGATCGCTGCCTTGTCCTCCGCCAGCCACTCTGCTTCGGCATCCTGCGATGCCAAGGCGTCGTGAATCACTTCCTCGGCGTTCCGAAACGCGCCGCTCTGGAGTCGCTTTTGGATCAGCTTTTCATCTTCTGGCGTCAATTGAATCGTCACATGATCAACCTACGCCGCGGCGTCGCGACGGTCAAGTCCACATGCCGCGCGAGCCGGGGGTGGCCCAGCCCGCATCTTAGGTCGCCTCCCGATTTTGCCCTTTTCGCATTTTGCCCTATCATGGAAGGAATCCCTATGATTGACGCCGTTCTCACCGAAGGTCTCACTTTCGACGATGTCCTTCTCGAGCCCGCGCGCAGCGAAGTTCTCCCTTCTGAAGTGGATACGCGAACCTGCCTGACGCGGCAAATTGGGCTCAACATCCCCATCGTTTCCTCCGCCATGGACACCGTGACCGAATCGCACCTGGCCATCGCGCTCGCGCAGCAGGGCGGCATCGGAATCATTCACCGCAGTATGTCCATCGAGCGGCAGGCCGAAGAAGTCGACCGCGTCAAGCGCAGCGAAAGCGGCATGATCGTGGACCCTGTCACCATCCAGCCCGACCAGCCGATCTCCGCGGCCCAGGAGCTCATGCGCCGCTACCGCATCTCGGGCGTTCCCGTCACTCAGAACGGCAAGCTGGTGGGGATTCTCACTAACCGCGATCTGCGTTTCGAGAACCGCTTCGACCTGCCCATTTCGGAGGTGATGACCAAGGAAAATCTGGTAACGGTCCCGGTCGGCACCACGCTCGAACAGGCCGAAATCATCCTGCACCGCCACCGCGTGGAGAAGCTGCTGGTGGTCGACGACCAGTACTATCTCAAGGGCCTGATCACGGTCAAAGACATCCAGAAGAAATTGAAGTATCCCAACTCGGCCAAGGACCGCCAGGGCCGTCTGCGCGTCGGTGCGGCAATCGGCGCCACCGGGGATTTCTTCGAACGCGCGCAGGAACTGGTGGCGCGCAAGGTCGATGTGCTCGCCATCGACACCGCTCATGGCCATACCAGCCGCGTTACCGAAGCCGTCAAGACCATCAAGTGCAAACTGCCCGATGTGCAGCTCATCACCGGCAACGTGGCGACCTACGAAGCGGCCAAAGAACTCATCTCGCTGGGCGTGGACGGCATCAAGGTCGGAATTGGACCGGGCTCGATCTGCACCACACGCGTGGTCTCGGGCGCCGGCGTCCCGCAGATCACGGCGATTAGCGAATGCGCGCGGGCCACGCGCGATGCCAGTGTCCCCCTGATTGCCGACGGCGGGATCAAGTATTCTGGCGACATCACGAAAGCGCTGGCGGCCGGCGCCGACTCTGTGATGATCGGCAGTCTCCTGGCCGGAACCGACGAGAGCCCAGGCGAGACGATTCTGTTTCAGGGCCGCACCTTCAAAACCTACCGCGGCATGGGATCCATGGGCGCAATGTCGCAGGGCAATTCCAACCGCTACGAGCAGGATCCCACGGGCAAGCTGGTGCCAGAGGGCATCGAGGGCCGTGTCGCCGCCAAAGGGCCGCTCGCCGAAATGGTATTTCAACTGGTGGGCGGGTTGCGTTCCGGTATGGGCTACTGCGGTGCGAGCAGTGTCAGCGAGCTGCAGGAGAAAGCCCGTTTCCTGCGGATCTCTCCAGCCGGCCTGCGTGAGAGCCACGTGCACGACGTCATCATCACCAAAGAAGCGCCCAACTACCGCGTGGAATAAGTGTTGGTGGCGCAGACCGCCGGGTTTCAGCGGTCTGCGATGCCGACAGACGGCATACGGCGACCTTCTGGCCGATGCCGCATCTTCGTCGCCCACCGCAAGTACCGCAGCAGATCCCGCCGCTGGGTCCACACGAATCTCCAGAACTCACTAAACGTGATCTGGTCAGCGTGCATGCCCCAGTAGGTTTCCATGCGCCAGCGTAGATAGGGATTCTTCCATGGCCTCAGGCGATATCCACGCGTGAGGCGCCACAGGACTCCCAACATCACTTAAGAGAAGACGCGGTCCGCGGCGGCGTAGGATTCGCGTCGGGCGTAGCGTAGTAGCCGCTGCGCGTGCGAACGGTGGGGTTGCCCGGCGCCTTGGCAGTAACCTTGATCTGCCGGAAGGTGCCGTCCATGGTCTGGTTCGACGGAGTGTAGACGATTGTGTATTGATTGCGGATATTGCGCGCCACCTGGTGCGCAATGCGGTCCACTTCTGCCAGGTCCTTGGGGAAAAACGCCTCGCCACCGGTGGCTTCGGCCAGGGCAATCAGCGCTCGCTCCGCGCGCTTGGCTTCGCGGCGCTCCTCCTCACTCAGCAGGCCGATCGAATAAATCAACACCCCGCTTTGCTGGGAGGCCTTCACCAGGTTTTCCAAACTCACCAGGCTGCTGTTGTCGTTGCCGTCCGTCACCACCACCAGGACTTTTTTGTCCTTGTGCGCCTTCTCTTTCTCGTGGTCGATCGACATCCGGATGGCATCGCGCATAGCCGTACCGCCGCGTGCGTCAATGCGGGTCAGCGCTTCTTCCATTTCCTTGATGTCGTTGGTGAAGTCCTTGCCATGCGGCAGGTCGTTAAACGCTTCGTCGTTGAAGTTGACGACGAAGACTTCGTCCTCCGGGTTGGAGTCTTTCACCAAGGCGAGGGCAGCCGCTTCCACCTTTGCGCGCTTATCGCGCATGCTGCCGCTGTTGTCGACAATCAAGCCCATCGAAACCGGCAGGTCTTCCCGTTTGAACGTGCGGATCTGCTGCTGTACGCCGTTCTCAAAAACAGCGAATGCGTCCTTGGTCAAATTGGTGACCAGGTGCCCGTTCTTATCCACCACCGTCGCGTGAAGATCCACTACTCGGGTATCCGCCCGAAATACGGTGCCGCTATCTTCCGGCTGGTTCGTTCCGGCTTGAATCTGTTGCCCGAGCACGGCATACGGATAGATCAGGCGGCCTACTGCCAACAAGCTGGCCAGCGAAACTCCGAGAATTAGGGGTAGATGATGTCGTTTATTCGGAGGGAGCATAGTAGCCCATTCTCCAGAAAGCCCGGAGAGGCGGCAAACCGCGCGGCTGATTCAGCTTCACCTGGACGCGGCGATACTTTCCATCGTGCTCTTGGTTCTGAGGCGTGTATCCGATAATGTACTGGTTGCGTAATTCCACTCCGATTTTAGCAGCAATATCGGGCAGTTCGTTCAGGTTCTCTACGGCGTATTGGCGCGCCCCGGTCTGTTCGGCTAGTTCCGTCAGTAGGCCCGGCCCGGCCAACTCCTCTGGCGTGCGGGAACGCGAACCGATCGGTTCATAAATTCCGATCGTATAGATTTGAACGTCGGCTTCCTTCACGCGGTTCTTAATTTCTCCCTCGGTGTACCGGCTGCTGTTGTCGCCGCCATCTGAGATCACCAGCAGCGCTTTGCGAGGGTTCTTAGCCTTGCGCATCTCGTTCAACGCCAGGTTGATGGCGTCGAGCAGCGCCGTCCGGCCCTTGGACTGGGTAAACGTCAACCGGTTCTGAATCTCTTCCAGGTTCGTGGTGAAAGGCTCAACCAGGTCGGCGCCGTCGTTGAACTCGACCAGGAAAAACTCGTCCTCCGGATTGGCGGTCTTGAAGAATTGCGTTACCGCAAGCCGCGATTTTTCCAGCTTGTTTCCCATGCTGCCGCTGCAATCGAAGACCACTCCAATCGAAAGCGGTGCATCCTCGCTGGTGAACGAGACGATTTCCTGCTCCTTCTTGTCCTCCAGAAGCTTGAAGTTGTCTTTGTCCAGGCCGGTCACAAAGCGGTTGAACGGGTCGGTCACCGTTACCGGGATCAGCACCAGCGTGCTGTCGACGCGGATGTTGGCCCGCTGCGTAACGATGTTGTTGGCAGCGGGGGTCTTCGAGCGGGGCTCGAGTTTGACCTTGGAGTCTCCGGACAGGGGGTCGGCAGACCACCCCAGGGCAGCCACAAGAAGCAGAATGGCGCTCAGTTGGAACAGCTTCGAGTGGGACAGCGGCATTGCGGCTTCCCAGCCTTTCTGCTTCAAGTCTACCAGACACCCCTGTTCAAGAATAGGGTTGCCATTGTATAATCTCCTGTGCCCCGTAAAATTCTGGGCGTAATTCCTGCGCGGTTCGCATCCTCTCGTTTTCCTGGAAAAGTTCTCGCCAAAATCGCCGGAAAAAGCATGCTCCAACATGTCTATGAACGGGCTTCCCTGGCGCGTTACCTGACAAGCACGATCATCGCCACCGACGACCACCGGATATACGAAACCGCACGGAGTTTCGGCGCTCGCGTGCGCATGACGCGTCCCGACCACCTCTCCGGGACCGACCGCGCAGCCGAAGTGGCTTCCGCCGAAGCGTGCGAGCTGGTAGTGAACATTCAGGGGGATGAGCCTTTGATCGATCCCGAGGCCATCGACGCCGCTATCCTGCCGCTGGTTCACGATTCCGATATCCAAATGGGCACTTTAAAGAAGCGCATTGAGGATGCCCGCGAACTCACCGATCCGAACGTTGTGAAAGTTGTCACGGGCCGCAACGGCGACGCGCTCTACTTCTCGCGTAGTCCCATCCCCCACACGCGTCCAGATGCGCCGTCCGTGACGCACTTCAAGCATATTGGACTGTACGTTTATCAGCGGGATTTTCTACTCGAATTCTCGGCTATGCCTGTGGGCCCGCTGGAACGGGCGGAGCGCCTGGAACAGTTACGCGCCCTGGAGAATGGACACCGGATCCGCGTGGTGGAAACGGAATCCGAGTCCCTGGGCGTCGACACACCCGAAGATCTGGAGCGGGTTTCCCAGTTCTTCGATATTGCAGGGGTACAGGGGGTGGAGAGGTAATGGCGAAGTACATATTCGTAACCGGCGGCGTAGTCTCGTCGCTCGGCAAGGGGATCGCCGCGGCATCCATCGGGTGCCTGCTCGAGAGCCGCGGCTTGAAGGTAACGTGCCAAAAATTCGATCCGTATCTCAACGTGGATCCCGGCACCATGAGCCCGTTCCAGCACGGGGAAGTCTTCGTCACCGACGATGGCGCCGAGACAGATCTGGATCTGGGCCACTACGAGCGTTTCACGCATGCCAAGCTCACGCAAAGCAACAACGTGACTTCGGGCCGCATTTACGAACAGATCATTACCCGCGAGCGGCGCGGCGACTATTTGGGCAAGACCGTTCAGGTGATTCCCCACGTCACCAATGAAATCAAAGCGGCCATGAAGCGCGTCGCGCAGGATGTCGACGTGGTGATCGTCGAAATCGGCGGCACCGTGGGCGACATCGAATCGCTTCCCTTCCTTGAAGCCATCCGCCAAATGCGCCACGAACAAGGGCGCGACAACTGCATTTTCGTGCACGTCACGCTGGTTCCCTGGATCGCCGCGGCCCAGGAAATGAAAACCAAGCCCACCCAGCATAGCGTCAAGGAGTTGCGCGCCATCGGTATCCAGCCCGACATCCTGCTGTGCCGCGCCGAGCGGTACATCCCCCAGGAGATGAAGGAAAAAATCGCCCTCTTCTGCGACGTTGCCGTGGAAGCCGTGATCACCGCGCACGATGTGAAGTCGGTGTACGAAGTGCCCGTGGGGTTCGCTCACGAGCGCGTGGACGAGATCATCCTGCGACTGCTGCGGATCGACGCCGGTCCGCGTGATCTCAGCCGCTGGCAAGCCATGTTGGACCGCATGGAACACCCGCGCGACGAAGTCTCGATCGGCCTGGTCGGAAAGTACGTCGAGTACGAAGATTCCTACAAGAGCCTCAAGGAGGCCCTGCTGCACGGCGGCTTGGCCCACGAGCTAAAGGTCAACATCAACTGGATCGAAGCCGAGGGCGTGGTGGGCAAGGATTGGCACCGGCAGCTCGAAGGATACGATGGCATCCTCGTTCCCGGCGGTTTCGGCAAGCGCGGCATCGACGGCATGCTCAACTCCATTCGTTACGCCCGCGAAAACAAGGTTCCGTACTTCGGCATTTGCCTGGGCATGCAGACCCTGGTGATCGAGTACGCCCGCAACGTGTGCGGCCTGGCCGACGCGGATTCTACCGAATTCAACCCCGGCACGCCGCATCGCGTGATTTTCAAACTACGCGAACTGAAGGGCATCGACGAGCTGGGTGGCACCATGCGCCTGGGCGGATGGCCGTGCCGCCTCGCCGAGAACAGCTTCGCCTATCGCGCCTATGGCACCCGCGAGATCAGCGAACGCCATCGCCACCGCTACGAGTTCAACCGCGAGTACGAGGACCGATTGAAGGCCGCGGGACTGCGAATTACGGGCGAAACACCGGATGGCACCTACGTCGAGATCTGCGAGATCGCCGACCACCCCTGGTTTCTGGGCTGCCAGTTCCATCCGGAATTCAAGTCCAAGCCCATGGAGCCGCATCCCCTGTTCAAGGCGTTCATCGGCGCCGCGTACGAAAACCGCCTCCGGCGGGCGAAACCCCAAGTGCAGGCAGCGGAGCCTCTGTACACGCGTGCCCTTTGAGTTCAGCTCCTTCGGACGGGCGGGTGCACCGAAGCCCCTGGTCCTCATCGCCGGCCCTTGCGTCATCGAAAGCGAAGAGCACGTGCGCCGTATGGCGTGCGCGATCCGCGAGTTGGTGGGTGACTTCGTCTTCAAAGCCTCCTTCGACAAGGCCAACCGCACCAGCGGTGAAGCCTACCGCGGCCCTGGCCTACGCGAGGGCCTGCGCATCCTCGCCGGCGTCAAGGCCGCAGGCTTCTCGATCCTCACCGACATTCATGAGCCGGCCCAAGCCGAAGAGGTGGGCGAGGTAGCCGACATCCTGCAGATCCCGGCATTTCTCTGCCGCCAGACCGACCTGCTGCTGGCAGCCGGCCGCACCAGCCGCATCGTGAACATCAAGAAAGGCCAGTTCGTGGCGCCGCACGACATCCACCGCGCCGCCGATAAAGTAGCGTCTACCGGCAATTCGAAAGTGGTGCTGACCGAACGCGGCTCGTGCTTCGGCTACAACAACCTGGTGGTGGATATGCGCGGGTTGAAAATCATGCGGGACGCCGGTTGGCCAGTCGTATTCGACGCCACCCACAGCGTCCAATTGCCCGGGGGCGCCGGTACCGCTTCCGGCGGCCAGCCCCAATACATCGAAACCCTGGCGCGAGCCGCCGTGGCGGCGGGCGTGGACGGAATTTTCGTGGAAGTCCACCACGACCCCCAAAAAGCCCTTTCGGACGGACCTAACGCTTTACATTTGAACCAATTACAAGGATTTTGGAAACGCTTACAGCAACTTCATGGACTGGTAACCTCTCAGGACTTTCTGCACACTTCGCCAGGCTGAGCCGTCTTACGATGTAGACATTGGGTATGAGTATGTCGAACACTTCAACACGGCGTGGTTTCTCGCTAATCGAACTTTTGATCGTGATATCGATCATTTTGATCATCGTCACGGTCGCTTTGCCGAAGTTGAACAACGCCACTCGTTTCGCGCACGAAACCGCGGCCATCAAAGCGATCCAGACCATTCACACGATGCAGGTGCAGTACAACTCGCAGTACGGCCGTTTCGCCACGTCGCTGGCGGAACTGGGCCCACCCGCGAGTGGCGGCCCGACTGCCGCGGCTGCCGACCTGATTGGCAACGATCTCGCCGGCGGCGAAAAGAGCGGCTACAAGTTCACCGTGACTGGTAGCCAAGGCGGTTACACGATCAACGCCAACCCGGTGAACTACGGCACCAGCGGCACCCGGACCTTCTTTTCCGACCAGAGCATGGTGGTGCACGAAAACTACGGCCCCGAACCGGCCACGGCCAACAGCAAAGAGCTGAAGTAGGCGGCACTGACCGGCCCATGGGAGAGGCCAAGGCACGCTCTCAGTTCGGATTCGGTCAATTCATCGGCTGGGCGCTGAGCATCGTGGCGGCCCTGGGTTGGGTTGGAGTGCTATCCGGCTGGGTCGATCTGGCTACCTTGGTGTTCCTGATCTGCCTGACGGGTTTGGGAATCGTTCTAATTCAAAAGCGTGACGGAAAGCTGATCGGGATCACCTTAGCCTGTGTTGCCGTCTCGCTGCTGGCAGTTTTCCTGAGCGCCACGCTCCCGCATCATGGCGAATACCGGTTTACTCACGAGACCGCAGCCGTCAAAGGCATTCAAACCATCCACACCGCGCAGGCGCAATACAGGTCGAAGTACGGCCGTTTCGCCACTTCCCTTGCCGAACTGGGCCCGCCCGTGAGCGCCGCGCCGACCGCCGCGGCTGCCGACCTGATTGGCAACGATCTCGCCAGCGGTGAGAAGAGCGGGTACAAGTTCATCCTGGCTGGAAACCCCAGCCGGTTACACAATCAACGCCAACCCCGTGAACTACGGCCCAGCAGCGGCACCCGGACCTTCTATTCCGACCAAACGATGGTAGTGCACGAAAACTACGGCCCCGAGCCCGCCACGGCCAATAGCAAAGCGCTGAAATAGCCACTCCGATGCGACGGGACGGTACTCCTCATCGATCGCGCTTCCGCTCGCTTACCGGTTGGGCGGTGACTGTCACTGCCGTCATCGGTTGGGGTGAACTGCTCTTTCGGGGAGGCGACCTGATTACCGTGATGTTTCTGATCTGCCTGACCGCCTTTGGTCTTGTTTTTGATTCACAGGTCCGATGGAAAGTTCATGCCTTAGCTTTTGCTGCTGTCCTGTTGCCGGCGGTTTTCCTGGTGGCATCTGTCCCGCTTGGCGGCTCATATCGTTTCATCCTCGAAACCTCAGCCCTCAAGGCCATTCAAACCATCCACACCGCGCAGGCACAATACAAATCACGATATGGCCGTTTCGCCACGTCCCTGGTCGAACTGGGCCCGCCCGTGAGCGGCGCTGCCAGGGCCGCAGCTGCCGACCTCATTGGTCACGACCTCGCCAGCGGGGAAAAGAACGGGTACAAGTTCATCCTGACCGGAAACCCGGACGGTTACACGATTAATGCCAACCCGGCGACCTACGGCCCCAGCAGCGGCACCCGGACCTTCTATTCCGACCAAACGATGGTAGTGCACGAAAACTACGGCCCCGCGCCCGCTACGGCGAATAGCAAAGAACTGAAGTAGGTTCTATTGAAGGTCGATCTTGCGCTTCGACTGGCCGTCGCCATAGCGGCGCGACTGCAAAAAACCTCGTAGCGCCTCTTCTGTGCGCTTCTGCGCGACCGCCAGCGCCCGCATGTCACGCCCCAATAGACGAATTTGCTCGTCGTTACGGTTCAGCAGCTTCATCCCGATCGCTATGAGCTTGCGGATGCCCGCCATCTCCCGGTCGTGCTGGGCAGCCCGCCTTTCTTGCTGGGCAGCCCGCCTATCTTGCTGAGCAGCCCGCCGCTCTAAAATAGTTAATCGCTCGCTGAAGGTCATCCCGTTCTCCAGTATGCGGGAGCGGGAGAACTCCACAACGTCCCAGGCCCCATCCGCCCCCACGGCACAGTGCTGAAATACGTTTAAATACTGGAAAATAGCCCTAAATCGTTACACCTGATTGGAAGGGGTTGCCGCTATCCTTCTAGAATGGACCATTCGAGGACCACGGCGGCACCCCAGGAAACACCCAGTTCGACCCGTCGTACTTTCTATATCTCGGCAATCTACGGTCTCTGGGCTCTTATCACCGCCGCTCTCGGCCTGCCCGCCGTGATTTATCTGCTGGTTCCCCCGCGATCCCGCCGCCAGAGCGAATGGACCGAAGCAGGGGACGTCAGCCAGCTTTCGCTCAATACTCCTGTCGAAATGACCTACCGGCGTAACCGCGTTGACGGTTGGAAGGTTACCAGCGAAAAGAGCACGGTCTGGGTGGTCAAAACGGCTCCCGACCAAGTCACGGCATATTCGCCGATTTGCACCCATTTGGGGTGCTCCTACCACTGGGACCAGCCCCAGAATGAGTTCGTCTGCCCCTGCCACAACTCGCTATTTTCCCTCGACGGTAAAGTACTGGGCGGCCCTGCTCCGCGCGGGCTAGACCGCTTTCAGACCAAAATTCAAGGAAACAAGCTGCTGCTGGGACCGATTCAGCCGGGGCAAACCGCATGATCAAGCAGCTCAGGCAACTGAACGAATGGCTGGACCATCGCACCGGGTTGCCCTCGGCTCTGCGCAATTTCCTCTACGAGGAGATCCCGGCGTCGAGCGGCTGGCACCAGGTGTTCGGCAGCCTGGCGATGTTCCTGTTCCTGGTGCAGGCGTTTACCGGCGCACTGCTGGCTTTCAACTACGCTCCCACGCCGGGCGAGGCTTACAACAGCCTGCGCTACATTCTGACGGACCTCACCGGCGGCCACCTCATGCGCGGCCTGCACCATTGGGGCGCGAGCATGATGATCGTGGTGGTGGTCCTGCACATGGTCCAGGTCTTCCTGTATGGCGCCTACAAGAAGCCGCGCGAGACCACCTGGATGGTAGGCGTCGTCCTGCTGCTGCTGACCCTGGCGTATGGGTTGACCGGCTACCTGCTGCCCTGGGACAACCGCGCGTATTTTGGAACGGTGGTCGCGACCAAGATCGCGGCGACAGCCCCGGTGTTAGGGCCCTACCTCACCCGGTTGCTCGGCGGGGAGGGGTCCATCGGCGTGGTAACCTTCGCGCGTTTCTTCGGCTTGCACGTCCTGCTGTTGCCCCCGGCCACCACCATCCTGATCGGCGTGCATGTGTATCTCGTGCGGAAGCACGGTGTCGCTCCGGCTCCCGGCGATGAGCTTCTGCCCAAAAAGAAGTTTTACCCCGAGCAGGTTTTCAAGGATACGGTCGCCATCTTCATTGCCTTTGCAATCCTGTTTGCCATGGCGGTTGCGGTGCGAGTTCCGCTCGAACAACTGGCCGACCCGACCGACACCGCGTACATCCCGCGGCCCGAGTGGTATTTTCTGTTTCTGTTCCAATTTCTGAAGCTCTTTCCAGGTTCGCTCGAGGTAGTGGGCAGCATCGTGTTGCCGGGACTGGCGGTGCTCGCCCTGATCCTGGTCCCGTTCCTCGACCGCGGACAGATTCTGCGCGTGACCAAGCGGACGTTCGCCACAGGCGTGGTTGTCCTGGCGGCGCTCGGCTGGACTGGCCTGACTGCGGCGGCCGTGGTGACCACGCCAAAGGAAGCCAACGAGGTGGCCGTGGATTATTCCGCCCCCACGGACTGGATGCAGCTCTCGCCCGAGGAGATGGCTGGGGTCGGATACTTCCGCCAGGAGAACTGCACGAGCTGCCATGCGATCGGCGGCAGCGGCGCGACGATTGGCCCGGACCTGACTAAAACCACCATTCACCGCAATGCCGCCTGGATGATCCAACATTTCAAGAATCCGGCAGGCGTGCGGCCGGGCACTTCGATGCCGCCCATCCAGCTCAGCGACCCGCAGTTGAATTCGCTGGCGGCGTTTCTGGTCAAGCTCAATCCGGATAATGCCACGGCGCTCGATGCGGCCCCGCAGTTCGCCGTGGATGGTGCAATGGTCTACCAGGCGAACCGTTGCGGCGATTGCCACAAGGTGAACAGCGCCGGCATGAGTATAGGGCCGCCGTTAAATGGAGTCGACAAACGCCGCAGCCGCAGTTGGGTAGAAGATCATTTCGCCGATCCGCCCAAGTATTCGCCCGGCAGCATCATGCCGCCCTATAAGTTCGCGCGCAAAGACCTGGATAATCTGACGGCGTACCTGTTCTCGCTGCCGGAACAATAAAGCACCGCTTCCTACGGTCGCGGCTCGGTAAGCGGACCGTTACCGAGCCGCGACCAAAGGGAGCGGTGCTGTTCAGAACGCCTCCGCCGAGCGGATCCCCTCACCCTCTAACGCGGTCGCCATCTTTTTCAACGCGACCTTGTGAATCTGCGATACCCGGCTCTCATTCACGCCCAGAATCTCGCCAATCTCTTTCATGGTCAGTTCGTTGGTGTAGTACAGGAACACCACCTTCTGATAACGCACGGGCAGATGCCCGATGGCGCGGGCCAAGGTTGTCTGCAGTTGCCGCCGCGCGCAAACCCGGTCCGGCTGTAGATCTGCTGTGTCGGCATATTCCTGGATGCGATCCCGTTCGTCCTCGTTATGTGCCGAACCGGAGACCAGTCCAATCGTGCGCAGCTCGCTCACCATCCGCTGCCAGCGCTCGATGCCGACCCCCATCTCCTGTGCCACTTCCGTTTCGTTGGGAGTACGGCCCAGCTTATTCGCCAGATCGCGCGTCACCGAATCGATGTGCTTTTGCCGCTTGCGCATGTCGCGCGACGCCCAATCGAGCTGCCGCAAACTGTCGAGGATGGCGCCTTTGATGCGGTGCTTGGCATAGCTGCGAAACTCCACGTTCTTGGCAGCATCAAACTTCTCCACCGCGTCGAACAGGCCCAGCACGCCGGCATGCACCAGGTCATCTAGCTCCACGTGGACCGGGAGACCTTCATGTACGCGAATGGCGATCGCTTTCACCAGTGAGAGATTGTCGAGAACAATCTGATCCCGTTCCGGGCGCGAAACTTTCGCCTGCCGCCGTAGAGACACACGTTGCACCTGCATGGTTTTCCGTCCTTTTTTTCGCTTTCTGGTTTGCCGGCTGAATCGCTCGACGCCTCTCAGAAATGCACTTGCAAGGCCAGAAACTTTAGGGGATAAAGACCTTATTTTCAACTAAGGTGCGGGGCAGGCGGCGTTTCATCCCGGAACGGGTTCCAGAATGGAACGCGCGGGTGTTCCATTCGGCCAAAACCGCCGCAAATTTCCCGAAAAATACCAGGACCCCTGTGGAACCGGCCCCTTTTAATTTGGGCGATTTGGCCGCGGACTAAGCCGTCTGGATGATTGTCGATGCCCGAGGTTCCAAGAGATGGTCGCTACCGGACAGCGGTTAGGTGTCTCGTGTTGCCGGCCGCGGACTCGCGGACTTCTTCGGCCACCGCCGGCAGCCAGCCGCGGCTATGGCCGCCGCCAGAATCGGCGCGCTGCAACCACCTGTTAAGAGGAGAACCCTGCCGAGGTTCGATTTCCTCCGCGCGCGCTGAGTTCTTTGGGTTTGCACGCGATCGGGTTTCGTCCGCCGTACCGGACTCTCCAACCCCGGTTGGTGATGGTTCGCTCCAACGTGTTGGCATGTTTCCGGTAAAGGACTTCGATGACTCCCCACACCAGCTGTTCGTTCTCGAGAGGTTCCAAATCGCGATAGTCACTCGCCACCGCCATGGCCGCGGCCTGCGTGCCACCGCCGCTAAAACCAGCAAGTACGATGAGCTTCCGATTGCCGGCGCTGGTTCTGCGGTTCATGACGAGCACCACGGCACAATCGCGCGCGTTTCGCATGGGCTTGCTCCTGAACTCCTCCAGCGGGCAATAATCCGCCGGTATCAAGAGATCCTCATCAGTGAAGAGGATTCCACACTTTCCAGCGGTACTGGTTTCGCCGAAGGTGCTCAGAGGAGCGTGCTGGATGGGATGCCACATGAATCGAAACGGCGCCTTCTGGATTGTATTCGCGGAGGGAAGCTCCAAATGGAAGGCTTCGCAAAGAGCCATCTCGGTGGCCGGGTTTACGCGCGGAGCAGCTACCACCACGCAATTGTGAGCGGCCTTCTCATGAAACTCAGCCTGGGTTACTGTGGATGACGGAAATACCTCGGTTCCTTCGCCAACGTTGCGCAACAGCTTGGTCATCGTGTAAAGAGCTTGATCATCGATAAAGGCGAGTGGCTTGTTTTCTCGAAGTTGATCTGCGTCGGGCCGCCGCAGGTAGTAACATTGACGGCCTCCGGGATCATGAAATGGGCGAAAGAATGAGCTCTCCCGAGTGTCTAAGAATTCACTTGCATCGCAATCCAGATAATCCGCGAAGCGCTCGAGAACAGAACGATCCAAGCTGGTCCACCGGTTTTCTAAATACCCGCGTACGGTGTTTTCAGTTATATTAAGCGCTTGAGCCACTTCACTCCGGGGTGTACCGGGCTTCAGCCGCGCAAGCAGTTCTCTCAAACGCAGGTGCACTTCACGAGGCATCAGGAAAATTATAGCATCCGTTTGATGCTCAAAAATTTGATGCTCAACCCAGAGGTACTCAACCAAGAAGTACTGGTTAGACCGAGGCACTAACAGCTTTCGCACAATTTTGGCTCACTCAATCGAGCGTTGGGAAACCAAAAGAGCCTCAATCCAATGATATAATTTTGTTGATCACTTTCTTGGGTCGTGTGTACAATGGTTTTGCCAGGCAGAATTGGCCGTGGCATCCAGACCCATGGTGCCAGACCAGCCGCCTCACCGCCGCCTCAAAATCGCGCGACACTGTGTTACAGACTCGTTAGGAGGGAGCGTCGACCGGGATGCCGCCTGATTCGCAGCAATCATCTCGCCGAGCAATCCTGGTGGGCGGCCTGATCGGACTCGCTGCCTTGGTGGCACTCGGGGCATCCACGAAGTCTGCATTACCGACACCACTACACGACACGACCAAGTCGGACGAATTAAGAATCCGAAAGACGGTTGAAGCAGCCTATGGGAACGAGCACTTCCATCCGTCCGAATCCGGGAAGTGCTGGCTCCCGGGAAGCCCGGCGCAAGAGGATTTGAAAGATGAATTGCCCCAATTGAGTGCCCTGAGCAAGTCACCGAACCATTTACCGCCGAAACCTGACATCCAGTATGTGAAGTTTTACGAGGGCGGATACGCTGTCGCGGGCACCACGGAACAATGGGCGGTCAGGTCGGTTGACGACAAGGGTAATCCGGTGTGGTCTCTCCGGCCTCTCTCCAGGGCGTATTACTTGAAGGAGGTCGGCGACGATTGGAAGGTCTATCGCCTGACTCGATTACCCCTCTCCAACCTGAAACATTGATTGCTTCCGGCTTTATCTCGCCGTTCGTTATGGGCGTACTGTAGTTGATTCGCGGTTCCGCCACGCAACCCCAACATTTTGCCTCATTCGAATGTAACTTGCAGGCAACAAGGTATTGCATCTCCCCAAGGTAGATGGTATAAAGACGTGGGTTTTTCTAATTACACTTTGTTGAGAAACGGGATAGCGATATCGGCAGCCCGGCAAATGCATTTTTCAAATTGGCACCCGTCAAGCGACCTAACCAGCACCAAGAATGAGAGTTCCGGATTTCAGTCCGCCGCATTCGTGCGAATGCCTTTCGATTGCTGGGCACGATTTCCAGCGTAAAGACTAATGGCTGACAGCGAACAAACACCTCCAGGGCCGCCGCCACCTCAACAGTCTCCGACTCCACCGAGCGAGCCGCCCGCCAGACAAAGAAATTTCCCGCTAATAGCTGCAATTCTCGCGATGGTTGGCGCCGACCTCGTGTCGTTTTGGGACATCGCTCTTGCGGCTTGGGCCGCTCTGCTCTTCGAGAGCGTATCGGTCGCTCTTGCTGCACTCGTCATCTATCTGTCGTACCGTTATTTGAAAAACAGGCCGAAGGGATTGATCACCTCGGTTGGCATTGCGGCTTTATCTGTGGTTGTCTCTCTGTCTCCGCTGGTTCCACCGCTCGTGCAGCGGTTACTCGGGCATTCTACGACCTTCAAATTGGCAGCTAACACGGGCTGGCAGAACACCCAGTTTCGCGTTTCGAAACCAGATACGTGGGTGCACATCGAAGTCACAGGGCGAATCAGTCTCGCGATCAACCAGCAGTATCACCTCGCTGAGTTTTCGAAGTACCTAATTCAAAAGGGTAGTAATCAGCCCCCCGAGCGCGCTCCGGACCTGAACCAGCAGAACCGTTACGATCGTTCCTGGATTGGTGCTGAAGGCGATATGAGTTCCAGTGACATGTTTGACAACATCAGAATGGTCCCCGAAAGGGAGTGGGGCATTGCTCTTTGCGCGGCCCACCCAGATCCACAGCCGGACATCGACGAGGGCGACCCGTGGTCGGAGACAGGTGGAGTGCGGCAAGCCGACATCGTTCCGATTCCGCAGGAAAAGGGAAATTATCAATTCACAAAAGCCGGCTTTCTCGTCTGCATGGTGAATGACGCCGTGATCTCGGACAAGTCCCCATACGAAGAGTCGCGGAAATACTTTAAAGATCTGAACCAATCCGGGGTACTCCAATTAGATCTAAATCACCACTTCCGGAAGAGGGACATACCGCATTTGCTGCTGAACGACAATGCTGGGGAATTCACGTTGAAGATCACGGACATCATCCCGAAAGAAGACAACGCCCTGAAAAAATAAGCGGCGGATAAGCCCCTGCGCCCCCGCTAAAACACAATCCGTACCGCCACCTGCAGCCGCCGTGCGTTGGTGCCGTCCGGGAAGCTTTGTGCGGCGTTGCCTGCGCCCACGCCAGGCACCGGGAATAGCGTGCCCACCTGCGTTCCGTTCAACAATCCCGGGGGTAACACCGCTTGGGATCGATACGCAATCGTGTTCACGCTGGTGTTGTACTGCATGTTGAACACGTTGAACCCTTCGAACGCGAGCACTGCTTTGACCCGTTCGGTGATGGTGAGCTGGCGGCCGAAACTCGCATCTACATTGTATTCGGGCCCCGTTTGCAGGCTGTTGATCGGCAGAAATGGAACCCGCGCCCAGCCGTCCGAACCGTTGAGCGTACTGGTATAGTTCATGGTCACGCCGGAGAACTGCTGTCCCTGAACCTCCACGATCGGCGTGGCCGGCTGCGATGAGGCCAGCGTGGCGAACGTGGAGAGCCGCCAGCCGTTCAAAATTCGCCGCGCAAAGTCCGAGCTCTTGTTGCCCACGGACGGCTGCCAGAGCAATTGGACGGTAAGATGATGCCTCTGGTCGAATGCCGAATTCCCCCTGTCGTCCGCGTAGTCGCCGTTCACGGTGCTCGAAAAACCCCCGCCGAACGGCGCGTTCTGGCCGGTGTTATCCAGGGCGTGGGAGAACGTATAGGTCCCTTCGAGACCGAAGCCATGAGCCATGCGCTTCCTCACCTGAAGCGACCCGGCGTTGTACCAGGATGCTCCTCCATTCTCGATCTGGTATACATGCGCGAAGCTCGCATTATTCTTGGAAACAATGAAGTCCGTAGTGGTGTAGGTGTTGACTTGCGCCCCGGCGGCGTTGTTGATGTTGTACGTCTCGGTGATGGCTTGCGTGCTGCTGGGATTGAGCTGGTTGAAATCAAGCGTGGTCCAGAGCTTGTAGCCGCGCACATGCAGCAGGTTTAGCGTGATGGTTGTGCCAGCGCCGAGGTACCGCTCCAGAGCCACGTTCAGTTCCTGCGCGTAGGGGTTCGAGAATTTGGTGGTCGAGTAGGCTACATTCAACGACCCGTTCGGTATCTTGCTGGCCGACGCCACAACTTGAGGAAAGACCGGCGCACCGGTCAGACTTGGCGTCACCGAAATGTTGGTTTGGTACAGCCCGTTTCCGAGAAACAGCGAATCCACCAGTTCGCCCGAGAACGGAGCATAGAAGAACCCGAATCCGGCGCGGATAACCGTCTTGCTGCTCAACTGGTATGCAAATCCGGCGCGCGGGGAAAGATCCAGCCACGGTGAAGTGATGCTGCTGGTTTGGAAGAAGGTGGTGTTCGTTTCGGTCGGCTGCGGCAGGCGCGGCTTTTCGTAGCGCAACCCGTAACTCATGGTCAGCCGCGGCGTCGCTTTGTAAACGTCCTCGACAAAAGCATTCAGCTGTCGCATGTGGAGGTTGCGAACCGGATTGCCAAAGGTCTGGGTGAAATTCGTATAGTTGCGCTGTCCGGTGAGAGCGAAGTCTTCTGCGAAGTACGTGAGCGAGGAGTATTGGTATAAGCCGGCCGCACTGGCGAGCGAGTTGAGGTAATCGGCATTCCGGAATATCTCCGCGCCCGCTTTAAGAGTGTGCGAGCCCAAAGTCCAAGTGGCGATGTCCACGAACTCGAGCCGGTGCTCGCTCGGAAGGACCACTGTCGAGGATTGCGGAGCACCCACCGTAGTCCCGGCAATCTGGATGCCGAGCAGCCCGGTGGCGAAGCCCGCCGGCATCGAAGACACTCCTTGCGTGATACGGTCCTGGTAAAAGCCCGCACGCATGTCGTTGGTCATTTGGCCTGTCGTGGTAAACGTCCAACCGATTTTGGCGAATCGCGTTTGTTCGAGCATTAGCGGATCGCCGAGCAGGCCGCCATTGGCAGCCACGGTTTCGGTCTCGGCGAGGCTGGGAGCATGCCACTGCAAGCCGCCGGCTTCGAGGCTGACGTTATTGCGGGCGCTGCGCCGATAATCGATTTTGATCAGTCCGTGGTAGGAATGCTCCCATAGAGGCGTCAGCACGTTCATTTGCGACTTGAGGAACCGCGTTGCCACGAAGCATTGGGCTGCGGTGGCCTGGCAATTGGAGGGCAGCACGCGCGTACCGGTCGGATCGGCGATCAGGGGATTGGTAATGCGATTCAGGCCCTCGCCGCTGCGATCGAGCCCTTCCAGATTCAAAAAGAAAAACAGATTCTCACCGCGGATCGGTCCGCCCACGCTAATACCGCCCTGATTCTGGCGCTGGCGCGTATCGAAGCCCATGGCGTAGCGGTCGTGTGCCTGCCAGGCGTTATTCCGAAAATACTCGTAAATGGAGCCGTGGTAGGCGTCTGCCGAACTGTGCGTAGCGGCGTCGAGAAGGCCTCCCATCGTGTTGCCGAATTCAGCCGTGAAGTTGGAACTGGCGGTATAAAAATCCTGGACCGCAGCCAGGCTCACTGGGTCAGGCGTGGCTGGCCGGTTGAAAAAATAGTTGTCGGTTGCGTAGATCCCGTCGATCAGCAAAGGGTTCGAAAACGGCACACCGTGAAATACCATCACACCTGGCGTCGCACCAGCCAGGACCGCGAAGGGCGCTAACGGCGACAGGGTTTCCATGGTTCGTCCACTGTTCGGAGTGTTTTCCACCATCTCCGCCGTGTTCACGTTTCCCGCGCCGTTGTTGTAATCCGGAACCGGGCGCATGCTGCCTGTCGATTCAGCCTTCACGCCGCTATCGGGGCTCTCTTCGGCCTGCAACACGATTTCGAAAGTCTGTTTTTGCCCCGTGGAAACCGGGAACAGCTCCGATTCCCAACCGGCGAAATCCTTGCGGGTGATCGTGATCCGGTAACCCTCGGCGGGGACTACGTTGTGCGCGTCGAACACGCCATCGTCGGTGCTGACGAGTGTGCGCTCGGTCCCCAGGCTTTCATTGGAGAGAACCACTCGTGCATCGGGCATGCCGTTGCCGGCGCGGTCCAGAATGATTCCCATCACCGAGCCGAATCCGGCCGGCGCCTGGCCCGTGGCGCTCCCGCATGCCAGGAGCGCAGCTATAGACAAAACGATTCCGCTTCTCATTTTTTACGCTAACCTTATAGGTTACAAGAAAAGTAGGTAAGACCCAGTAAATGTTGGCAGCACTTCCGGCGGGATTCGCTTCACCAGTTCCCGCAAGCCATCCTTTATAGCCCAGGTACGCCGGGAAACCGGATGCCGCTTGGCTTCGTCTATCGGTCTTTTGCTTGCTAGGGAACAAGAGTGAAACGAAATCCTTACTTGAAAAATGTCTGCGCTCTCGTCGCATTAGCATGTTTCGCGCCATTCCCCGGCCGCGCGCAAGCGCCGGTCTACACAATCTCCACGGTCGCGGGGGATGCGACGAACGGGTACTCCGGGGACGGAGGCTTGGCCACCGAAGCCGATATTAGCAGCCCGTGCGGCATGGCCGTCGACAGTTCCGGCAGCCTCTATATCGCCGACCTCGGCAATTCCCGAATTCGCAAGGTGACGGCTGGCGTCATCAACACCATTATCGGCACCGGCACGGCCGGATACACCGGCGATGGCGCGGCAGGCAGCCAGGCCGAAATCTCTCAGCCTTGCGGCGTAGCCGTGGATGCTTCCGGAAACATTTATTTCACGCAGAGCGACCTTACCGATTCCGCGGTCCGCGAAGTGGCTGCCAGCGGCAATATCAGCACTGTGGCGGGCACAACGCTGGGACCCGGCTTCTCCGGAGATGGCGGCCTCGCTTCCAACGCGCAAGTCAATGGACCGCTGGGGGTGACCATCGGCGGTTCCAACAGTTACTACATTGTGGACACGCTCAACAACCGCATCCGGTTGGTGAGCGGCGGCAACATCACCACGGTGGTGGGAAACGGCATTGCCCAATTCTCCGGCGATGGCGGCTCGCCCACGCACGCCTCCATCAACAATCCGCAGTCGATGGCGATCGATTCCGCCGGAAATCTGTACATCGCCGACACCTTCAACAATCGCATCCGCAAGGTGTCGGGCAACGTGATCACCACCATCGCGGGAACAGGCATCGCCGGATTTTCCGGTGACGGGGGTCCTGCCACGAAAGCGCAACTGAACTTTCCCAAGGGAGTAGCCGTGGATGCCGCCGGCAACGTGTACATCGTAGATACGTTTAATTGGCGTGTCCGCGTCATCACCCCGGACGGCAACATTTGGACCATCGCCGGACGTTCGACCAATGGCTACAGCGGCGATGGAGGCCTTGGAACCCTGGCCCGCCTCAATTTCCCGCAGGAAATCGTGTTGGGGCCCAATGGAACGCTCTTTGTTTCCGACACGGGCAATAACGTAATCCGCTTGCTGACACCGGGCACCGGCCCGATCAACGCGGCCGTCCCTCCCGGCATTACGAGCATCGTGAGCGCCTCGGCATGCGGCAATTACGCCACCCTGGCGGTGGGCGGGTGGATGGAGATTCATGGCACGGCCCTCGCCCCTGGCGTCAATACGTGGGCCGACGCGTTCACTGGCAACACGGCCCCCACCACGCTGGCCGGCACTCAGGTGACCATGGCCGGGCAGAATGCCGTGATTTCATATGTCAGCACGACCCAGGTGAATGCGCAGGTGCCTCTTGGCATCAGCCCGGGTACGCAGCAGGTGACGGTGACCACGCCCAACGGAACCAGCGCGCCCCTCACGGTTCAGGTGAACGCGGAGCAGCCCGGATTATGCCAGGGCTTGCAGGTCGCAGGCAATGTGTACCTGGACGCGGTGATCAGCGGCACCTCGATCTTAGTGCTGCCGTCTGGGACAAATCCGGCAGGTGCTTCCTCGCGGCCCGCTCATCCCGGCGAAGTCATCACATTTTATGGGAATGGATTCGGCGCGGTAACGCCACCCGCAACCCAGGGCCAGCTCGTCCAACAGCCCAATCAACTGAACGATTCGTTCGAGGTCTTCTTCGGCGATACCCAGGCCACAGTGAACTATGCGGGCCTGATGCCCGGCAATGTCGGTCTATACCAGTTCGATGTAGTCGTGCCCGCCATCCCGGATAGCGATGCCGTGCCGGTGACTTTCGCGGAGGGTAACTTCGCCGGCGCCCCGACCTTATACACGTCCGTGCACCAGTAGCTAGTGGTCTGCGTCACAAATAACGAGGCGTGTTTCGCTGCCTTCCGTGGGGCAGACCGTCGTCTTTCGCGGTCTGCCAGGGTGTGCGAAGCGCGCCTTTGCGCCGCTGTTTTACAGCCGCTCGATCGTCAACCGGTCGTACTCACCTGCAAAGTACTTCCCGATTGCGTGTGTGAAGACGTCGTTCTCCGCGCCAGCGTGCGCGAACAGCGTCATCGACGAGCGGAACTTCAAATAGTCCGGGTATCCAAAGATCTGCTCGATGGAACGCCCCTCCACCTGATTCACCAGTTGCGTGCACTCTCGCAGACGAGGCCCCAGAATCGGGTGCTCCAGATACGCGGCGGCTTCCTCCCGCGAGGTGATCGCGTAGAGGTTCGCCAGATGGCTGTGGCCGAGCCCGCGGATTTGCGGAAAGATGAACCACATCCAATGGCCACTCTTCCGGCCCAGGCGCAATTCGGAGCGCACCTGGTCAACCACAGTGTCCTGCGCGTCCAGAAAGCGTTGCAAATGATACGGGTCGTGCACGGAAAATTATCGTATCAAGCCTCTCCACGCATTTTTCAGGTTGACCGGTGTAAGATAACAAACCGTAGAGGAACCCCTTGTCCCAAGACTCTTTCAACTCCGCCGGGCCGTGCTCCCATCGAGGAGCGGCTGCGGAAAGAAGTCGAAGTTGCCAAGGCGCAGTACGAATTCGCAACAACCAGGGTTCGCGAGCTGATGGCGGCTTCGAAGGATCTGGACCTGACCCACTCGGACGGCAGCCGGGCGATCCGCGAGGCCGCGCGCGTCCAGGCCCATGCGAATCGCCAGTACGCCAAAGCCATCCGCGCGCTTTCTACGTTTGTTCTGGACGGAAAAATCCCGGAAGAATCGTAATCCGCCATTGCAACCGCTCGCCGCGGCGCGGCAATTCCGAACTCCGGCGTTGCAGCGGACTAGTGGAGAATGTGGGGCCGGGCCTTCCGGCCCGCCGCCGGGCTTCCGCCCGGCGCCCACACCTTGACATCGCTATCGATATCGCAGGGACAATCGCACTAGTGGCGGACCGGCGAGAACTGCGCGTTTTCCGTCGATCCCTCCAGCGCCTCGGTGGAAGCGTGGTGACCTGCCACGGTGGTCTGCACGGCATCGAAATACGCGGTTCCGACGAATCGCTGGTGGCGGATGGCGGCGTAGCCATCGTTCTCCGATAGGGCGAATTCCTTCTCTTGCAAACGCGAGTACGCACTCATGCCGTTGCGGGAATAGTCGCGCGCCAGCTCGAACATGCTGGCGTTGAGCGCGTGGAATCCGGCCAACGTGACGAATTGATACTTGTATCCGAACTCGGCGATTTGCGCCTGGAAATGGGCGATCTGGCGCTCGGTCAACGTGCGCTTCCAGTGGAACGAAGGCGAGCAGTTGTAAGCCAGAAGTTTGCCGGGAAATTGCGCGTGAATCCCTTCGGCGAACCGGCGTGCCTGATCCAGGTCCGGCACCGATGTTTCGCACCAGATCAAGTCCGCATACGGCGCATAGGCCAGGCCTCGAGCGATGGCCGCATCCAAGCCGCCGCGGTAGGCGAAGAATCCCTCTTCGGTCCGGCCGCCTGCGAGGAACGGCTCATCGCGCGGGTCGATATCGCTGAGCAACAGCCGTGCCGCATCGGCGTCCGTGCGGGCAATGAGTAATGTGGGAACACCCAGTACATCGGCCGCCAGCCGCGCGGCGATGAGTTTCTGCACAAACTCGCGGATCGGCACCACCACTTTTCCGCCCAGGTGGCCGCACTTCTTCGCAGAGGAGAGCTGGTCCTCGAAATGGACCGCGGCCGCCCCCGCTTCGATCATGGCCTTCATCAGCTCGAAGGCGTTCAACGCGCCGCCGAATCCCGCTTCGGCATCCGCCACGATAGGCGCAAACCAATACGGACCAGCGGTCTCTCCTTCCGAGCGGTGAATCTGATCGGCGCGCAGCAGGGCATTGTTGATGGCGCGAACCAGCGACGGCACACTATTCGACGGGTAGAGGCTCTGGTCGGGATACATCTGTCCGGCCAGATTGGCATCACCGGCCACTTGCCACCCGCTCACGTAGATGGCCTTAAGCCCCGCCTGTACCTGCTCGACGGCCTGCGTGCCGGTGAGCGCTCCCAAGCTGGCGACATAAGATTCGCTGTGCAGAAGATTCCAGAGACGCTCGGCCCCTAGCCGGGCCAAGGTGTATTCGATCTGAATCGATGGCTGGAGCCGGGTCACGGCCTCCGGACTGTACGGACGCACAATGCCCTTCCAACGTGAGTCGTGGTGCCAGGCGTGCGATAGTTTTTGATCTTGGTGCATTCGTTAGCTTCCTACCAGCAGTACACATCATAGCGGCGTGCCGCGCCAACTGTCGCGGGACCGCGCGGGCCGCTGGTCCGGATCGGACGCGCTGGTAACCGGCCGCACGTGCAATGGGTTAGGATCACGACAAGAGGACTTCCCCGTGATTGCAGCCCAGTACGAAACGGTGGGGATCACCGTACCGCCAGTAGACGGACAAGATTCCGTCCTTACGCCCGAAGCCGTTCAGTTTCTAGCGAAATTATCGGCCAGTTTCGAAGCGCGCCGCCGCCAATTATTAAAAGACCGGCAGGTTCGCCAGCGCCAGATCGATGATGGCTGGCAACCCGATTTTCCGGCGGAGACTGCCGAAATCCGCCAAATGCCGTGGACAGTTGCGCCGCCGCCCGCCGACCTGCTCGACCGGCGCGTCGAAATTACCGGGCCCACCAGCCGCAAGATGGTGATCAACGCCTTGAATTCCCGCGCCATGGTATTCATGGCCGATTTCGAGGACTCCAATTCGCCCACCTGGCAAAACGTCATCGAAGGCCAGATCAATCTGCGCGACGCGGTAAATGGGACGATCACGTATACCAGCCCTGAGGGGAAACACTACGAGATGGCCGAAGCGCCGGCCGTGTTGATGGTGCGTCCGCGCGGCTGGCACCTCGTGGAAAAGCATTTTCTCGTGGACGGCGAGCCGATCTCCGGTTCGTTGTTCGATTTCGGATTATTCTTCTTTCACAATGCGCGCACGCTGCTGAAGAATGGCACAGGACCATACTTCTACCTGCCGAAATTGGAGAGCCGGTTTGAGGCGCGCCTCTGGAACGACGTCTTCGTGGCAGCCCAGGACCATCTGGGAATTGCCCGCGGCGCCATCCGCGCCACCGTTCTGATCGAAACCATTCTCGCAGCGTTCGAAATGGACGAGATCCTCTGGGAATTGCGCGAGCACTCGGCGGGCCTGAATTGCGGCCGTTGGGATTACATCTTCAGCTACATCAAGAAATTCCGTAATCGTAAAGAATGCGTGCTGCCCGATCGGGCACAGGTCACGATGAAGCGGCATTTTCTGAACTCCTACGTCGAGCGCCTGGTGGCCATCTGCCACCGCCGCGGCATTCACGCCATGGGCGGCATGGCGGCCCAGATTCCCATCGCCCATGATCCCGAGGCAAACCAGGCAGCCCTCACCCGCGTTCGCGAAGACAAATTGCGCGAAGTGTGGGCGGGCCATGACGGCACCTGGGTAGCGCATCCGGGCCTGGTGCCTTTGGCGAAGCGTGTATTCGACACCTACATGCCCTTCCCCAACCAGTTAGACCGCCGAACGGCCGCCAACCAGACCGCCTCGGATCTCCTGGAGACGCCCGACGGGACCATCACCGAAGCCGGCCTCGGCGTCAACTTGGACGTGGGGCTGCAATACCTCGCCGCGTGGCTGGGCGGCAATGGTTGCGTGCCCATCTACCACCTGATGGAGGATGCCGCAACTTCCGAGATCTGCCGCGCCCAGTTGTGGCAATGGGTCAAGCACGGCTCGACCATGGCCGATGGCCGTGTCGTAACCCCCGCCTTAGTCCGCACGATGATGGAGGAACACGTGGAGAAGCTCCGCACCCGCGTGCCCGAAAAACAACTGACTCTGGCCGCTCAACTCTACGACGAAATGGTCATCAACCCGGATTTTGCCGAATTCTTGACGTTACGGGCGTACGAGTATCTGGATTGACGTTAGTGGGGCCGGCCCTTCCGGGCCGCCGCCGGGCTTCCGCCCGGCGACACCAAAGTGGTCGCGATCTTCGACACTTGAAGCCCGTCCTATTCGACCACTATGATTGACCTATGGCCCGGGTCCGCCAATGAGAAAGAAGCCTCATGGCGCTGCAGTGGCGCTGATCGCAGTAGACCGCAACAGCGAAAAGCCGCTCCACCGCCAGGTCTATGACAGCCTGCGCGCCCTGATCCTGGAACGCCGGCTACAGCCCGGTCAACAGATTCCGTCCACCCGGGCACTCGCCGATGATCTTCGAATCTCGCGCATTCCCGTACTCGATGCCTATGCGCAGCTTCTGGCCGAAGGCTACATCGAAAGCCGGTCCGGCGCAGGCACATTTGTAAAAAGTTCGCTTTCGGATCAGTTCTTGAGCGTCCGCCCCACCGTGCCGAATGTCGTCACGGAGCCGGCCGCCGATGCCATTTCACAGGTTGCCAGCCTCCTGCCAGTGGAAGGATCCCAGTGGTTTCGCGGTTCGGGCGCTTTTAGCGTCGGGCAGATTGCCACCGATCATTTCCCGTTTCGCATCTGGTCCGATCTGGTCACGCGCCACGCGCGCAGAGTGCATGCCAGTTCGATGAATTATTCCGACCCGCTGGGTTCCGAGGAGTTCCGCGAAGTCATCGCCGCGTACCTGCGAACCGCCCGAGCCGTTCGTTGTCAGGCCTCTCAGATCATGGTAGTCAACGGTTCGCAGCATGCCCTCGATCTTTCCGCGCGCGTCCTGCTCGATCCGGGCAGCCCGGTCTGGGTTGAGGAGCCTGGCTACGAATTTTTGCGGCACGCACTGACGCTCTCCAATTGCCGCCTGGTACCCGTTCCGGTGGATGACGAGGGGTTAGATGTCGCGGCCGGCATCAAGCTTTGCCGCCATGCGCGCGTCGCCTACGTTACACCATCCCATCAGTATCCGTTGGGCGTCACGATGAGCGCCGCGCGCCGTTTGCAATTGCTCGAATGGGCCCATCATTCCGGCGCCTGGATCGTCGAGGACGACTACGATAGCGAGTACCGCTACGAGAGCATGCCGGTGGCCTCCATGCAGGGGCTCGATCCCGGCTCGCGCGTGATCTACATCGGCACATTCAGTAAGGTGCTCTTTCCGGCGCTTCGTCTCGGATACATGGTGATTCCGCCCGCCCTGGTGGATCGCTTTCTCGTGGTGCGCCAGGCGAATGATCTCGCGCCTTCGCTTCTCTATCAGGCGGCGCTTGCCGACTTCATCAGCGGCGGCCACTTCGCGCGCCACATCCGCAAGACCAGGCAGCTCTATATGGAGCGGCGTAATGCGCTCGGGCAGGCGCTGCGCAAGGAGTTCGGACCGGAAATCGAAATTCTGGGCGCGGAAGCGGGCATGCACCTGGTCATCACGCTTCCACCCGGTTTGTCCGACCAAAGGATTTCCGCCCGGGCGGCGCAAGATAATCTCTGGCTTTGGCCCCTTTCGGCGGCCTACGCCGGCAAAGGCGCGCGCCAAGGCTTCATTCTCGGCTTTGGCAGCACCAAGGCTGACGAAATGGCTCATCAGGTACGGCGCCTGCGCAAGGCCATCCGTCAGGAAAGTGGTCATGCCGGGCGGACACAGAGTGGTCATTGAATCGCGTGCCCCCCTACGGTACGATCGACGACAACTAAGTAGAGTTCACGGGCGATTCTGAGCCGCCCAGCTACGTCAGCTCCTCAACTGGCTCCCCGGCCCTTTTCCTGACTCGCAAGGTCTGCGACTTCCGGACGTCACCATCACCGATCGAGGAGAATAACTATGTCCAATCGACAGACACGCGTTCTTTCTGCGGGCTGCGCGTTGTTCGCGTTCCTGCTCCTGCCATCAATCGGCTCGGCGCAATCCACCTTTGGCGACATCCGCGGTACCGCGCGCGATCCGGGAGGCCTCGCGGTCCCGCAAGCCGTCGTCACCCTCCACAGTCTGGACGAGAACACCAGCCGCACTGCGGTGACCGACGATAACGGTGGCTACCTGTTCGAGAACTTGAAGCCCGGGCGCTATGAGGTGTCGGCCAAGAAAGAGGGCTTCGCCAAGTCCACCACAGTCGCCATCAATCTGGATGCCCGCCAGAGCGCGCGCGTCGACGTCACGTTTTCCATCGAGCAGGTGCAGCAGACCGTGAGCGTCGAGGCCGCCGCAGCCCAGATCAACACCGAGAACAGCGTCGTCGGCGATAGCAAGAGTAACGAGCAGCTGGTCCAGATGCCCCTGAATTTCAGAGCTCAGTCCACCAGTCCGCTGGCGGCTCTGGCGCTTTCCCCGAACGTCATCACGGATAGTCAGGGCAACGTCGAAGTGGGAGGCGCAACTTACTCCATGACCGGTTTCTCGGTCGATGGCATTTCCACCGCCGATGTCACCCGCAATGGCTCTCTTGTAAACGCCTACCCATCCTCGGAGGGACTGTCCGAACTGAAAGTCACAGCATTTAACAACAGCGCCGAATTCTCGCAAGTGGCCGACGTTACCTTCATCACCAAAAGCGGCACCAACCAATTGCATGGCAGCCTCTTCGAGTATCTGCAGAACGACACGCTCGACGCCACCATTCTGAATTTCACTTCCAAAGCGCCCAAGCGCTTCAACACCTTCGGCGGCAGCCTCGGTGGCCCGGTGACCATTCCCCACCTCTATAACGGCCACGACAAAACGTTCTTCTTCCTCGACTATGAAGGAAACCGCCGCAGAACCGCCGCCCCGGAGCAGTATCTGGTTCCGACCGCCGCACAGCGCAACGGCGATCTGAGCGCCCTCCCGCTCCTCAATCCGCAAACCGGTAATCCCACCAATGTTCTGACGGATCCGCTAAGCGGCGCGCCATTCCCGAACAACGCGATTCCAACATCCAGACTGAATCCGGTTTCTCAGAACCTGCTCAATAGCTATTACCCATTGCCCAATTTCAGCGGCGGCAGCGGATTCAACTATGAAACCCTGCAGCCCACACCAGCCAGCACCAACGGCTTTGACATCCGGCTCGATCACTACATCAATACCAAACAGCAGATCTACGCCCGCTTCAGCTACAAGAAGCTGACCTCCGACACGGCCAATCTTCTTCTGCCGGACGATATCAACACTGAGCATGATCGCAGTTTCCTGGTTTCCTACAACTACACCATCACTCCCCGGATGGTGAACGAGGCGCGCTTCGGGTTCACCTACAACATCATCAACACCACCTTTCCGATCCTGGGCGCAACCGCCGACGACTCACTCGGCCTCACCGGCATCAGCTTTGCGAATCACCCCACCACCGGCGCCTTCCCGACGTTCAATTTCTCAGACGGCAGCGGCTTTACCCCCATCGGCCGCGACAAAGACGGACCCGGCGCCTCGCGCACCACCCAATTCACAGACAACTTGAGCCGCACCATGGGCAAGCACACCCTGCGCGTCGGCATGGATGTGCGCAACGTGTTCTACGAAACCGTTGTCCGCTGGGGTCAATCCGATGACTTTGGAGCCTTCACCTTCAACCAGGGCGTGTTCACCGGCAGCGCCTTCGGCGACTTTCTGCTGGGCGCGCCCAATACCGATTTCATTGTTGGCAGCAGCCCCAACACCAATGAGCCGAGCGTGCAGTGGGGTTTCTACGGCCAGGATCAATGGCAGGTGAACGACCGCCTGACTGTGAATTTCGGCTTGCGATGGGAACTGCTGCCCGAGTTCACCGAAAACCAGGGCGACATCGCGAACTTCGATCCGAAAAATGGCGATGTCGTAGTGCCGGACATTCTCCTGAACAAAACCGTCCCTTCCAGCGCCTTGCTCCAGGCGAACTACAACGCCTTCCTGATTTCGTTTAACGCCTGCCAGCTGGCCACAAGAAATACCTCGCTTCCTTGTTCGAACGTGATTAACGCCAGCCAGGATCACCTATCGCAGAGCCTGCGGAACACCTACTGGCGTGACTTCGATCCGCGTATCAGCATCGCCTTCCGGCCTTTCCGCGACAACAAGACGGTCATCCGCGCCGGGTTCGGCATCTTCACGCAAACACCACTCGGGCAGTTAGCCTACGACTTTATCGGAATCCCTTTGGGCGCCCCCTACACTTATTCCAACAACAGCGGCGGCGCACCGCTGTTTACGTTCCCGCAGACCACGCCGGTAGCGCAAGCCGTTCAGTACGGAGGAACCGGATTCTACGACGGGATGTCGCCCAATTACCGCGATCCCCAAACTGCGCAATGGAACGTGACCATCGAGCGCCAGGTCACCAACGAGACGGCCGTCCGCATCAGCTACGTCGGGATGAACTCGTACCGGATGAACGTGAAGGAGGATTACAATGCCATTCCTCCGAGCGCGCAGCCCTATGTGCCCAGCCCTTACGTGGATCCGCGCGCCCCCTATCAGAATTGGATTGAGCTCAACTACAGCAAGAACGCCGGCTTTGCCAACTACCAGGGGCTGACGCTCGAAACCACGCATCGCATGTCGCACGGATTGTCCTTCCAGGCAAATTACACCTGGGCTCACAACATCAGCGATGCCCAGGGCGATGCCCCCGGCGGCTTCTCTTCGGAAAACCTGCTATTCACGCCTTCCTACGATCAATTCGATCTCCGCGCGGTCCGCGGAAATGTCGCGGGCATGCCCAGGCAGCGATTCCTGGTAACCGGCATCTACCAGCTCCCATTCGGAACGGGACGGGCTTTGAGTACCAACTCGAAAGTTCTAAATGCGGTAGTCGGCGGTTGGAATTTAAGCACGGTCACGCTATTGCAGACCGGCCCGTGGCTCACTCCCACAGTTAGCCCCACGCTGGACCAATCGAACACCGGCATCGTGGGTCGCGGCGGCATCACCGCGCGGCCCGATGCCGTGGGAGATCCGGCTTCGCCAGGCTCCGGCCTCCAGTGGAACCTCAACGCCTTTGCCCCCACACCTGCTGGCGCCGGAAGAATCGGCAATGCCGGAGTCGGTATCCTGGAAGGCCCTGGAACGATTTCTGTCTCCGCAGGTTTATCGAAAATCTTCCCCATCCGCGAGCGCGCGCGCCTGCGGTTTGAGTGCACCTTCACCAATGCGCTCAATCACACGAACTTCGCGCCGCCGGCCAGCAATACCAGTAGTCCGGAAACATTTGGCGTCCTGCAATCAGCGCAAACAGCCGGGCAAGGCGGCAACCGCACCGGTCAACTCGCGCTTCGGTTGGATTTCTGAACATGGACTGACTTACCAAAAGGAGAATCGATGCCTATCTATCAGAGCATGCAGCGAGTGCGCTTCTCAAGCCCCGACGGCTATGAGAAATTCAAGTTACTCTTCGGCGAAGTTCGCAACCAGCTAAAGACGCTTCCGGGATTCCTGCACCTGACCTGGTGGGTGCATCCCAAAGATCCCTCCTGGTACAACGAAATCAGCATCTGGACCAGCGTCGAAGCCCTCAAAGACTGGCACATGAACACCTACCACAAACAGGCCAAGGCTTGGGCTGTACGCAGCGGCGCCATCATGGAAGACATCATCACCAACTTCGAGTTGAAGAACACTCGATTGATCCGTGTCTGTCCATGCTGCGCCAACATTTCCGACCAGGCTTACGACCTGCATCACGAGCAGGCCATACTTGCCGAGCCCTGTCCGAAATGCGGCTTCCAGTTCCCCGTAATGCCGGAAACATCGGATAGCACGGCCGTGTTTAAGGATGTATCAACCGGCGTGACGCATCAACCTGGTAGCAGCAACGGCGCCGAAGTCACGACCGAGCGCCCTGCGTGAGCCACGCGTATCCTAGCAGGCTGCTGAACAAGCCCAAGAACCGCTTGCTAACGCGCGCTCGAAAACACCGCATCGAGTTCACATGCAGTTACCGGGCCGCGACCGTTAGGGAGCGGGGGCTTGCTGATGTCTCGCTTGGTGATCTCGACCGGCCGCGGAAACAGATAAACCAGCGTGGCCAACCCATCATCTTTGCGCTCGATCATGACGCGCGCCGGCTTGAGATCTTTCTTATCATGACGCTTCAGAAATGCCACGCCCTTCAGCGTCCCCTCGCTCCAGTTCTTCGGCGTCGGAAAATCGTAAACCACGATCGCGTAGTACGCCTCGCTATCCAGCGTGGGAGCCTCGCGGTCCGGCGCTAGCTGCAACGCCGTCCGCACCGGGCGCGCGCTCTCCCACCGAACCATAAAGGTCCCTGGATCGGGCTTCTCGTGGGCACGAGCAATGGCTGCGGCCTCTCGCTCGGAATCGAAGATCCCAATCAGCCCATCCAGCCCGACGCCCTTCCCCTGATCGGCTTGCAGGTCGCCGCCCGCCCTCCGCTCATCCGGGCTCAGATCGCGCACCCATTGCGGCGTCACACGCTCAGCCCATGGCGAATAGGAAAGGATTGCGGTCCCGTCCTCCGCACTCCACTGCTTCATGGGCCTGCTCCTCCAGGACGGATCTTCGGCTAACACCAAGGAGCATGCCACAAGAAGTAGCGGAAAAATCTTCATTGCCGGACGCATCGGAAATGCTCTACGATCATTGTACAAGCCTCAATCTAGTAGAAACTCTTCGGGTCGTGCACTTCTCTAAAATGGAGTAGTAGGGTCTGGGGCTCGCGACGCACACAGATGGAAGGAAACGTGCGTCTTAAGAAACTCCGTACACGATGCAATTTCGACTGAGATTCTTCAATTGCTTGCTGGCAGGCGTGTTTATCAGCCTTTACCCTTTGGATTCCGTGGCGCAACAACAGACGCCGGGCGTGGCCGGTACGCCTGTATCCGGAGAGCAACAGCCGGCCTCCGCTACTACACCGACAGATCAGCCGTCCAATCCACAGAGCACCGGCGCGGCCCACAGCAATGAAAAAGAAGGGAACCAAAATCAACACGGCACTTCGAAGGATCGGCTCTTCTTCGCCCTGCCCAATTTTCTCACCTTAGAAAATGCTGGCCAAGTCCCTCCCCTCACCGCCGGGCGAAAATTCAAAGTAACCGCCCGCAGCTCGTTCGATTATGTGCAGTATTTCTGGTACGGCGCGCTAGCCGGCATCAGTCAGTGGGAGAATAGCGAACCCGGCTTCGGACAGGGAGGCGCAGGGTATGGCAAGCGCTTCGGCTCGTATTTTGCCGATGGCACCATCGAAAATTTCGCAACGTCGGCCATCCTACCTGCCCTCTTGCACCAGGACCCCCGCTACTTCCAGAAGGGCACGGGCGGATTCTGGCGCCGCGCGGGCTATGCCGTAGGTCACGTCTTCGTGACACGCGGGGACAGCGGTCACAAAGAGTTCAACTTCTCGGAGATCCTCGGCAGCGCGTCCGCGTCCGCCATCTCCACTTACAGCTATCATCCGGTAGCCGACCGCGACGTTTCGAATGCACTCAGTGTTTGGGGTTCACAGGTAGGCTACGACACCTTAACCTTCGTCGTAAAGGAATTCTGGCCCGACATTCGCCGCAAGATCCACCACCAAGAGACCGGCCAACTTCCCACGTCAGCGCTCAAGTAAGCCCCGCGGGCAACGCGTCAGCGCGGGGTTTCCTCTGCCACCTCGGCGCTCGAATTCGAGCTACGGTGACGCCCGTCAACCAGCCCAGACGCATTTCCCTTTTGGTCTTCTCGGCGCCTCGGCGGTGAATATCGTTCACCGTGCCTTCCCTCCCCCAATCGCCCATTCTTTCCGCCACTTGCCTTCTTCCCCACCGAGGTCCGGCCCGCCTCCGTGCTATACCTTTGACCGGAAATCCAACCTATGCCTCGCCAGCCCGTCTCCGACCAGAAACTCGCCGCCAACCGCGCCAACGCCGCTCAATCCACCGGCCCGCGCACGCCCGAAGGCAAAACCCGCTCCGCGCAAAACGCCCGTAAGCACGGTTTCACCGCTTCCAAGTTCGCCATCGTCCGCTTCGAAGACCTCAACGAAGTCGCCGATCTCAAATCCGACCTCGTCGCCCTCTATCGGCCCGTCAACACCCAGGAACTCTTCGCCGTCGAGCGCATCGCCCTGGCCCAGCAGGCCCTCCTCCGCGCCGCCCGCCTCGAAGCCGGCCTCTTCACCAGTTGCCTCAACGACGTCCTCGATCCGTCCGGCCAGCCGTTCCTCCCCATGTCGAAAGAAATGATTGGCGACGGCGACATCGAAACCACCCGCGACCAGAACCGCAACTACGCCCTCGCCGAAGGCTTCCATCGCATGGCCAAGGCCGCCAATACCTGGTCCCTCTGCCTGCGCTACCAAGCCCAGTCTGAGCGCCTCTACCGCCGCGCCGTCGAAGAATTCGAACGCCTCCGCGCACTCCGTCCCGTTTTACCGCACGAACCCACCGAGCCACCCGAACTCCAACCGGCTCAAGTCACTACCCCCGCCGAAACGAACCCACTTCCCGCCACCAATGCCGGCAGCGATATCGCCGAAGCAAGTTCACTGCTGGACCCGCCGCTCCCAGGCCAAACGCTCGCTTCGATTTCAGGGCCGCGGCTCGGGCGAAATCTCCAGATAGGCGTCGGTATTGCGCCAGAGGAAGGGAATCCTCGCCAGCCAATACTTCGCGTGGAGAAGCCGGCGCACCCTCTGAAAGTCTTCCGGCGGGAGAATGCGCGCCGTCGCCGGGAATTCCGCCCCGGTGATCTTCCCCCGCATGGTGCACGGGGCGATCGTCACCTTCGGATTATTCCGAATGCGTTTATACTTCCCCAACCTGCTGCTGGTCATGAAATACAGCCGCCCATTGTCTTCCGCAAACCAGATCGGCGTGTAAACCGGAACGCCGCTCTTCCGGAAAGTCGCCAGGCTGATGTACTTTTGTCCATGAATCTCCGTTGGTACTGCCATCCCTAAATTGTCGTTTACTCAGGCCACCAACCTAATCAGATCCTTTACTCTTTGACTTCGCCCGCGCCAAGTTCCATACTGCAATCATGGGCCCGGAAAACGATTCCGACGCCCTGCTGGCGCAGTTGCGCGATGACCTCGGGTATCGTCGAATTGAGCAGGGCCTCCAGTCGCTCGAACGCATCAAGCCCACTGTTGAAGCGCTCGATCCCAAATCCCCACACTCTGGCGTCCTGGTTGGGCTGGTGGCTCAATGGGTGGACGCTGGCTTCGATGGCCCCGACATACTGCGGCTCTTACTGACCAAATTTCCGCCATCTGTTCGGGCCACTCTTCCCCTGAGCGACTATCTGCACCTTCGTATGGCCGAGGGCAAGGTAGCCATGTCTCAGGAAGATCTCGACCGCGCCGCCGGGCATTTCCGCTTCGTACAGTCGCTCGAGCAGGAGGTCGACGACCGTGAGCTCTTTGCCATCGCGAACTTCTGGACCGGCCGTTGCCTGCGCATCACCGGCCAGTACGATGACGCGCTGAACTACATCGTGCGCGGTGAAGAGCTGGCGCTCGAGTGCGGCTATACGCAGATGGCCGCCATCATGCAAGCTACGCGCAGTTGGCTGGCGTTCCAAAAAGGGAAGCTGCATGAGGCCATCACCATCCTCGGCCGCGCCGAAGAAGCGCTCAGCCGGACCAACGATTTTCTGAGCCGGGGCAACGTGCAATCCGCTTACGGGCGCATCGCGCGCCGCCAGGGGAGATACGAGCGTGCCCTCGAGTATTTGGAAGCGGCCATTGCCGAGTATCGTCAAGGCGGACGAGCCCAGTTGCAACTCGCGCGCGCCCTGCTCAACCTGGCGTTCGTCAATCGGCGGCTGGCGCTCAAAAGCCAGAAGGAATTCGACCGCGCCTCCGCGTCCCGCCGCTCCGCTAAACAGGAGACCGAGCAGCACACCGAACTCACGCGGAACGCCCGCCTCGAGATCGAGCGCATTCGCGGCCAGGCCCGCGCGCAGCTCGATGAAGCCATGGAGATCTATGCCCGCCACAACAATCACCGGGGCATTGCCGGTGTGCATATCAACCGCGGTTTCCTCTTCCTCGATTCCGGTGACCTGGATTGCGCCGCGGCCGAAAGCGCCGAAGCCTTCCGCCATGGGGAGGAGAAACGCGACTACATCACCATGGCGCGCGCCCGCATGCTCCAGTGCGTCATCGAAAATGCCGCTTTGGAGGAGCAGTTTGGCGATCCGGCGCGCCATCAGGAAGCCGCCGAGATTTCCGCCCGCGACGCAGTCGGCTTCGCCAGCCAGACACAAGACCAGCGCCTGCTGGCGCGCACACTGGTGTGGCAGGGCCTTACCGCGGCTGCCGAACCTTCTGGCGATTTGGAAGCCGCGCGCCGCTGCTACGACCAGGCAGTAGCTCTGCTGCAGCCGCAGGCTTCCGAACGGCAGCACGTGTGGGACGATCTGGAGCGGCTCCAGGCCATCGTTCTGCGCGCCCGCCCAATCGATCCTTTGTTGCGATCGTGGAGCGCCGGCCTGGTAGGCGACAAGACTTTCCAGCAAATCACCGAGGAATTCGCCGGCGTCATCATCCCCAAGGTCTGGGAACGCGAAGGCCGCAAAGTGTCGCGCGTGGCCGAACGGCTCTCCATATCACCGAAGAAAGTGCGCCGCATACTCCACGCGGCAGGTCTGCTAGCCAAAGAACCGCGACCGTCACTACCTACGTAGTTAAGTCCGTACCATTCTGGCTTCCCACTTACGAAGTGGAAGCCCGCTGTTCTCCGCAACTGGTCAACGCGTCAGCGCGGGATTTCCTCTGCCACCTCGGCGCTCGAATTCGAGCTACGGTGACGCTCGTCAACCAGCTGAGACGCTGTTCCTTTTCGTTTTCTCGGCGCCTCCACATCTCGGCGGTGAATTTCCTGTTTGGTTCCGGCTATGCCGGGTTAGGGAGCGGAGCCCCATAAACATTGTGGGACGGACGATCGATTTTTGTCGTCCGTCAGCAATCGCAGGCCGCGGAAATGCGACGGCCCGCGCCACGCCTGATGACGGCCCCATAAAACCGTGAAACCAACCGCGCCCAGGCGTTACCATGAGTTAAATGTCGGAGAAAGTTGCTGTATTCGATACCACCCTGAGAGACGGGGAGCAGGCCGCCGGAACTCGCCTGGGTAGCCGCGAGAAGCTCATGATCGCGCGCCAACTGGCGCAGTTAAAGGTCGACGTGATCGAAGCCGGTTATCCGGCATCTTCGCCCGAAGACTCCTCGGCCGTCCGCCTGATCTGCGAAGAAATCGAGGGACCCACCATTTGCGCGCTGTCCCGCGCCGTGCCCGTCGATATCGAAGCCTGCGGCAAAGCGTTGTCGAAAGCACGCCGCCCCCGTATCCATACCGGCATCGGCTCGTCCGACATCCACATCATGGGCAAGTTTCAGGATGAGCGCTACGGCCGCACGCTGGCCGAAAAGAAGGTCAAGATTTTGCAGATGGCGGTGGAGGCCGTGAAGCTGGCACGGCAGTTTGTGGACGATGTCGAGTTCTACGCTGAAGACGCCGGCCGTTCCGATCCCAATTACCTGTTCGAGATGCTGGAAGCAGCGATTGACGCTGGCGCCACCGTAGTCAACATCCCCGATACCACCGGCTACACCGTGCCCGAGCAGTACGGTTGTCTCATCCGCACCATCCGCGAGCGAGTGCCCAACATCCATCAAGCCACCATCAGCGTCCATTGCCACGACGACTTGGGCATGGCCGTGGCCAACACTCTTTACGGCGTTCTCAACGGTGCACGCCAAGTGGAAGGCACCATCAATGGAATCGGCGAACGCGCCGGCAATGCCGCGCTTGAAGAAGTAGTCATGGCCTTGCGCACACGCGCCGATTTCTTCGGCGTTCACACCGATGTCGATGGCCGCGAGCTGCACCGCACCAGCCGCCTGGTTTCCGACCTGCTCGGCATCAAGGTTCCACCCAATAAAGCCGTGGTGGGAGGCAATGCCTTTTCCCACAGCTCCGGAATCCACGTCGATGGTTTCCTCAAGAAGCGCGAGACTTACGAGATCCTCCGGCCCGAAGACGTCGGCATCGAACAGAGCCGCGTCGTTCTGACCGCGCGCACCGGACGGGCCGGCCTCCGCGACCGCCTCCAGAAGTTGGGCTATACGCTCTCGCAGCCGGAGCTCGACCAGGCCTACCAACGATTCCTGTTGGTGGCCGACAAAAAGCAGGAAGTTTTCGATGAAGACCTGGTAGCGATCTTGCATGACGAAATCCACCCCGCGCCCGAAACCTACCAGCTCGACTATCTGCATATTTACAGCGGCACCTCCGCAATCCCCACGGCAACCGTACGCCTGCGCGTCGAAGGCGAGTCGTGCGAAGGCGCGGCCATCGGCGATGGCCCGGTGGATGCCGTCTGCAAGGCTCTTTCCGCCGTCACCAAGAGCACCGCGAAGCTGGTAACTTATGAAATTCGAGCCGTAACCAGCGGCACCGAGGCACTCGGCGAAGTGACGGTGCAACTGGAGAAAGAAGGCTTCAAAGTGGTGGGCCGTGGCGCATCCACCGACGTCATCGAAGCCAGCGCCAAAGCCTACATCGATGGCCTCAACAAGCTCGCGCACCTGGCTCCCAAGCGCGCCGTCGATCCCCCCCACGTGCCATAGTGGGGTCGGCCCTTCGGGGCCGCCGCCGGGCTTCTGCCCGGCGCTGACTCTCGCATATGCCCAACAACCCCATCCTCCATCCCAATCTCCACGGTCGCGTCGCCGTGGTCACCGGCGCCAGCCGCGGCATCGGCAAAGCCCTGGCGATTCGCCTCGCCCAAGAAGGCGCCGATGTCACCGTCGCCGCTAAGAGCGAAACCTCCACCGAACGCCTCCCCGGCAGCATCCACGACACCGCCGATGCCATCCGCGCTCTCGGCCGCCGCGCTCTACCAGTCGTCACCGACGTTCGCGACGAGGACGCCATCCGCAACATGATCGAGCGCACGATCGCCGAGTTCGGCCGCCTCGACATCCTGGTGAACAACGCCGGCGCGATTTGGACCAAACCGATTCTCGACACCCCGCCCAAACGCTTCGACCTGATGATGGACGTCAACGCCAGGGCTGCCTACGTCGCCTGCTACTACGCGCTTCCCCAGATGGTGAAGCAGCAGTGGGGCCACGTGCTGAACATGTGCCCGCACCTTTCCGTCGAACCCTCCCCCGGTAGAGTTGCCTACATCATTTCCAAGCTGGGCATGACGCGTATCGCCATTGGTCTTGCCGCTGAACATCGTAAGGACAACATTGCGGGCAACACTCTCTGGCCGCGGACGCTGATCGAGAGCCAGGCATCCATCAACTGGCAGATGGCCGACCGTTCGCAGTGGCGCACGCCCGAAATCGTCTGCGATGCCTCGCTCGCAATCTTCGCCGGCGAACCCCGCGACTCAACCGGACGCCAGTGGCTCGACGAAGAAGCTCTCACCGAGCTCGCCGGCATCACGAATTTCGACCACTACTGGTGCGAAGGCAAACCCCCGGCAAACCCCTTCTACATCGACCGCTGGTAATTATTCTTGCCGTGGGGCAGACGGTCGGTTTTTTGCCGTCTGCCTGGTGACAGGCCGCTGCAAAACGACGGCCCGTCCCACCGTCAGCATTCTGGTTCGCGTGTGGGCCCGCCCGGCTCCAGCCCTACCCCGCTCCGCTCCGATACACCCGCTCATACTCGCGCGCCGACGACTCCCAGGAAAAGTCCGCGTTCATGGCGTTTCGCATCAGCGCCGTCCATTGTTCCGGACAGCCGAAAACAGCCACCGCGCGATCCACCGCCTCCAGCAACTCCGGCCCGCTGTACGCTTCAAACACAAATCCGGTGCCACTTCCGCTCACCGGGTCAAACTCGACAACGCTATCTTTCAGTCCCCCCGTGGCCCGCACGATGGGGATGGTCCCGTACTTCATGCTGTAGAGTTGATTCAGGCCACAAGGTTCGTAGCGCGATGGCATCAGGAACAGGTCCGCGCCGGCCTCTATCTGGTGGGCCAGCTTATCGCTGAAGGCGATACGGACGCCGAGCCGCTGCGGATTTCGATTCGCCACCTTTCGCAGGAATTCCTCGTAGTGCCGGTCGCCTGTTCCGAGAACGGCCAACTGCAGGCCGCGCTCCAACATCCCCTCAAGTGTCGCCTCAATCAAGTCGAACCCCTTCTGCGCTGCCAGCCGCGCCACTACGCCGATGAGTGGCGCTTCCGGATCAGCCCTCAATCCAAAAACCTGCTGCAGCTCCGCCTTGCAGAGCCGCTTGCCGGCGAAGTCCTCGGCGCAGTAGTTCGCAGCGATGAGCCGATCGGTCTTCGGATCCCACGTCTGATAATCGGCGCCGTTGAGTACTCCCGCCAGTTGCGGGGCGCGTTCTCGCAGAAGCCCGTCCAACCCGAACCCATGTTCGGGCGTCTGGATCTCACGGCTGTAAGTAGGACTCACCGTCGTGATCGCGTCCGCGAAGACCAGGCCGCCTTTAAGGAAGTTGATCCATCCGTAGAATTCCAGATGGCGAGGCGTGAATAAGCCCCGGTCGAGTCCCAGCAGGTGCCAGTCGTGAGACGGAAAGTGGCCTTGATATCCCAGGTTGTGAATGGTCAAGACCGCTCGCGTGGAGGCGAGTCCGGGATACAGTTCCGGTTGCGCCTTAAGGAATGCAAGGGCCATCGCGGCCTGCCAGTCGTGCGCGTGCAGCACATGCGGCGCGCCAATCTGCCGCAACAGTTCGAGAACGCCCCGCGCGAAGAAGGTGAAGCGTTGTCCGTTGTCCGCGTACGGCCCTTCCGGGCCGCCATACAAGAATGGCCGGTCAAAAAACTGGTCGCAGCGGATCAGGTAGACCGGCACGTCTGACGCCGCCGTGGCCTCGAGCACCAGGCCTTCGAGGAACCGGCCACCCATCGGAACCACGATGCGCCGCCCCGTCTCGCGCAGTTCGATGCCGCTTTCCAATACGTCGCGATAGGCGGGGAGAATCGCGCAGACATCGTGACCGAGGTCGCGCAGGGCAGCCGCGAGCGAACCTACCATGTCGGCCAGCCCTCCCGTTTTGGCAAACGGCACCATTTCCGGAGAAGCCATCACGACCTTGAGCCGCGGCGGCAGGGCCCACGCCGCTCGTTCCGCGCGCGCCGATGGCAGGGTCGCGGGCTCTCGCGCGAACGCTGCCGCCGCGGAGATTCCCGCGAAGATCGAGTTCCGGTTCTCGATCATCTGGAGCGCCGCGTCATCCACGTCTCCGCTCTCCACGTGAAGGCCGAGATCGTAGAGCCGGTGCAGATGGCTCCTGGTCCGGCGAGTGCCATAGTCGGCCATCGTTCCCGAGTGAATCATGAAGGCCCAGTCGCTCGCCTGCGCCAGCAGCAGCTCGCGCGCCGCTTGATCCAACGCCCGCTTGGTCGTTCCCGCGGGGCGCGGATTGGCCGCGCACAGCCGCTCCATAAGCTCCGCCCCCTGCTCGAGATGACGATAGATCCAATCCGTTTGGTTGTTCAGCCAGACCTCGTTGAACCCGTTTTGCCCCCAGCTCGAAAGCGAGGGCGTGGCGATCTGATTCTCGGGATACTCTTCGAGGTATTCCGAAAGCGTAGTCAGCCGGATCGTGTCTTGCTCGGCGGCGCCGCGGATGAAGCAGTCGAGCCAGCGCGGCCCTTCGAACCACCAGTGACCAAATAATTCTGCGTCGTACGGCGCTGTTATCAATGGCTTGCGATCCATCGAGGCCGCCAGATCATTCACCTGTCTGATACGCTCGGAGAGGAAATGCGCCGCATGCATCGCCGCCTTGTGCTCAGCCCATTCCGGCACATACGGCTCTTTGTGTTTGCCGCTGCCGGTAACCCGGTAATACTTGATTCCGGTATCGATCCGGATTCCATCCGGGTGGATGTACGGCTTGATGTAATCGAGATCCAGGTCGTGGCCGATATCCCGGTAAAACTCGCGGTAGTCGAAATCACCCGGATAGCCGAAAGCCGAACTCCACACCTGGTGGGAACATTCCGGATCGCGGCCAAACGCGGCCACCCCCGAAGGGCAAACAATCGGCGCATACACTCCGTGGCGCGGCCGGTGGTCCGCGCGCGTGATTCCGTGAGTTTCGAGGATGGTATATCGGATGCCGTGTTCGCTCAGAATTCGATCGACGCCCGGATAGTAGCCGCACTCCGGGAGCCAGAAGCCCTTCGGCTCGCGCCCGAAGGTCTGCCGATAATGCTCGATGCCAACTCCGACTTGCGCGCGCACCGCGGCGTCCTTCACCGCAAGCAGCGGCAGATACCCGTGGGTAGCGGCGCTGGCCATCACTTCCACTTTTCCGGTTTGCTGATAGCCCTGCAGGGCGCCCACCAGGTTGCGCCGGTAGCGCGTCGCGAAAGCCTCGTGCGCGCGAACGAACAACTGGTGATACATCTCCGACAGGGGCTGAAAGACCGGCAGGGATGTGGTCCGGGCCACCTCCTTTTCGGCAAGCTCGATCGTGCGCTCCAGTTTCTTCAGGTAGCGCGACTGCAACAGCGGATCGAGCAGCATCGAACCGAGCGTCGGAGAGAGCGAGACCGTCAGGCGGAAATCGACGTCGTCCTCGATCAGGCCTTCCAACATCAGCAGCAGCGGGATGTAGGTCTCCGTCATCGCCTCGAACAGCCAGTTTTCCTCTAAGGAATCCTGGTGCTCCGGGTGGCGAACATAAGGCAGGTGGGCGTGGAGTACGAGCGCGAGATATCCTTGCATGGGCTCAGTCAGGCGGCCCCGAAGTTTTCGAAGAAACGCCTGGGGAGAACTGCTCCTCGGCAAGGTCGGTCAGATCGGTTGGTTTGCGCGGACGCGCAGCCGGCGAAGGAACCGCCGGTTTTTCCGCGAGATGCGCCTTCGTCGTTTCGCGAGGCCGCGCAGTCCATTGCCGGGATGCGTAGATTTCCTCCAACCGCTCGCGCAGGACTCGCGCCGCATCCACCGGCTTCACGACATGTAGCACAGGCCTCCCGGCCTGTGGCATTGGCTCTTCCGATGGCGCCTCAGCAGGGGGGGCAGTTTGCCGAGCCGCGACCAAAGGGAGCGGTGCCTCGGGCCTGGGCTCGGTCTGCAGTGCTTCGAACCTGGGTTCGGGCTGCGGTGGCTCGGGCTCCGGCTCCAATTGCGTTTCAGGAGCGGCCGATTCCGCAGCAGCGGGCACAGCATCATAGTGCTCCACCTCCCGGCTGTCCGCCGGCCCAGCCTCGGGCACCGTCACCGGCCAGGCACGTGGCGTTTCGACCGTATTCGAGCGCGCCAGTAAGTGGAAGCCGCCACTCTCATCCATGGCGCCAAGCTCCGCGTAATACGATCTCTCGGGAGTCCAGAGGTGGATATACCAGCTCCGGGCCGGCAACGACACCGGCACATCGAAGTGATTCGCGGCCTCATTGGCCGCATCGTAGACGCGCAGCACCGCTCGTTCGGCCTTCGCCGAATCGGCCTCCCAATATGCGTGGACGAGGTACGGGTCGATGACGAGAAGGGTCACTCTCGCCGGCCCCTGGTATTCCGGCAGTGGCTCATCCTCAGGCAGAGCTGTAGGGCGCGATGGGGGAGGCTCGTTCAAAAGAACTAGCATGCCACAGAAAGGCTAGTTTCAGTGAGAGACGCGCCGCCCAGACAGCCATCAGAAATCGTGTTGCAGAATTGCGGTCGCCCGCCGGCAGAGCTCACGGGCATAATCGGTCCAGACACCGCTGCCCCAATAGCGGAAGCAGCTGGTCTGTGTCATAAGCAGGTAATACAGTGCATTGCGATAGCGCCCCTCCGAGGGAGAGACGCCTCCGGTCTTTTGCGCAAACAGCGCGCTCACCTGATCCATGGGCCCCAAGACGTCGCCATAGCCGCGCACCCAGGAGAGATTGTTCGTCCAGCTTCCGCCTTCCATGTGGAAGCGGCCGTCCTCCTTGCGCAGCTCGGCGATCACTTTCTCCAGGGCTTCGCTTCCCGAGCCTTGGAAACGGTCCCAGATCCGCTTCTGCATGAGTGGTTGGATCGCCGGGAAATCGCGCTCCGTAATCCCAAGGGTATCCAGGTACTCGAGATACTCGGTGGCGTTGACGGCGGGCACATCGGAGCCAGACGCCTCGCGCATCACTTCCAGGTACTTGGCGGGAAACTCGTTCATCATGACGCCGCCGTTTTCGCCGTCGGCGATCTGGGCGGTGATCGGAGTGATCCCCTTGCCGGCGACGTCCTGCCGGTTCAATCCTTTCGCCTCGTAATAAGGTTGCATCTGCGCCACCAGCTTCGTGTCGCTGCCTTGCGTTTTGATGATCGCGGTGATGCTCGCAGTCCTTCCCTCGGAGTTCCGTGCTACGAGAAGATGCGGGACGTGCTGCTGGCGGAGGCCGCCGCCGTCTTCGACCCGCTCGACCGAATGCTCCTGCACCAATACCCATCGGTAGCCGCAGTCTTTCAAAGTGCACACGAATTCATACGCCACATCCGGATGGTTGGGCAAAGCCATTTCGGCGGGCGAGAAACCGCGCACGCGGCTCAGCGCTTCGAGACCGAAGATCCCGGCAAAGTGCTGCTGCCAGGCGCGCACATGCAGCCGAAAGTCCTGCACCGGAGTGGAAGGAGCCACCGCGTGGCCCCAAGTGTTTCCGAGCCACTCCACCGCCCGGCGGTATGCCGGATCGACCGTGATCGTCCGCAGACTATCCAGCACGTCGTCCAGACCCATGGTCCTCAGACCGTGCAGCAGGCAGCCGGAATAGTCGAGCATGATGCGGGGCTGCTTGCCCTCGTGGATCAATTGCGGAATAAACTCGCCCATGCGCTTGTAACACCAGGTAAAGATACCGGCGTTGTAACGCGCTTCGTCGTTGCCGTAGTCGCGCATGTGCTGCAAGTTGCTGATGATGGATGCGGTGCTGAGGTCGTTTCCGCCGGCTGGAATCAGCGGCTGATGCATGTGGAGCGCACTGGCGAAGGTGCTGCGCGCGCGGCCGAAATCGATGCCGCACTCATTCAGATAGAACGGGCCCTTGCGCGCCATCGCCTCTGCCGCCGGCTCTTCCGACCCACTGATATTCGGCAGGCCTTCCACATACTCGGCAAGACTGGCTGTTGGCATGGTTTTCTTCCTATATCTTTCTCGTCACTTGACCGGTTGGGACAGCGCCCGGCTGGCCATGGGCGCGTACGCTTGCTGGGCGTACTGCTTCACCATACGCCGCGCGCAAAACTGCGGCGCAACGGTGCGAATGGACTGCTTGACGATTTCGAGCCAGCGTCGCGGCAAACCCCATCGGTCGCGTTCGTAAAACGCCGGCACAATCTGCTCTTCGATGAGGCGATACAGAGCCTCCGCCTCCGCTTCGTCGGATCCGGCCGAAGTTCCGTCAATCATCCACCCATTCGCTCCCGAGTAAGCTTCCGGCCACCAACCGTCCGCTACACTCAAGTGTGGCACGCCGTTGACCGCGGCCTTCATTCCGCTGGTGCCGGAAGCCTCCATCGGCTCGCGCGGTGTATTCATCCACACATCGCAGCCTTGTACGAAGCAATGCGCCACGTGCAAATCGTAATCCTCGACAAACGCCACGCGGCCTCCGAAGTTGGGGTCCATGGCATCGCGATAGATGCGCTGCATCGGTCGCTTTCCGGTTTCATCGGCGGGGTGAGCCTTGCCTGCGAAAATCAGTTGTACGGGACAGCGCGGCGCGTTCAGGATGCGTTCCAGCCGGCCCGGGTCGCGGAAGATCAAGTCGGGGCGTTTGTATTCGGTGAACCGGCGGGCAAATCCGATGGTGAGCGCGTCCGGGTCCAGCAGCGAGCCGGCCGCCACTACCTGGCCGTAGGTTGCCTGACCGTCCCGCCACACCTGGCGCGATCGTTCGCGCGCGAACTGCAGCAGGTAGCGCCGCAGTAACTGGCGCACTGACCATAAGTCCTCATCCGGAATGAATGCGACCTTTTCCCAGAACTCAGGGTCGTCCTGGTGCTCCTGCCAGTCCGCCCCTAGCCAGCGGTTGAACAGTTCGGCCATCGGCGGCGCGATCCAGGTTGGAACGTGGACGCCGTTTGTAATCGCGCGCACGGGACGATCCTCTTCCGCCATATCGCCCCAAAAAGTGGCCCACATCGCTGCCGTCACCTGGCGATGGCGGCGGCTGACGGCATTGATCGCGGAAGATCCGCGCAAAGCCACAGCCGTCATGTTGAATGAGCCTTCCTCGCGGTCATGACTCCCCAACGCCAGGAATGTGTTGCGCCGCTCGCCCGCGGTCTCCCAGAAGCCCGCCAGTTGGCTGTCCACCATCGGATACGGGAACACGTCGTGGCCGGCGGGAACGGGCGTGTGGGTGGTGAAAACGGTGGTCGAGCGAACCTGGCCGAGTGCCGCCAGAAAGCTCTCGCCTTCCGCCACCAACTCGCGGATTCGCTCCAGGATCACGAACGCGGTGTGACCTTCGTTGAGATGCCACACGGTTGGTTCGTAGCCGAGAGCGCGCAAAGCGCGCACACCGCCCACACCCAGAATGACCTCCTGCCGCAGACGCGCCTCGCGCTCACTGACGTAGAGCCGGGAGGAAAGCTCACGCTCCCACGCGGCGTTATCCGGCAAGTCAGTGTCCAGCAGGAAGAGCTTCACACGGCCCAGACGCACTTGCCAAACGGCCACTTGCACGATCCCGTGCCCCAGCGGGACAGCCACCTGGCACGGCCGACCATCGGTTGCGAGCGCACGCTCCAAAGCCACTTGGTGATAGTCCAAGCGCTGGTGCCGTTCGATCTGCCAGCCCTCGGCCGAAATCTTCTGATGGAAGTAACCCATCTGATAAAGAAAGCCGACTCCCACGAACGGTAGACCCAGATCGGCGGCTTCTTTGCAATGGTCGCCCGCCAGCACGCCCAGGCCGCCCGCGTAGATGGGCAGCGATTGGTGAAGCGCGAATTCTGCGGAAAAGTAGGCGATCAAACCACCGGATAGCTCGGGAAATTGTCGCGACCACCAGGTCTTGCCGGTATCGCGCGCTCGATCGAGCTCAGCAATTGCCTCGTCGTACAGTGACAGAAAGGAGGAATCGGTGGCTACCCGCTCGACCTGCTCCGGAGTCAGCCGCTCCAGCATTTGAACGGGATTGTGCCCGGTGAGGCGCCACTCGAGTAAGTCGAGGCGCCGGAACACTTCGCGCGCCGCGGGATGCCAGCTCCACCACAGATCATGGGCCAGATCGCCGAGACGTCCGACGCGGTCCGGAAGAGCAATAGCTTCATGGTCCATCTCTCTGCTACTCCCGGACCCGCTCAGGACCGGTAGACAGAGAGCGTCTGATCGGCAATCGCATCCCAGTTAAAGGCGGTCTCCGCCGCGATGCGCCCGTTACGTCCCATCCAACGGGCCCATTCGAAATCGGTGAATATAGTACCCACGCCCCACGCTATGGATTCCGGCTGGGCATGAACCTTAAGGCCATTCACTTCGTGCCAAACAAATTCTTCCGGCCCCCCGTTCCTCGTGGAGACCACCGGTTTACCCGCGCTCCAGGCCTCTAGAATCACGATACCAAAAGGCTCATTCCGGCTTGGCACGCAAACCACATCGCAGGACTTATAAAGGTCTGAGAGCGTACCGTTGGTTTGAAAACCTACAAAACGCACGGCATGCGCGACTCCCAGCTGATGGGCCCGTGATTCCATCGAACGGCGCAGCTCCCCCTCACCCGCGAACACGAACTTGGTGCGGGGGTGATACTTCAAGACATAAGGAAAAGCCTCCATCATCAGGTCGGGGCCTTTTTGCTGTGTTATCCTGCCCACAAAGAGCACCATCGGATCCGTAGGACCAATCGCATATCGTCCGCGGATGTGAGAGGGCTCGACCCAGCCGTCGAAGTTCGAAACATTCACGCCGTTGTAAACAACGGAAACCTTCCAGTCGGGGACCTCATACATCCACTGGACTTCACGCTTCAAAGCGTTCGAAACGGCAATCACCCGATCGGCCCAGTAAGTTCCGGCTCGTTCCTGGTAACGGACGCGCACGGAAGGCCCGTTGTGGAAGACATTCCCGCAGCGTCCGTACTCGGTGGAGTGAATCGTCAGAATGCCTCGCCGGCCGCGCCCATGCCGGATCCAGATCAACGCATTGGCCGTCAGCCAGTCGTGGGCATGTACGATATCGAATCGCCCTGAGAAATCTTCCGCTTCAAATACGTGGCGGACAAAGGAGCCGCACATATTGTTGACTTCGTCCACAAAATTTGAGTTCAGGGCAAAGGGACAACGGTGATAATGAACGCCGTGAATCAGTTGATAATGCGATTGGCCGGGGGCCATCCGAGTGAAAACATGCACCTCGTGGCCTTTTCGCTCCAGGGCTGCAGCTAACTCAGTAACGTGAGTAGCGACCCCTCCGACTGGTATTGAGTGCAACGACTCCCAGCTCAAGAGTGCAATTTTCATAGAAGAGCAGCTTCGATCAGAGTCCCTTCCGAGAACGCAAATACTACCCTGAGCGAGTGGCGCAATTGGCGGCCGGACGCCCTAGAAATAACGGACTTGGGGCACCCTGGCCCGAAGAGACGCAACACCAGATAACAGTGGCTGCGAAGCGTACGCCGCTACGTGGCGTAACATCCTCTATCGTGCTGGCCGAAAGAGGACGAAGCAATTCTTGAGATCCACAAACCACAGAAGAGAAACTACTCCCCTCCTCACAGGTACGGTCTCAAAGGCTTATCTAAATTCTAAAGCATATTTCGTGACAGAACCGAAGAAATTTTTGATGAACATTATTACAAATAGCGTTTCGGGAAATCCGGCAAAGGGTTGTATCACTCGATGCGGTTTTGCGATCCTGGAAGCCTGGAAACTACATTCAGCTCAAACATCGTTCCCGACGTGGCGGCAATGATCGCCAATGGTTCCTACAGCACTCCTTTCGATGTGCTCGGGATTCACTGGGCGACTGCCGACGGGCGGCCCGCTGTAGCTATCCGTACATTTCAGCCACAGGCGCAGGCGGTTGCGGTCAAGTGGAATGGCAGGGAATCCCCGATGGAACAGATCCATCCGGACGGGCTTTTTGAAGCTGTCTTTCCAGACCAGGCGGAATTCTTTCCTTACCGTTTCTTAATCACGCTGTATACCGCTCCGGGATCGACGCCCGAGCGATATGAAGCCGAAGACCCCTATCGGTATTCTCCGGTGCTGACGGATTTCGACTTGCACCTTTTCAACGAGGGAACCCACCTGCGGCTGTACGAAAAGCTGGGCGCGCAATTGATCGAACACGAGGGAATCCGCGGAGTGGCGTTCGCGGTCTGGGCGCCTAATGCCGAACGTGTCAGCGTCGTTGGAAGCTTTAATCAGTGGGATGGGCGAAGGCATCCCATGCGGCCGCGAGGAGGCTCCGGTGTCTGGGAAATTTTCATTCCCAACCTTCAGCAGGGGGACTTGTATCGCTTCGAGATCAAGACGCGCTACCAGGGCTACATGGCGGTCAAGTCTGATCCTTTCGCCTTTGCCGCGGAGTTGCGGCCGAAGAATGCTTCGGTCATCTGGGACCTGGAACGTTATCGGTGGGGCGACGGCAACTGGATGGCCACTCGCAAACAAAAACAGAGCCTCGATGCGCCGATGGCGATTTATGAGGTCCATCTGGGCTCCTGGAAACGCGAACCCGACACTCAGTATGGCCATCGCTGGCTGACTTACCGGGAATTGGCCGAGCAACTGGTGCCCTATGCGAAGGGGATGGGTTACACCCACCTCGAACTCCTGCCCATCACCGAGCATCCCTTTGATGGCTCCTGGGGCTATCAGACTACGGGTTACTTCACGCCCACTTCACGCTATGGAACACCGGATGATTTCCGCTATTTCGTGGATCAGGCGCACCAGGCAGGGCTCGGCATAATCGTCGACTGGGTGCCGGCGCATTTTCCGAAAGATGGGCACGGCCTCTCGTTTTTCGACGGCACGCATCTGTTCGAACACGCTGACCTGCGCCAGGGTGAACACCAGGATTGGGGCTCGCTCATTTATAACTATGGCCGCAACGAAGTGCGCGCGTTTCTGCTATCGAGCGCGATGTTCTGGCTGGATCGCTATCACATCGACGGTCTGCGGGTGGATGCCGTGGCTTCGATGCTATATCTGGACTATTCGCGCAACGAGGGCGAATGGATACCGAATCAATACGGTGGGCGCGAGAATCTGGAAGCCGTCAGTTTCTTGAAGCGCTTCAATGAAGTGGTACATCACGACTACCCCGACACTCTGACTTTTGCAGAGGAGTCCACGGCTTGGGGCATGGTCTCGCGGCCCGTGTATCTCGGCGGGCTCGGCTTCGACCTGAAATGGAACATGGGCTGGATGCACGACATGCTGGAATATATCAGCAAAGATCCCATCCATCGGCGCTACCACCACAGTAACCTGACGTTTTCCCTGCTCTACGCCTTTACGGAGAATTTCATCCTGCCGCTCTCGCATGACGAAGTGGTCCACGGCAAAGGCGCACTCATGGCCAACATGCCGGGCGACTACTGGCAGAAGTTCGCGAATCTGCGTGCGCTCTACGGTTATATGTACGCGCATCCTGGCAAGAAACTGCTTTTCATGGGGGGCGAGATCGGCCAGTGGAACGAGTGGAACCATGAGTGGGAGGTCGAATGGGTTCTGCTCTACTTCGATGCCCACAAGCAGATGCAGGAGTTCGTGCGCGCGCTGAACCGCCTGTACGTTTCACAGCCGGCACTGTACGAAGTGGACTTTTCGTGGGAAGGTTTCCAGTGGATTGATTTCCACGATGTGGATAACAGCACCGTGACTTTTCTGCGGCGCGCGAAAGATCCGAACGATTTCGTGCTTGTGGTTTCCAACTTCACGCCGGTTCCGCGCGACGGCTATCGCATCGGCGTGCCGCGCGAAGGATTCTACCGCGAGTTACTCAACAGCGACTCGGCCTACTTTGGCGGCAGCAATCTGGGTAATGGCTGGGGCGTGCCCTCCGAGCCGGAACCGTGGCAGGGCCAACCGCACTCCATCGTGATCACCGTGCCGCCGCTGGCGGTGGTGTATCTGAAACCGGAGTAGCGGGAGTAGCAGGTTTTAGACCTGCGGTGGATGGTTGCATTGGGCCCGGCGGATGGCAATGCGATTTGTTCCAGCCAGTATCAGTTGAGGATGTTTTGCGTGGTCAATCGGCCGCCTGGAAGATCAACGGAATTTCTGGTTATCTTCCGACTATCTGTGTACCAACGGTCGCACCCAACTTCGCCTGGAGGTCCTGAAAGAGATTCTGGAGTAGCACTTGATCGTATCCGCGGAAAGACTCGATGAGTCTCCCCTTATTAACGTTGGAAACCTCGCCAGCAACTTGTACGCGGACTTTTTGCATGATCAAGGGAGACGGCTGATTTGGCTTCGACTCGCCGGCCTCGGAAACCAGCTTCACGCTAATTTGAATCTTGTACACCCAGTCGCCCGTCAGCCGGACGAGGCCCTCGTTCCAGGTGGTCCGAATATAACCGGAGTCTTTATCCATCGTCGCAATATCAAAGTTATTTTCGAGAATCGCATTGACGGCTGTTTGCCAGCATTTCTCGTATTGAGACTGCAGATTTGGGCGCACCGGAAGCTCGCGCCAAATTGGATCCCCCACCACGAATCTCGAGCGGACGGGCTTAGGGACGCTAGCAGCCCAGAGACTCCCAGTGAAAAGCACGAGAACGCAGCCCATGTTGACGTAACGTTCCGTTTTCATGGCATTCCTCCTATCTCCAACTTTCTCTCTCACTGGAAGCTCCATTATTGGACTCCAGGAACTTGCTCAGTATACCGTCGCGATCTGTGATGCCTAGTGTCCTCTAAAGTTGCTTTAGGACACTACCCTGTGGCGGCGTTGCTTCGCTCACACGCGACAATTGCCGCACTCGTGGCCAGTCTTCTATGGCTGCTCCTCTCTTTTGGTAGGTATCGTTCTGGGCCTGCGTGCCGGTCGAGTAAGCCATCGAGCGCGGCACTCACGAGGTGAGCACTATTGTCCTGGGCCCTTGGTTAGAGGCCAGACGTCGCCCACGGATTATCCTGGTTAATCGACGCGCAGCGAATGAGGAGAATATTGTGGTCTCCGATCTGGGCCAAGGCCGGGGATTAGGAATGAAGTCGGCTTGGCTCCGCCAACTCTCGTCGGCGACCTAACGGTAAACGCAACATCGTAGTGGTCTCAAACTTCACTCCCGTGCCGCGCGACGGCCATCGCATCTGGAGTGCCGCGCGAAGGATTCTACCGCGAGTTGCTCAACAGCGATTCGGCTTACTTTGGCGGCAGCAACCTGGGTAATGGCTGGGTGTGCCCTCCGAGCCGGAACCGTGGCAGGGCCAGCCGCACTCCATCGTGATCACGGTGCCGCCGCTGGCGGTGGTGTATCTGAAACCGGAGTAGCGGGAGTAGCAGGTTTTAGACCTGCGGCGGGGTGGTTATCTCGACGGAGCCTCAGCAACGGTAGATGACTCCAGTTGGGTGATGTCCAGCGACTGACCATCAGGCGTTTTCCCTTCGACACGCGCTGTCCTTCCGTTCACCTGGACTACCACGAAGTTCTCTGTGCTGGCCACTTTCTGTGTGACCCCCACAGGCGGCATATCCACATCGTAGAGCGGCGCTCCGCCACCTCCGGTAATGAAGTAGTGAACGCCGTTCTTCAGGTAGTGCTGATAGTTGTGGTCGTGGCCAAAGAAGCCGGCGGATAGTCGATACTTCTCGAACAGGGGTTCAAGAGCGGTCATGTGCGGGTTCTCGCCTTGGCGGCGCTTCACTGCGGTCATAGGAGGATGATGCGCAAAAACAAAACGGAAGTCGGCCTTTTGCGCTTTCTGCAGGTCGTTCTCCAACCAGCGCGTCTGCTCCTGCCAGAAGGTATCTTTTGCCGCTTGCGTCGAACCCACGTTTTCAATGTCGCTGTTGATCACCGTGAAGTGTGCGCTTCCCCAATCGAACGAGTAATAGGGTCTGGCGCTCAAGAAATCGAAGTAGTTGCCGGCGTCGCGTTCGTGATTGCCCAGCGACGGAAAGAACGCCGCTTTACGCAACAACTCGCGCTCGGCGTCGAAGAAGATCGGCCACAAAGAAGGGTCATTGCCGTCAGCCACTAGGTCACCGGTATGCATGACAAAATCCGGGTTGGCATACTTGAGCACCGAAGCAATAACCGCACGATGGACCTCGTGGCGTGTTCGCGTATCGCCATAGACCACGAACTGGAACTGCGCTTCGCCCATGGGTGGCGTCTTAAACGATCCTCTGCCTGCGTCGCCGGCAAACACCTGATAGTAATAAGTGGTCCCCCGCTTCAGACCGGTGAACGTGGTCCGCTCGGCACGCAGTACGGGAGCCGTTTTATCCGTTTTACCTGGCTCCGTGCCGAGTGACGCTACTCCAGTCTGCACTACCCACATGACTGTGGCCGACCGCGGTCCGACGTTCACCGCATAGGGGCCGCCGACCACCGTCTCTCCGGCAGCGGACTGCGCGGCCGCAGGCCGCAGTTGTGCGCCCCAAAGGAGCAGGCACATCAGAGACGGCAACAAGGGTTTGCTCACAGAGGACGGATTCCTTTCTTTGCTTTGTACCAGCTTCCAGCGTATTTGTTACAGCTTCGTGAACCTTCGGCTTAAGTGCGATATTTACACATTCGTCACTCGTTCGTCACCGGTGCCCAACAGAAAGCAGCTACGTTAACCTTGACCCTTCTTCAGCGTATTAAACAGGAGGCGTACTATGCGACGGCTAGTTCTGTCTTTTTGTCTTCTCGGTTTTTCTCTTTGCGCTCAAGACCGGGCCGCGATTGACGGCAGCGTCACGGATCCGGCTGGGGCTCTTGTCGCCGGCGCTGCTGTCGAGGTGAAGTCGACAGGAACCGGGCTTCATCGCACCAGCCTCACTAACGAAAACGGTCTCTACGAAGTTGCGGCGTTGCCCGTGGGCAGCTATCAGATCACCATCACTAAAGACGGATTCAAACCAACGGCCGTCAGCGGCATCGACCTGCAATACGGCGAAACCAGAACCATAGACGCCAGACTGGAAATCGGCGGCATTACTGAGACGGTAGAAGTCACGGCCGCGGCAGAAGCGGTGAACCGCACCAACGCCGAGGTCGGAGGCGTAATCGAGTCCGCGCAAATCAAGGAGATTCCGGTTAGCGGCCGCAACTGGGCCAGCCTGATGTTGCTCGCACCGGGCGCCATCGATTACGGCGACGGGGCGCAACGCTCCATTCAGTTTTCCGGCCACTCTCTCGATGACAGCAACTTCACGTTCGACGGTATCGACACCAGCGGCGTGCAGGAGCAGACCCAGAAAGCCGACACGCGCCTGAACATCGCTCTCGATTCGATCTCCGAGTTTCGAGTCAGCACGGCCAATTACACGGCGGAGAGCGGAGCCGCCGGCGGCGCACAGATTAACGTGGTGTCCAAAACCGGCACCAATGAATTCCATGGCAGCACCTTCTACGCGGTCCGGAACGACGCGCTCGATGCACGCTCGCCCTTCGACGACTCTACTCTTCCTGCCTTCACCCTGAACCAGTTCGGCGCGAGTTTCGGCGGACCGGTGGTGAAGGATAAAGCGTTTTTCTACGCGAACTACGAGGGCCTGCGCCAAAGCCTCGGCCAGACCTTTGTGAATATCGTCCCGAACGCGGCTTTGCGGGCGCAGGTTAGCGCGGCATCTCCCGCATTAAAACAGATCATGGACGCGTATCCGGCAGGGCAGACGCCTTTGGACAACTTCACCGATCAGGTGAAGACGGTCACCTCCGACACCATCCGGGAAGACGCCGGCATGTTCCGATTCGATTACCGATTCAACGACACCAATACCGCGTTCTTCCGCTACAACGTCGACAACGCCTACATCGAGCAACCCCAGGACGCTCTGGGCACCCGCAACGTGATTCCTCACGTTCCCACCAATGTCGTGCTGCAATTCCAACGCATCATCACTCCCACCATCGTCAACGAGGTGAAATTCGGCCTGAATCGCGCCAACTATCACAACTACACCTATGGAACTTCACCGATCGCTCTCGATGTGGGCGGCCTGTTTGACGGCGTCAGTGATACCTCGTTAGACACTGAAGTCGGCACTTCGTTCTCCTATATCGACAACCTGAGCGTCGTCCGCGGCCGTCATACGCTGAAATTCGGCGTCGATATCCGGCGCATCCGGTTGAACAACTCCGGCAACACGCTCACGACATCGAGCATCGCCTATGCTAGCGTCGATGATTTGATCAACAACCACGCCGACTCGGCTACTTACCTCCAAGGCGAAGGCGTCGTGGGAAATCGCCGCACGTTCTATATGGGTTACGCTCAAGACGAATTCCGTGTCAGTTCCACCCTCACCCTGAACTTGGGGCTGCGCTACGAATACTACTCGGTGGCGCATGAAATCCTGAACCGCTCAGCAGTGGTCGACATTCTGGGCTGCGGCGGCTTCTGCCCGAAAGGTACGCCATACTACGACCCGAACCCCAAGGATTTCGGGCCGCGTCTGGGCGCGGCGTGGGCGCCGGACGCGCTCCATGGGAAGACCACCATCCGCAGCGGCTTTGGCATCTACTATGGCGGCAACCAGAACGATGATTTCAGCGACCCGGCCGAAAGCGCCGTGCCCCGCTACTCGCTCTCTTCCGACGATTTTCCGGCCCTGGCTTATCCCTTGGTTGCTTTCCTGGACCCCGCGAACCAGCTTTTCAGCCCCAAGGCAATCGACCGGCACCGCAAGGACCTCTACTACGAGAACTGGGATTTTCTAGTCCAGCAGCAGTTACCGAAAGACTGGATTTTCCAAGTGGGCTACACGGGCGGCGAGGGACATCACCTGTTTTCCAAATACACCGTCAACCTGATCAACCCGCTCACTGGCACGCGTCCCTTGGCTGGCTTCGGGTCGTTCGGGCTCAAGGCCAACGATGGAAACAACAACTTCAACGCCCTTCAGGTCTCGCTGCAGCGCCGGTTTACGCGCGGGCTGTTGTTCCAGGCGAACTACATGTATGCCCATGGCATTGGCGACGCGTCCACCGGCTCAGGCTCGGCGATCTCCATCCAGGATATGAGTTGCCGCGCGTGTGACCGCAGCAGCACGGATGTCGATGTGCGCCACAACCTGGTGGTGAACGCAGTCTACGAATTGCCCTTTGGAAAGGGTAAGAAGTTCTGGACCGACGGTGTCGCCTCGAAACTCCTCGGAGGCTGGGAGCTAGCCGGAATCTCCACTGCCCGCACCGGCCTGCCGGTGAACATCACCATGACGCGTAAGGCTGGCGCCGTGCTGGACGGCAACAACAAGAACCAGCGCCCCAACCTGGTTCCGGGTGTGCCGATCTACGCCGCGAACCAGACTGTCGACAACTGGTTCAACCCGGCGGCGTTCGCCTTGCCGGCCAATGGAACGTGGGGGAATCTCGGCCGCTACATTGCCAATGGCCCCGGCATGTTCGAAATCGACAGCTCGTTGCAAAAGCGGTTTAAACTGACCGAGCGGTTGGCGTTGAACTTTCGTGCCGCCGCCTATAACCTTTTCAACCACCCGGTCTTCGATCTGCCTTCCGGGGCAATCGGAAACCTGACCGGTAATCCGCCATCAGTGGACTCGGGCTTCGGAAGAATCTCCGGCATCATCAACGCAGGTGCGGTGGGAACCGGCGCCCCGCGGCGTATTGAGTTCATGTTCCGGGCTGAGTTCTGACCGGCGCGTGCAGGGCGAGCGCCGCGTCGTCTCGTACTTCACCGGTTCCCGCGACGGGTATCGCATCGGCGTGCCGCGCGACGGCTTCTACCGCGCGCTGCTCAACAGCGACTCCGCTTACTTTGGCGGTAGCAACCTGGGTAACGGGTCGGGCGTGCCATCCGAGCCGGAACCATGGCAGGGCCAACGGCACTCCATCGTGATCACGGTGCCGCCGCTGGCGGTGGTGTATCTGAAACCCGATCGCGCCCGTCAGTAAGCAGGACAGGTGTAGCCCGATTGTAACTCTCGCTGCCTTGTTTCATATGTGAATCGATATTTACCGAATTTTCATTTGACCGCCCGAGCCAACTCCCTTAGTATGGAACCTCGCCAGTAAAATCCAATCCCGAAAGGATCCGTCTGTGAAGAAATCTGTCTCCAGCATTGCCTTGTCCGCATGCGCCCTCGGACTATTGACCGCCTCGTACTCTGCAGCTCAACCGACTTTACTCGCCGTCGGCACCCTCGACCAATCCCGCGCCGGCTCTTTCGCCGATCTTTCCGGGCTCACCTATTCGCTCGAAAACGGCGCCCCAGCCAACCTGCTCGGCGGTCTCGGTTCGGCACTCGCTTACGCCAATGGCTACACGTTTCTGGCCCTGCCCGACCGCGGTCCGAACGCCATTCCCGTAAACGCGCCAATCGACATGACTGCCAGCTATGTCAATCGATTTCATACCATCACGATGGACCTCGAACCCAACACCAGCGGCGCTCTTCTTCCTCCTTATAACCTGAATCTGCCCTATAAACTGACGCCGACCCTACGAGCCACAACGCTCCTCTGGAGCTTGACTCCACTGGTCTATGGCACAGGAACCGGTCTCGGCGTGGGCTCCGGCGTACCACCGATCAACAATTTCCTCCAGCATTTCTTCACCGGACGCTCCGACAATTTCGATCCCAACCATAACTCCGGCGACGCCAACGATGCCCGCTTCGACACCGAAGGCATGCGTCTCTCGAACGACGGGCTCAGAGTCTATATTTCCGATGAGTACGGCCCGTACATCTATGAGTTCGATCGCCTCACGGGCGTGCGGCTTCGATCGTTTCAGTTGCCATCCTCGTTTTACGTAACCAAGCTATTTCCGGTGGGCGCGACCGAAATCAGCATGAACACATCCGGGCGGACCGCGAATAAAGGCATGGAAGGCTTGGCCATCACACCCGATGGCACGACCCTGGTCGGCATCATGCAGGCTGCGCTGATTCAAGACGCGAATGAGGCAACAACGGCGAATCCGGCGCCCGGTAGCCTCTTGCATATTGTTACGATCGATATCCTCTCCGGCCATGTCACGCACCAATATGCATACCTGCTGACGCACGGGTCCGGTGTCAGTGAGATTTGCGCCATTAACAATCACGAATTTCTGGTTGACGAACGCGACGGCGCGGGACGTGAGGGGAAGAGCGATGGATCAAGCAACTCCGCCGTTTTCAAACAACTCTTCAAGATCGATTTGAACGGAGCCGTGGATGTTAGCGGAATGGATGGAATTGCGGCAGCCGCACACGCGGTGAATAAATCCCTCTTCCTCGATATCGTTCCGACTCTCACGAGTCTTGGCATTGGTCCCAAGGATATTCCGGCCAAGATCGAAGGCGTGGCACTTGGTCCGGACATCAAAAAGGACGGCAAAACGCTTCACACTCTCTGGATTGCCAATGACAACGATTTCCTCTCGCAAACCGCGGACGCCTCGCCAAAGCCGAATGACAACGATATTTTCGTCTTCGGCTTCACCGACGCAGATTTGGACGGTTCTCCACTTGTCCCCCAGCAGTTCCGTGGCCTAGCCCTCTTGTTCTGACCGCCGCTGTCTCCGGGCGCGGGCAGTCTGTGTCCGCGCCGCCCCTTATAGTGGGATGTCCCGCCGATATCGATAGCGTTGTCAAGGTGTGGGGCCAGCCCTTCCGGGCTGCAGCCCGGAACGGGTCCGTTACCGGAAAACCCGGCTGCGGGCGAAAGGCCCGGCCCCACGCCGGCAAACTGCCATCGCAATCATCGGTTCTCTCCGTTAGCTTGCGCCGCGGTCCTGCTTTATCTGCGGCGGGCGAGTGGCGTGGAGGAATACGGCCTGTCCGACCGCCAGTTGACCGATGCGAGTGACCGCGCCATAGATCCCGGCGTTGTTCTGGTTCGCCAGAACGATTGCCCTCAGCACTTCTGGAGCTGGGCTTGCCGAGTCCGGATCAAGGTTCACCATCGAGCAGCGAACGTCGTGCATCGTGACGGCGATGGCGGGCGCGTCGTCTGCCCCGCCGAAAGACAGCACACCGCCCAACCACTCGTCCTCCTGGAAGGGCACCGAGCGCAGCAAACGAACTACGATATTGGGGCGAAATCGCCGCACATCCGGGCTCAGCCCCGCGAGTCGTCCGATCTCGCGCACCGTATCGACGGCGATCACGGAGATGTTCGCTTCGTCGAAGGTGCCATGCTTCAACTGCATCATCTGCACGGGAGCCCCATGCCGACGTCCGATTTCCGTAGCCAAGTCCTCGCCGAAGACAGGCATCTCTTCGCCATCCGGAGTGCGAACATGCGTAGGAAGGCCTCCTGGAGCACCGTCTGCACGGCGGCACGGAGCAAATAAGAGCAGGTCAGGAAGTTTGCCTGCCGTTAGCCACGGGAACCCGCCGCGTTCATCAAGCCGCCGGAATGCCAGGCGCCTGTCACCATCGAGGCCGTGCCAGCCCAGGTTGGCGGCCTCAAGCGGTTCGCCGCGCATGGACTTCACGGGATACCGGAAGATCGCCTCCACTTGTCCAATTTCTGTAGGCATGTCTCGATACCAGTCTGCCAATAATCCGGCGGGTTCCGCAGAGGAGCGGCATACGACGGAACCTCCGTTTCACCATCGCCGGCCCCCGTCACGATATACTAATTCCATTCGCCAAACTATGTCGTGGAGAGCGCCGATTCCCGCTCATGTCTCTGCCTGCCGGCGCCCGCGAGAAAAGAAAGTTAGGGGCGGATACTGGAGATCAGAATGAAACGCATGTTACCGATCGTTTTCAGCGTGCTGGCGGTTTCGGCCGGTGCGTACGGGCAAACGCCAGACGTCGACAAGCCCCTGCTCGCTGCGCCCCGCCAATTGAAAGACGCCGCGACGGTCATCAAGTGGAAAGCCGACTTCACCTACGACACCTTGAAGAAAGGCACCAACACGCTGGTCTGCTACGATTTGTCAGGCATGCCCTTGCACCAACCGTTCACCATGGAGTGCACGAGCATGGCCAACCTGGCCCGCGTCGCTCAGAACCTGAAGTTCGAAGCTATTAGCGATAAGGAAGCCCGCCAAAAGGCGTTCGACGACGCCGAGAAGAACGGCAGCCGAGTGAAGCCCGAGTTCGGATCGGTGTTTATCCATTTCATGGGTCCCGACCAGGAGCATGCGCGCATGCACACGACCATTGCCGTGCCCGGCGCCACTGCACAGTCGCTCGGACTGCCCGATAATCCGAGGCAGGGGGGCGCGTGGATCATGAACGCCGGAACGACCACGGCGCACTTAATGACGCCCGGTAGCTAGACGAGCGTAACAGACCGCTCCTTTCAGCCGCGGCTCGGTAAAACAGCGTGCGCGTTACTGAGCCGCGACCGGAGGGAGTGGTGGTGTGCCCTGAGTATGAAACCTCTGATTCTTGGTGTGCTCATCGTTGCAGCTTCGGCCGCAGCCCAAGGGACGCGGCAATTCACCGGCACCATTACCGACAGCATGTGTGAGAGGGGAGATCATTCGCGCATGCGGATGGGACCGACAGATGGCGAGTGTACCGTGGCTTGCGTGGAGGCGCACGGCGCTTCGTACGTGTTGTGGGACGGTAAGGAAACCTACACGCTGAGCGATCAGAAAGCGCCGGAGAAGTTTGCGGGCAAAAAGGTGAAGGTCACGGGGACGCTGGACGCTGCCACCAAGACGATACGGGTGGAAGCGATTAGCGAAGCGAAGTGAGCCACTTATTGCCCTGGTAGGTGCGCTACGTCCCGGTTGTTTTCGTTACAAATAAATTCCAGCAGCTCGGTGTCGGGCAAGAGATGCACTTCTTGCGTCACGGTCCATGGCTTGGTGTAGGCTTTCGGGTCGTCGATGGTGATGCGCAGGTCCATGTGGCCGATGTCCTTGCGGTGGAATCGCTCGGTCACGTGTAGCGCCTCCGTGGAGGGGCGGCCTAATTGATCGAGCCAGGCTTTCCCGTTGAAGCCACGAGTATCCACCACCAGTGTGTCGCCGTCCCACTTGCCGGTCGAGTAGCCCATCCAGGTGGGATTGACGTCGCGCGCCACTCCGCGGCCATCGAGGAAGATCTGGCGCCACAGATTGAAGGCCTCGTAGACGATCACGACATATCCGGGAGTCTGCACAATGCGCCACGGAGCCGGAGCCGCGTCGATCTTCGGCACGCCTTGCGGCAGGCAGTTGGCATCGGGGTCTTCTTTGGAGTGCGAGCCGTCGGTGCGTGAATCGAACACCGCCTTGGCCCACGGCTGAAAAGGAACGTCGTCGGGTTTGAGGTCGGCCGCGATATCGCGGAGATATTTGTTCGCACTGGGCTCCCAGACGCCGGAGAGATCGGGCTTGCCGTCGGCGGTCTTTTGTACGGGACCGGCAAGGTTGGGCTTTCCATCCGCGGTGCGCGGGATTTTGGTGGGCGGAACGTTCGTCCATTGCGCCGGCAGAGAGGCGCAGAGACCACACATGGCAGCGAGCAGGAACGCGGCGCGCGACAAACATCGGGCGTTTACAGGAACTGGCATAGAGCCTCGCAATCAGCGGCGATTATACACCCAGCCAGCGTTTGCGGTTCCAGTGGACGATCAAAAACAGGACGGCGAATCCGGCCAGCGTACCCACTGAAGCGCCCAAACCCAGCAGTTCCGGCCGCGAGAAACCAAACCGAAGCGTGAGGCTTGCATTGACGAGCACGGGAATGAAGGCCGCCACGAGGGGCGGCCACGGGCGATCGAGCGCAAACAAGGAACGGGAGGTGATCTCGATCAGGCTCCAGCCGATGAGGGTCGGCCCGAGGCCACGAAATACGGCCGCCACGAGTCTGGTGGAGTCCGGCGTGAAGCTTCCGCGCTGGAACAAGAAGGTGATGGCCGGGGTTCGCAACAGGAGGGCGAAGCCGCAACCGGCCACGGCGACCAGGCCGGCCAATGCCATGGTGCGGTCGATGAGCCGGAGGGCGTCGCGCAGCCGGAGAGCGCTTTTCAAGCGCGCGATTTCCGGCAACAACGAGTTCGCAATGGGGTTGACGAGAAGGGCCAGCGGCACTCCGACACCGCGCATGCAGTATTCCAGGGCCGCCGCCATGCCCGGCCCGGCATGCGTGGCGTAGGCGCGGGTGAACGTGATGTTCAAGCCCACACCGGCGGCGTACACCATAAAGAACGCCGGCTTGCCCAGAAGCTCGCGCCAGCGGATGGAATGCGGCAGCGGGGCTTCCGGTTTCAAGTTGCTGCGAGCGGCGATGTGGACTACGGTGAGTTGCACAGCGGCGCCGGCGGTGTAGCCGATGGCAAACGCGTAGACGCCCACCGCATGCCACAGGCTCAGGGCGGCGACGATGGTGCATGCATTGAGAGTGGCTTGATAGAAAGCCGTAGGGCCGAAACGCCGCTCGGTGTAAAGGAGCGCCCAATAGAGCGAGGCGATGCCGCTGGCATTGGTGGATAGAGCGAGAATGCGGAGCAGATTCACCGCCCTTTTGAACGACTCGGCGTCCAGGCCCGGCGCCAGCGCCCGCATGAGCCATGGCGAGGCCGCTACCACCAACGCGGAAACGGCCAGGAACACCCAAGCAAACATGCGCCGGAGCTCGCGAAACAGGGTGGCGCGCTCGCTTCCGCCGCACGCCGTCAGCGTGGGAACGAAGGCGAACAACATGCTGGTGGCCAACACACCGTTGAGCGTGTCGATCGGTCCCATCGCCACGGCCAGCGAATCGGCGCGGCTATGGGTACCCAGGAAATAGGCGGTGATGGCGACGCGCCCGACCCCGATCAAATTGCCGGTGAGCACTCCGGCCGCCAGCGTCAGGCCGCCGCGCACCAGCGGGTTTTCCACTGCCCGGGTGAGGCGGCGCGTAGATGTCGGCGCAGAGCTCAGGCGATCCTCAAACAGCCCGCGGCCGCCTCAGGCTTTGGCGGCGGCAGCGCTCTTGGCGGCGTTCAACGCGGCTTCATAGTTGGGGAAGTCGGCCACTTCCTTCACGTACTCGGCGTGCCGGATCTTGTTGTGCTGGTCGACGACAAAAATGGCGCGGCTCTCGATGCGCATGTCCTTGATCAGGGTGCCGTAGCTGGAACCGAAGGAGCCGTCACGGTGATCGGACAGCATCTTCACCTTGTCGACGCCGAAGGCTCCGCACCAGCGCTTCTGGGCAAAGGGAAGATCCATGCTCACGGTGAGGATGTCGACGTCCGGTAACTTGGCGGCTTCTTCGTTGAAGCGCTTGGTTTGCGCGTCGCAAACGGGCGTGTCGAGCGACGGCACGACGCTGATGATGCGGACGTGGTTGCCGGTATCCTTCAGGGTCACTGGCTTGAGCGAGCTATCGACAACGTTGAAATCCGGGGCGGAATCGCCGGTTTTCAGTTCGGGCCCGATCAGTGTCAACGGGTTTCCTCTCATCGTGGTTGCGCCTGGTCTTTCCATGATCCCTCCTGAAAATGGATGGTGAAGAGTTCATTGTAGCAACTCGGCCAGCCGCGATACTTCGGAAACGGGCAATTGACAGGTATAATTCCGGCACACATACGCAGCGGCGCGGCCGTCGAGTTGGGACATGGCGGCGATAGAGGGAATGCCCGCGGAAAGCGCCTGGCGGGATTCTTCGGAATCGACGACAAGGATGATCCGGTGCGGATCGAAGTGCGATTGGACGGTGTGGATCAATTCGTTGGTGTCGGCAGCGCCGCGGTTGCCGACGATGATGACCTGCCGGGGATCGCTCAGCAGGAAATCGACGGCCACGAGCATTTTGGGGATGGCGACAGGCGCGACGGAGAGGCGCGGGCCGAAGGCGGAGATGAGCCGCTCGGCGGACTTGCGAAATTCGCCGCGGCCGGTGAACTGGGCGAGGCGGAGCAGGTTGAGCGCGGCTACGGAATTGCCCGAAGGTTCGGCGCCGTCGTAATCCTCTTTCACGCGCAACACCAGGCTGGAATCGCCGGCTGTGGTGCTGAAGAATGCGCCGCCTTCCCGGTCTTCGAAAAGTTCGCGCTGCTTCTCGGTGAGCCGGATGGCGAGATCCAGGTGGCGGCGATCGAACTGGGTTTCGTAGAGATCGAGCAGGCCCTGAGTGAACAGCGCGTAGTCATCCAGGAACCCCGGGATGAACGCGTCGCCCTCGCGGTAGCGGCGCAGCAAGATGCCGGTGGCAGGGTCGTACATCCTGGCGATCAGAAATTCGGCAGCACGCACAGCGGCTCCTGCGTAGCGCGGCTCGTTCAGGATTGCGCCACCCAAGGCGAACGCGGAAATCATCAGACCATTCCAGGCGGTGAGGATTTTGTCATCAAGGTGTGGACGCACACGCTTGGTGCGGGCTTCGAAGAGGACTCCGGAGGCTTGCGCGATTGCAGAACGAACTTCCTCAATGCTGCGGCTGAAATGTTCGGCAGTCTCCTCGATGGTGTGAGCTTGATAGAGGATGTTCTTCCCAGTGAACTCTTGGTGCGGGTCGTGCAATACGTTGCCGGCCGCTTCCACGCCATAGCGGTAACTGAACCAATCGGCCGCGGGCTGACCCGCGCGTTCGCGGATTTCGTCGGCGGACCAGATGTAGAATGCGCCTTCGCCTTTGACACCGGGCTGCGCGGGGTCGATCACGCTATCGGCGTCCTCGGCTGAATAGAATGCGCCGCCCTGGTCGGTGATATCGCGCAGCACGTAATCGAAAATGGTACGAGCGGTTTCGGCGAACGCGGCGTCGCGGGTGAGCTCGAAGGCTTCCAGATACGAGATAGCCAGCTGTGCCTGGTCGTAGAGCATCTTCTCGAAGTGGGGAACGAACCAGCGCTCATCCACTGAGTAGCGGTGAAAGCCGCCGCCCAGCTGGTCGCTCATGCCGCCTTTGGCCATCTCACGGAGCGTTTGCAGAACCATGTCGAGAGCTTCCTGGTTCTTGGTGCGAGCGTAATAGCGCAGCAGGAAATCGTGGACAGCCGGGCGCGGGAACTTGGGCGCGCCGCCAAAGCCGCCGCGGCGGACGTCGAAGCTGCGGCGGAACACATTGAAGCCGCTATCGAGGATGGCCTGATCGACGGATGGCGGCCCGGAGCGCGCCGGCGAGACAGAGACCGCCTCTTTCAAGCGCTCGATCACGTCGCGGGCGGAATCGACGATTTGTGCGCGATCGGTTCGCCAGGCGGAGGCGACCTGGGTGAGCACCGACGCGAAACCGGGGTGGCCGTAGCGATCCTCGGGCGGGAAGTACGTTCCGCCGAAGAACGGCTCGAGCTCCGGAGTCAACCACACCGACATGGGCCAACCGCCTCCGCCGGTGGTGGCCTGCACGAACGTCATGTAGATGCGGTCCACATCGGGACGCTCTTCGCGATCGACTTTGATGGGAAGGAAATTGGCATTGAGCAGCGCGGCTATCTGTTCGTTTTCGAACGATTCGCGCTCCATGACGTGACACCAGTGACAAGTTGAATAACCGATGGAGAGGAAGATCGGCCGGTCTTCGGTGCGCGCCTTTTCGAACGCTTCCGGACCCCAGGGATACCAATCCACGGGATTGTGGGCGTGCTGGAGCAGGTAGGGGCTCTTCTCGCGTGCCAGCCGGTTGGTGTGCATGGAGTTTTCATTGTAGGGCAGACAATAGACACATGAGCGACTCACATCGAACGGAACGCGACACGATGGGCGAAATGAGCGTGCCCGCGGACGCGTTGTATGGCGCACAGACGGCCCGCGCCATCGAGAACTTTCCGATTAGCGGGCTGCGGTTTCCACGATCGTTCATCCGTGCGCTGGGGTTGATCAAAAGCGCGGCGGCGAAGGTGAACGGCCGACCGGAGATCGAAGCCGCAGCCGAGCAGGTAGTCGAAGGGCGCCACGACGGGCAGTTCGCGGTGGACATTTTCCAGACGGGCAGCGGGACCTCCACCAACATGAACGCCAACGAAGTGATCGGCCGGCTGGCGGGAGCGCATCCCAACGACGACGTGAACCGCGGGCAATCCAGCAACGACGTGATTCCCACGGCCATGCACCTAGCCGCCGCCGAAGCCGTGAACGCGCGGCTGATTCCGGCGATGACGCAACTGCGCGAGTCGCTCGATGGCAAAGCGGCTCAGTTCCACGACATCATTAAGATCGGCCGCACGCATTTGCAGGACGCCGTTCCGATCCGCATGGGGCAAGAATTCAGCGGCTACGCGCGGCAGGTGGAGATGGCGCGCCAACGGGTGGGACTGGCACTGCCGGACATCTACGAGTTGCCGCTGGGTGGGACCGCGGTGGGGACGGGGCTCAATGCGCCCCCTGGATTCGCCGCAGCGGTGATCGCGGAGATCCGCCGGCGCACCGGCCTGCCGTTTGTGGAAGCGCCCAATCATTTCGAAGCGCAGGCCGCGCGCGATGCGGTGTGCTTCCTGAGCGGCACTCTGCGCGGGTATGCCGTGGCGCTCACGAAAATCGCCAACGACATCCGCTGGCTCGGTTCCGGACCGCGCTGCGGGCTCGGCGAGTTGGTGCTGCCCGCGGTGCAGCCCGGTTCCAGCATCATGCCGGGAAAAGTGAATCCGGTGATTGCGGAGAGCCTGCTGATGGTGTGTGCCCAGGTGATCGGCCACGACGCGACGATCGCCTGGTGCGCCGCCTCGGGAAATTTCGAGCTCAACGTGATGATGCCGATGATGGCTTACGACTTGCTCGAAAGCATCGAATTGCTTGCATCGGGCAGCCGGAATTTCGCGGTGAAGCTGGTGGATGGCTTGGAAGCCAATCGCGCGCGCGCCGAGGGATTCGTGGAGCAATCGCTGGCGATGGGGACGGCGCTGGCTCCGGAAATCGGCTACGAAAAAGCTGCGGCCCTGGTGAAGGAGGCGTACGCCAGCGGCCGCACCATCCGCGAGGTAGCTCACGAAGAATCAGGAATCGATTCCGAGCGGCTGCAACACCTGCTCGATCCGCGTTCCCAGGTAGGTTAACGCAACACGGGACCGCCGCTTAGCGCCAGTGACCCTCGTGATAGCGCCAGCCGTGGCCTTCGTGATGCCATCCACCTTCCACCCACGCACGCCGCCCATGCGGCGGCAGCGCCCACCGGCCCTCGTTCCAGACGTACCGTCCGCCGCCCCAACCCCAGTAGCCATTGACCCACACATAGCCCGGGCCAGGCGCTACACCGATGGCACCATATCTCGGCGCGGGCGGACCATAGCCGACATACGCCGACGTGTAGCCGTAGGGGCCACCACACGCCGCCAGTACCGTCCCGAAAAGTACGAATGCGCCTGCGAGAATTCGTCGTTTCATTGCGCGATCTCCCTACTATTTCGACTGAGCACACGCCGTGCCGCGTTGCGATCTGAACCAGACTTAATGTGAAGGTGACTTCATGCACAATGGAGACATGCCCTCTGTCGCCGTCGAAGCCTTGGACCAGATCTTCCGCAATGCGCGGACGTACCGTGCATGGAAACCGGAACAAGTCGCACAGGAGTTGTTGCGGGAGATCTACGATCTGGCGAAGCTGGGACCCACGAGTGGGAACAATTCGCCGGCGCGGTTCGTCTTCATCACCAGCGAACCGGCCAAGCAACGCTTACTGCCCACGCTCGATCCCGGTAACGTAGAGAAGACTCGAACGGCGCCGGTTACCGTGATTGTGGCCTACGACCCGGAGTTCCATGAGCAGCTTCTGTAGTCCGATCGGTTGGCTAAATTCTCTCAATCACTTGCGAGCTGCTCGTTTCCGCTAAAATTCCATTTGCGCTCATCAAACAAAGACTCCAGATTGTGTTTGTCCGCGGCTGTGAATACCGGCTAGCAAAGCTGGCAGTCTCGCGCTCGGGGAACTCTAAGCGTGTTGCGGCTCGGTTGGGGACATCTGCCGGTTAGAACATCCCTCTGATAAGCCCCGGAGAGTACGGCGCTCACAGGCGCCAGCCGTATCTGACTTCAGATCAGATAAGATCTTGGGGATTGGCTTATCAATGGCAACTCTTTATAGGGCATTCGGCAGGCGTAGCCCACTTGCGGAACCAGTCGCCGACATAATCTTCGTGCATGGCCTAGGGGGCGACGCCTTCGGTACGTGGAGCCACTCCGAGGAGGAACTTGATTGGCCAGAGTGGGTCGCTGACGAGTTTCCCGACCGTGCCGTCTGGCGTCTGTCATATGAAAGCCATCCCTTCCGAGCGTCGGGGATGTGGTATCAAGACCAGGCCAAAAATATTCTCGATTGTTTAATGAACGAGAATCTCGGAGTTCGCCCGATAATCTACATCTGCCACAGCTTGGGAGGAATCCTTGTAAAACAAGCACTCCGCGTCGCACAAGTAACGTCGCAGTTTCGTCGTATCTATGATGCTACCCGCTCCGTCGCCTTCATTGCCACGCCACATACGGGTGCGGCCGTTGCCACTCTTCTCAATTGGCTCGAAATAGGCTCAGACGAAGCACGTCAACTTCGCTTGGATGATCCTGCACTGCGCGATCTCAACGAGTGGTATCGAACTGCCGCATTAGCCGACCACATCAGAACGGCGGCGTACGCCGAGATGCGCAGCACCGCTGGCATAATGATTGTTGGACCTACGCAGGCTGACCCTGGAGTGGCGGACTGCATTGTCGTCCCACTACCGAGTGATCACATCAGCATTGTGAAGCCAGGCCGAAACGATCAGATCTTAGCCTCTATAGCCCGCTTGATCCGCGACACGCCCGTTCTTTTGATCACACCCGCGTTTGTAGATGCGGCAGAAGACCACCGTCGGCGGTTTCTCCGGTATGGTGACTCCGCTGGACAATTGAGAAAATCAGGCCGCTCAATCTCGCTGGCAGCTGTTTACGTCAACCGAGAACAGCAGGAGAGCAGGGTTCGCGCGTTGTACGAGGCACATGCCAAAGCATCCGGCGACGGCACATGGGTGAGCATCCAAGGTTCGGCTGGTACCGGCAAAACGAGCCTCCTCTGGTACCTCTACCACCTATTTTCCAAGGAACTGAATGCAAGTGTTCAGGCTTTCGCCGCCCAATACATCAGCGAAACTCTCAAAGAAGAACGCGGCCTAATCGCGCGGTGGTTGACTACGACTCCAGGGCAAAAACATATTCTCTTGATCGACACATTGGATCTCATTGTCGGCAGGGGTGATACGGCTCTGGCGGGGTTTCTGGCCTGGCTCAGGACCTGTGGCGTTTTCGTGGTAACTAGCTGTCGACCTCTGGAAGCACAGCGGTTGGCCGCTGTTGAAGTCGCAGACCATATAGTCCCGTTGGGGCGATATACCGAAGCGGAGGCGAGAACAGCTGTACATCGGTATGTTGCGATGGCGTATGGGGAAGCTGATCCGATCCAGCGAACGAGCCAGGAATCCGATCTCTGGAACTTGCTTGATGGACGCCGCAGGGTGCAGGAGCTGAGCTTCGATCCGCTGGTGCTGCGAATGATTTTCGAAGCCTATCCGCCTGATCCCGTGCCATCGGAGGTCAATACGGCCATGATCTATACGGCGTATTGGGAACGTTGCGTAGTGCGCGATAGGCTACAGCCGTCCACGCCTGATAGCGAACAATTGCGTGAGGCTTTGGCCGGCCGGATAGCCTATTCAATTCTTTTTCGCGAGTCGACCACCTTCAGTGATGCCATTCAGTCCACTGCGGTTCAATTGGAGTGGGAGAATTTCGATCAGCGCTTCGGTGCCTTCCCGTGGAAGCTACTCGATGCACTGCTATCGAGCGGCGCCTTAGAAGCTGCGGGTGGGGTCGGTACCGTCCGTTTCTTTCATCAAACTCTTCTTGAGTTCGCGGCCGGTCGGCACGTGCTACGCTCAGCGCAAAGCCTTCACCAACAATGCCTGGATCAAATCTTTCTGGACCTCCAGAACGGCAGCTACTTTCGTGTGCCGGTTCTTGCGCAAATCGCGATCCAAGACTCGCAATCGGGTGGGACTGTGTGGCACGAAGTCCTAATACGACTCTTCGAGATTGGCTCTGAAACGTCATGCTACCTCACGCTAGAGATATTGGGCAAGGTTGATGACGGGCCGTTTGGACGCAGGATGATCGAAGATTGGAAAACGGCCCACCTGTCCAGACTCGTCGAGAGCGCTGTTGCGGCCGTCAGCCACTACCCGAGGGATCGAATCTCCGTTGGGCTCAACATTCTCGCGGCGATCATTCAGACGGAGGCGAAGTACGAGGTGTTCGCGCTATGCGAGCAGCGACTTGCTGATCTAAATCCTGTTGCCACAAGTTCCTTTCTGGAGGGAACGGCCTCCTTTATTACAGATAACCACACAGCGGACGATGACATTCGGGGGCACTACAAGACCGCGGCTCTGACGTGCTTCTACAACGGATGTCCGAACGCACTTAGCGCGCTATCTTCGGTCTTCTCATACCTGAACGCCGGACACCAACGTGGTGTCTTCGGCAGCCTCACAAACAACTTAACACCTCAATTGGTTATTCCAGTCTGTGAGTTCTTGAGCCGAGTGAGGTCTGTCCTGTACGGAAATCGCGCGAGCGAACTTGTTGATGAATTCTTACGCCTCATCACAAGGATCCACACACTCGAACCCGCGATGGCGTCTCGGGTCGCTACCGAGGTGCTAGAGGCAGGTAAGCCCAGACAAGTGGAAGACGAAGCGAGGTTGCGAGGAGGGCTGTCTGGTGGAGTCCTGAAGACACCCGATACAATTCGTCGTGCGATCGAGCAGATTACAAGCGAACATCATCTGGACCGCCTCACGGGTACTGCAATGCTGCGGTTTTCTGATGCTTCGGAGCACGCCGCCGTTCTCGAGTCCTTCCTTTCATTGCGTCTAACGGAGCTGCCGGCGTTTGTCAGATCATCGCTATTCGAGGTCGTGGGTGATCTTTACAATGCTCCACCCGAGCTGGTGTTCCGATTCTTAAGCTACTGCCCTTGGCCAGAGAACGCGATCGGCAAAGCTTGGAGAAAGATCAGCGCAAATATGGCTGCTGCGGCTGGCCAGAATCTGAAGGCATGGCTGTGGGAGCGGTTTGAAAAGGATCAGAAGTTGAGCCGCGTCACCGCCGTTGGCCTTGGCCAACTGCTGAAGGCAAACCCAGGAGTGTTCTCCGAAGCAGAAATATCCCGCATTTTGGAACGGCTCATCAGCGCCGACGTCAACTGCCAGAGGGCTATTGCTGAGAGGGCTGGTGCGATCGCCTGTGTTGCACCGTCAGTAGCAACGCGGATTATTGACGAGTTTGCAAAGAAGCGTCATCGTGATGTGTGGGCAAGTGTCGCTTATTCTCTCAGAGACTGCGCAGCGGAGCAGCCGGAGGTCAGCCTTAAGTATGTTCCGGTATTCATCAAGGCAGCAGTGTCTAACACGGATGATGGGTTGTTTGCGAAACTCGTCGAGGGATTGCGGCTCTGGCCCGAGAACCAACGGTCGCAGCTCATACCATTGTTGGAGGACCACTTCACCGAGGACATTCTCGCTGCCTTTCCAGATGAGAAATGCCAGGTAGAATTTCTCGTGCTGGTGAAACTGGTTGCAAGATATGCTGCTGATCGTGCGTTCGTGCTTCTGAAACGCGCTGTAGTCTCGACTGACGGAACAGCCGGAGCTGCTGCAGCAGCGGCCGCCAACATTGTCGCCCACACCTCGGAGGAGGTCATCCTGACTGCGATTCTCGATCAGCTTCTATACGTTGCCCGCCTTGCGCATCAAAGGAATGCCCGAAACGCAATCCACCGTGGCCTGCGGTCAATAGACCAAAAGCTCGGGCGTCGGCGCGTCATCGAAAGGTTCTTTAGTGTGTACGCCAGTATTGATGATCCTGATGCTTTGAAGCCGCTGATTAGAGCTATCCATAACCTTGAGTCCTGGACGCAGGACGACAAGCAGCGTCTATTGGCGGACACGCAGCGTATCGCAGGAAAAATCCGGAGTTATGTCATGACGCTACAATAGCTCAAAACATAGGGTGGCGCTATGTCGGGTTCGTCGGTGCTAGGAACTGGATTCCGTTGTGATTCCATTCGCACACAAACCCTGGAAACTCCGGGAACTCTATGGCACTTGGTGAACGCCATAACGCGCCAAATCCTTGATAAACGAAGTAGGAGCAGTTTCCCAAGCTGATACCGGGCAGCGATCTTCGCAACCAGTTTGCGGGAAAGACGGCCCTGATAGAGGAGACGGCTTTTCGCAACGGCACGTTGCAGGGTGGGTACCTGATATTGGCGGCGCGGGCTTTGGGCTTGGATTGCGGGCCGATGTCGGGCTTCAGTCCCGAGAAGGTGAACCAGGAGTTTTTTCCCGACGGCAAATGGAAAGCGAATTTTCTGTGCAACCTGGGATACGGCGATGGCTCGAAGATGCGGCCGCGAGGGCCGCGGCTGGCGTTTGAAGAAGCCTGCGCGGTGTTGTGACGATTAGTGCGGACGAAACTCGATGCCACGGAGCACGCCGCTAACCGGTCCCGAGGCGGCGTAGACAACGGACACCTCACTCGCCGGTTGCGGTCCACAAGTGTATTCGGATGGAGCATTGCGCACCTGGACATGCTTGGGATCGGGAATGGTGAGCCGTAAGAGGCCCGCGGGAGTCTCCACCCGGAATGCCATCTCCCGATCGCAATCGATGGCACGCAGCTTACCCTCGGCGCGGCGGACTTGATCACCTGGCTCGATGAAGGGATTCCAATCGGGCAAGCCATGCGGCACGCGCCGGCTCACTAAGTGCACCTGCCCGTTCGCATCTCGCGTGAATTGGACCACGACGTCGGTCTGGGCGATCATGCGAAGTTCGACGGCATGGGCGCGATCGGCTTCATCGGTGGCGCAGGCCAAGGCACGGTCCGCTGCCTGGTTTGCCTCGTCACGCTTACCGAGTTGATTGGCGGCATACGCTACAGCAGCCCAATAGGCGAACTGGCGCGCGGGCGCAATTTGGCGGATGGCCCGGAGATGCGCCAGAGCTGACTCATGCTCACCCGCATTGTTCTCGAACAGGGCCAAGTTGTAGAAGACATCGTCGTCCACGATGCCCTGCTCGACCGCGCGCTCGAATAACCGCCGCGCGGACTCGTCGTTTCCTCTTTTGAGCGCGATCCGAGCGAGGGAAACGGTGACATTGCCGTCGTCTGGCGCCCGCTCGCCCAGCTGGCGGTAGAGCGCTTCGGCACGATCAAGCTTTCCGGCGGTTGCGAGCACATCCGCAAGCACCATTCCCGAAGCCAGCGGTGAGGCCTCGGCGATTTCGATCGCGCTTTCCGGCTCGGCCGGGGGAAGTATCGCGGGAGCAACTCTCGGTCTTTCGACCCAGGCCCGCAGATCGGCGTCGAGCGTCTTAAGCGGCTTGGCGTACACGGAAACCAGCGCGCCTTCGGACGGCGTCCCGAAGGAGATGGCAGTCAGAAACTCAGGGAACCGCGGGCTGTAGACGGAATCGGCCAGGAGCATTTCGGTAAGAGCCCAACTCTGCGCGTAAAACACGGAAGCCGCTTCGCGATCGCTGCGCAGGGGCGAATCTTTGGGCAGCGCCAGCAAGGCGCTGAGCGGCATCCAGGGATGACGGTGCAGTGTCTCGAAGCGAGCGGCCAACTTGGCCGTTCCCTCGCGGTCCCGTTCATCCAAACGGAAGTTGGAAAAGAACTCGGCCATGCCTTCTTCCAGCCAGAGCGGCAAGCGCAGACCGGCACTCCTTGCTACGGCGTGCCAGTATTCGTGGGCCACCGTAAGAAATTCGGACGGCCCCGTGGCCGGCATGACGATGTAGTCAGCCAGCTCGTTTCCCATGTAATACGCGTCGGCGGAGGGGCGCAAACGGTACGGCGCATAGTCGGCCGGGGAACGGAAGACGACCACCCGTAGCGGCGGGCGATTACCCGGCTCCGGCCCGATCAGCGGCGAAAAGAAGCTGTACAACCGTTCCGAGAGAAGCGCCATGGAGCGGGCATTTTCTTCCCCGGCTTGCGAATAGATTTCGGAATGCGGGCTGCGGGCGACAGTCCAATCCGATGCCGCCAGCACTGTAATGCAGCCGAGACTCACCCCGATCAGAGCAACCCACCGCATCCTGAGCAACCCGTCTTGCCCAAACATAACATACGCGGCGCAGACGGGATAAACTGGTTAACCTCAGAAAGGGATCGACAGAATGAATATTCATTTCCTTTCGGCAGTCACCGCCGGCCTTGGCTTAGTCGTAGCGCTGGCACTGGCGGCGCCTAACCTGAACCTGCGGGGCGATCGGTTTAAGCCGCTCACGTATGACGAACTGAATCCACAGCAGAAGACCATGATCGATCACTTGCTGGCGGGCGAGCGGCGCGGCTCGACTGAAGGGCCGTTCAACGTGTTCCTGCGGAGCCCCGAGATGGGCGATGCGGCCCAACAGCTCGGCGCGCAAATCCGCTTTCATAGTTCCCTGCCCCGCAAGCTCAATGAGCTAGCCATCATCACGACGGCGCGTTACTGGGGCGCGCAATTCGAGTGGACCGCTCATCGCCGCAACGCGGCCCAGGCGGGGGTCAGCGCAACGATCATCGAAGCGATCGCGAACGGCAAGCGGCCTACCGGCATGCAGCCGGATGAAGAAGCGGTTTACAATTTCTGCCAGGAGCTGCTTGCCACCAAACAAGTGAGCGATGGGACGTTCCAGGCCGCCGTAAACTTGGTGGGCGAGCGCGGCGTGGTCGATCTGATTGGCGCGATGGGCTACTATTCGCTGGTGTCGATGGCCCTGAATGTCGACCGGTACCCTTTGGCTGGCGGCGCGAAACCCGAGTTGAAGCCGCTGCCATAGGGGTGGGGCCGGCAGACGAGGGAAAATGATCGTCTGCCCCACGACTTACAATAGAAGTCTCGAACCTATGAACGATGCATTTATCTGCGATGCTCTTCGTACGCCTTTTGGGCGCTATGGCGGAAGCCTGGCGACCATACGCACCGACGACCTGGCGGCAATTCCCATCCGCGCGCTGATGGAGCGGAACCCCGGCATGGACTGGGGCGCCTTGGACGACGTGATCTTCGGCTGCGCGAACCAGGCGGGCGAGGACAACCGCAATGTGGCGCGCATGGCCCTGCTGTTGGCTGGCCTGCCGAAAGAAGTGACGGGCAACACCGTCAACCGCCTGTGCGGATCGAGCATGGATGCCGTGGGAATTGCCGCGCGGGCGATCAAATCCGGCGAGGCCGACCTGGTAATTGCCGGCGGTGTGGAGAGCATGTCGCGCGCGCCTTTTGTGATGGGCAAGGCCGACACCGCGTTCAGCCGCACAGCCGAGATCTTCGATACCACCATCGGCTGGCGTTTCGTCAATCCGCTGATGAAGAGCAAGTACGGCACGGACTCGATGCCCGAAACCGCCGAGAACGTTGCCGAGGATTTCCACGTATCTCGCGCCGATCAGGATGCTTTCGCGTTCCGGACGCAGCAGCGATGGGCGAAGGCGCAAGCCGGTGGATTTTTCCAGTGCGAGGTAATCCCAGTTTCGATCCCGCAGAAGAAAGGCGATCCCAAGAAATTCGCGATCGACGAGCACCCGCGCCCGGATTCGACGCTCGAAGATCTGGCCAAGCTGAAGCCGGTGGTCAAGCCGAACGGGACGGTCACGGCGGGCAATGCATCGGGAGTGAATGACGGCTCCTGTGCTCTGCTGCTAGCGTCGGAAGCGGCGGCGAAGAAGTATGGGCTTAAGCCCCGGGCGCGGGTGCTCGCCACGGCAGTAGCCGGGGTGGCGCCGCGCATCATGGGATTCGCGCCGGCCCCCGCCACACGCAAGGTGCTGGCGAAGGCCGGCGTTTCACTCTCGTCGATTGAAGTGATCGAGCTCAACGAAGCGTTCGCGGCGCAGGCACTCGCCGTGACTCGCGAGCTTGGCTTGCCTGATGATGCCGAACACGTGAATCCAAACGGGGGCGCGATTGCAATCGGCCATCCACTGGGAGCCAGCGGCGCGCGGCTGGTGACAACGGCCTGTTACCAGTTGGAGAAGACCGGCGCGCGCTACGCGCTGTGTACGATGTGCATTGGGGTGGGACAGGGGATCGCGACGGTGTTGGCGAGGTGCTGACTGCACGGGCAACAGCACCGCTCCCTATGGTCGCGACTCGGTTTTGGGTCAGCGCCATTGCACCTACCGGGCCGCGACCATAGGGAGCGGTGTTTCGGAAGGGACTAGACAGGATCACGGCCGGTGACCCGTCTGACCCACCACCCTCTCCGACAGGCATATAATACGACTACATCGCACTGGAGGCGTCAGCCATGCCGCTGGATATTCCTGTTTTCGCAGTACGAGAGACGCATGGACGCGTACTCCGGCCAGGCAACCGTTTGCTGGCGCACAGTCCCGAAATCGGCTGGCGGTCGTTATACGCCGCCATCATGGAAGAGGCTCCCTTTCAAGCGACCGAACCCGCGATCAACAATCCTTCGCTGATTTATCATCTGACTCGGCCCACCGAAGTGACGCGTAAGATTGAAGGGGCTCTCGAAGAATCGGCATTGATTGGGCCGCGGCGCATCTGCCTCACTCCTGGTGCGGCCACTACCAGTTGGCGGCACAACGGTCACCCGGAGATCCTGCAGGTTTACCTGCGCCAGTCGATCTACGAATCCGCGGTCGCGGAGATGTACGGCGGCGATCCGGCCAGGGCGGAGATCGTGCCGCGCTTTGCGATTCTCGATCCCCTGCTCGAACAATTGGCCATTGCGATTACCACGGCATTGCGCGACGGCACGGCTGAGGACGGGCTGTATGTGGATACTCTGGCGCAGATGATGGCGGTGCATCTGGCGCGGCGGCACTCCTCGCGGTCGCGCTCGGTCCCTCCGGCCGCGGTGCAGAAGATTTCGGGCTGGCGCATGCGGCGGCTGCTGGAATTCATCGAAGCCCACCTGGAAGGCGATCTCAGCCTGGATGCTATGGCCGCGGAAGTGAAGGTCAGTCCGCTATATCTGGCGCGCGCGTTCAAGGCCGCGATCGGGCAATCGCCGCACCAGTACGTGCTGGCACGTCGCTTGGAGCGCGCTAAGGAACTGCTTCGCGGCACGGACGCGCCGATTGTGGAAGTGGCGCTTTCGGCGGGTTTCTCCTCGCAGAGCCACCTGTCCAACTGGTTTGTCCGGCAAGTGGGGGTTTCGCCGGCGACGTACCGGCGTGAAGGAATACACTAGCGTGGCTCGCGATCGTCACTACCGCTCCCTCTGGTCGCGGCTCGGTAGCGCGGTAGCGGGTAATTCGAGGTTTCTCATGTCATTCAGCAAAATTATGCTTCTCGTACTCCTGGTGAGTGCGCCGGCATTCGCGCAACTGGATCCTTCCGGCGAATGGGCGCCCCGGTTTCATGAGGACCAGCCCGAGCGCATCCCCGGCCCCGACATTGGCGACTACCTGGGACTGCCCAT
>DATJAK010000243.1:0-13568 GCA_035516375.1 Bryobacteraceae bacterium
CCGAGGGGTCTAAGATACTACCCTTGACCGTGCCGGCGTTTCCTTGCGACTGGCCGAACACCGGACGGGTTATGACGGCGAACAGCAGACCGAGGGCACACAGAGCGAGAGTTCTCTTCATGCTGGTTAGTATTGGAAGAACGGAGCGAGTCGCCCTAGCCTAATCTCGCGATCGGGCTGGAATTCGCACGAGCGGCCAAAATAGGCTCGTGAACGGCTTCGTGCCTAAAAGGGCAGCTTACCACTGCAGGATCTGCCGGATTTTGTGGGCTTGCCGCTTGCTTACAACGATTTGCAGGGAGTTGCTGAGCGTGATGCACCAACGCTGGCTGCTCAACGCGCTCATCTTGCGGACCTGATTCACGTTTACGATGGCGTTGCGATGTACCCGCTGGAATTGAGGCTCGGCGAGACGCTGCTCGATCGCGCGGAGGGACTGCGTTGCCAGGAGTCGTTGCCTCGCGGTGATAATCCAAACCAATTCCCGCTCCGCCTGGAAGGCGAGCACTTCATCCGCATCCAAGAGGACATAGTCTGCTCCACTGCGCCCCACGACTTTGCGGCCTTTGACCGGATTGGAGGGCGTGCTCACTGCCGCTATCCTGGCGACTTGGTCGGCAACTTCTCCGGGCTTGCTCAAAAGACCCTTCGCTCGCTCGACTGCTTTTAACAAACGTGCTTCGGCGACTGGCTTCAAAAGGTAGTCGATGGCGCCAGCCTCAAACGCCTGAATGGCATGTTGGTCGAACGCAGTCACGATGACGACAATTGGCAAAGACGTGCCGCCGAGACTGCGGACGACCTCGAACCCGCTCATCACTGGCATCTGGAGGTCGAGAAAGATCAAGTCGGGCTGGAGTTTTCCGATTTGCTGTAAGGCTTCCTTGCCATCCGCCGCCTCGCCGATAATCGCGATTTCGGACAGGGGTTCCAGTCCCTCGCGCAGGAGACGCCGTGCAACCGGCTCATCATCTACGATCAGCGTTGTTATCGGTCGAGAATCCACCTCTATAAGGTTTTACGCCAATCCGTTCCCGAGACCACCATACAAAATGACGACTGATCCACAACTAGTCACGAACGGGCAAGATTGAGCAGCAGGCGGACTTATCTTCCGCCCCCCTCCGCTCCGCGCCGCGCCCGCCCGGTAACGTTTCGCGCCCGCCCGTGCGATTATTGCTGCGACGCGAGTGTAGTTCGGCGATAATCAGGCGGGCGGACACAGTTCCGGCATGAGGGAATCCATGGGGATCGCTGCAAACCATTCCAATCCGAGACCAAAGCCCGCAATTCTAGAAGACGGTCCGCCGGTTGCAGACCACAGTCACGCCAGGCGTATCGATCTATTCACCTTTGCCCTAGTCGGAATCGCTGCTGCCGTCAGTTGGGCAGGAATTGTTCCGCGGATCAATGGCATCGACCTGTTGGCCGTCACCGCTGTGCTCGGCGGAGGCTACTCAGTCTTTCGCGAAGCCATCGAGAACCTGGTCGCTCGCCGCATGACCATGGAACTCTCCATGACCATCGCCCTGATTGCAGCACTGGCAATTCGGGAATTCACCACTGCCTTGTTCATTCTGTTCTTCGTCCTGGGTGCGGAAATCTTGGAGGACCTGACTCTCGAACGCGGACGCAAAGCAATTCACAACCTGCTGACTTTATTACCGAGAAAAGCGCTGGTGCGGCGCAATGGCGAATTACAAGAGGTCGGGATCGAGGAATTACAGATAGGCGAGGTCGTCGTCATCCGGCCAGCGGCGGAGGTCCCGGTTGACGGCGTCGTCGTACTCGGGCATTCCACTGTCGATCAAGCCACCGTCACTGGGGAATCCAAGCCCGTTGAGAAAGTGGTGGGCGCGGCTGTTTTCGCCGGCACCACCAACCATTCGGGAATGCTCGAAGTGCGAACGGAAAGGCTGGGACGGGACACGATTTTCGGAAGGATAATCCTGGCGGTGGAGAAAGCGGAACACTCCCGGGCGCCCATCCAGAAGCTGGCCGACCGCCTGGCCGGCTGGCTGGTTTACTTTGCACTGGCCTCCGCACTCATCACGTTCGGCGTCAGCCACAACATTCGCTCCACCATTGCGGTAATCATTGTGGCTGGCGCATGCGGTGTCGCCGCCGGCACGCCACTGGCGGTGTTGGGAGCCATCGGGAGGGCCGCGCAAGGGGGCGCCATCGTCAAGGGGGGGCGCCATATGCAAGCGCTCGGCACGATCGACACTGTGGTGCTGGACAAAACCGGCACTCTCACCTTCGGAGAGCCACACGTAGTAACAGTCATGCCTTGCGCAGGCATCGAAGTGGCCACAGTCGTGCAACTGGCCGCCATCGCCGAAGGACCGTCAGAACATCCACTCGCCAGGGCCATCTTAAAGGAGGCGGCCCGCTTGAAGGTGCCGGTCACCGAGCCCGAAACGTTTGAGTACCTGCCGGGCAAAGGCGTCCGCGCACTATGGGAAGGGGGAGATATTCTGGTTGGAAATTCCGCCCTATTAAGTGGCATCAAAGAATTGGAGTCGCAGCTTGGCAGTTTGCCGGAGGGAGCAGGTAACGTGCTGGTGGCCTATCGCGGTCGCTTAGCCGGCGCGTTGCGGACAGAAGATGTTCTGAGGCCTGAAGCGGTGGAGGCAGTGGCGCGCATCCGCGATATGGGAATGGAAGCGATGTTACTGACAGGAGACCGCGGCCCGATTGCGCAGAAGATAGCCCGGCAGTTGGGCGTTAGGGAATTCGGTGCGGAGATGTTGCCGGAACAAAAGTTGGAAAGAGTGCGGCAGTTGATCGATTCCGGTAAGCAGGTGGCTATGATCGGGGATGGAATCAATGATGCGCCAGCCCTTGCTGAAGCAACGGTAGGGATCGCGATGGGTTCGGGCACCGATTTGGCCCGTCACACTGCGGGCGTACTCTTGCTGGGAAACGACCTGGTTGACTGCGCGGAACTGCTCAGAACGGCCCGGCGCTGCCGAGGGATTATCCTGTTTAACTTTTCCGGGACGCTGATCGTGGACGCGCTGGGCGTCGTGCTGGCGGCTATCGGAATCCTCACGCCGCTTCTGGCTGCCGTTGTTCACGTTTCCTCGGAGATGGCGTTCATTCTGAATTCGGCTCGCCTGGTGCCCGTAGCGAGTCTGAAACGGCGCCGCTAGCCGCCCGAGCATTCGGAGCGCCACTCGCCGAAGCCGAAGGAAGCAAGCTGAAGGCCGCGGGACTGCTCGGCATCCAGAGACGCCTTCTCTATGAAAAAATGCGCGAGTACGGTCTGAAATGACGGTGCAAATCGTATAAGCGGTAAAATTCGGACGTTCATTCGTGCTTGAAATACACACGTCGCGTGTGTACTCTGGCTCTCATGAGCAAGCGCATCAACATCATCTTGCCGGACAAGACAGTCTCCATTCTGAATCGCGTGACGACGAAAGGAACCCGGAGCCGATTCATCGACCGCGCCGTTCGGCAACTGGTCGAGCTGGAAGGTAAGGCAAATCTCCGCCAGCGCCTCAAACAGGAGGCGCTTGCGAACGCCGATCGCGACCTAGAAATGGCCGCGGAGTGGTTTCCACTGGAAGAAGAAGCGCTGCAGAGGGCGGAAGGGCCGGCGCCGAAGCGAGCAAAGGAACCGCTACAGTCCCGGCACACATGACTTTCCCCCGCCGCGGCGAGATTTACCTGGTCGCGTTCGACCCTACAGCCAGCCACCAAATTCGGAAGACGCGACCGGCCCTCATCGTTCAGAACGACATCTCAAACCGATACAGCCCGATCACGATCGTGGCAGCCATCAGTTCTCAATTCGCCAGCCCGCCGCATCCTCGAGAGGTTCCGATCGCACCGGGCCCCCGGACAGGTCTGAACCAACCATCCGCAGTCATCCTGAATCACATTCGCTCGGTGGACCGCAAATATCTGCAAAAGCGTCTCGGCATGCTCGATGCCACCACAATGCAGAGAGTGGATGAGGCGATCAAGATCAGTCTTGGCCTCGTGCGGCTGTAAGGAGCGGAGCAACCGCGGGTTGTATAATCGCTCCGAACAGGAGCGCACATGCCCACTCACCTAAGTACTCCGGCGAAGATCATCGCCGGCACCGCCGTTGCGATATTGGCCCTCATGGCCCAAAGCGGAGGACCGAATCCTACCTGCCACCATTGTTCGGCCACGTATATTCCGGTTTCGGAGCTGGATACGTATACGGCGAAAGCCATCAAGTATCAGATCCTCGACCAGCAGGTGCGGTCCGTCGATGTCGGAAAGATCCAGGTCGGCATCGCCATTGTGACGCGAGGCAAGCTCGTTGCCGATCCCAACCGCAAAGGCGCGGTCGCGGAGCACGAGCAGGTCAGCGAGGTCTACCACGTGATCGATGGCGAAGGCACACTGCTGACTGGCCCGGATCTGGTGAACCCGGTGAAGAGACCGGCTGACGAGCGGACCGTCCGCCTGCAAAACGGGCCCGGATACAACGCCGACGCCATCCGCCAGCCTGTGACAACGCGCCTCAAAGCCGGTGACATGATCATCATTCCCGCTGGCACGGGACACCTGTTCACAGAGGTTCCCGATCACATCACCTACATGATGGTGCGGATCGATCCTGACAAGGTCGTGCCCACCAAGAGCGAAGCGGAATCACAGGCGGACTTGAAGTCGGCACCGCCCCCGCGGCGGTAACGTGGGCTAGACCGTCGCAGTTTGCGGTCTGGCACTTGGCAGACGACACAAACCGATCGTCTGCCCTACTCACTTCGCCGGCAAGAACCGCTGCACGCGCTCCCCTTGGAATACCTCGCCCGTGTAGATGGTGCCCTTGGAGTCCACGGCGATCATGTGCAGGCCGAAGAACTGGCCGCCGTTTTCACCCATGGTGCCCATCTTGCCGATCACGTGGCCGTCTTCGCGGTTGAGGAACCAGATATGGTTATTCGTGAGATCGGAAATATAAAGGAGGCGCTGGCCTTTGTCCGGCGAGAACATCACGCCGCCGGTGGAACCGCCCACACCGGTCGTCGGGGCCAGGATAAACTCCTTCACGAATTTGCCTTCCTTGGTGGTGACGTGAATGCGGTTGGCATTGCGATCGGCGGCGTAAACCAAGCCGTCGTGGGAAATGTTCAGCGTCAGGTGGCCGCGGAACTCCTTGGGCATGGGCCCGCCTGGCGTGTAGGCGCGGTCCGCATCGTTGGTGGTAATTTCCGATAGTTTGTGGCCGTAGGCGCCCCAGCCTCGTTTGAACTGCAGCGTGTCGAGATCAAAAACCATCACGCGGCCGCCCAGGTAATTGTCGGCGCAATACAGTTCGTGCGCCGGCTCATCCAGCCGGATCTCTTCAATCCCGCCGACGATCATCGGCGTCGTGGGCGGATACTTCAAGCGAAAGGCCGCAATCGATGCGTTTCGAGCGGCGATCGAGGCCGTATCCGGTTGGGGTCGCCCGGCGGGCGGCGTCAGAAATCCGGCAACCGGCCCCGAGCCGCCACGGCCAAGGACGTGAGCTACCGTGGAAGGGCCGCCATCACCGCCTCCGGCGCCGGGCTGCCGCTCCGGCGTGCGCGGCACTTCGCCCACTACTTTGCCGCTTTGCGGATCGTATTTGCGAACCGTGTCCTGTCCAATGTAAATGAACCCCTTGCTATCGACGGCCATGCCGTGGCCTTGCGGGGCATCGAAGGAACCGATCACGTTGCCGGCCTTGTCGAAGTGGATCATCGCCGGAGGCCGCACGCAGCAATCGGCGAGCGGAGGATTCAACTCGGCTTCGAGCTCGATGTCGGTCAGATCGTTGGGGCGGTCCAAGACCCAGACGTTGTCGTCCCGGTCCACGGCCAGGCCCGTAACGCCACCCATTTTCCATTTGTTCGGCAGCGGCTTGGGCCAGTCGGGGTCGAACTTGAACTTGGGCACGCCTTCGTCCTGCGCTCCCAGCAACGCCCACGAAGCCAGCAGGCCGAAACCGGCCAGTATAGCGAATGCCCCGCTCCACACACTCCAGCGTCGAGTCATGAATCCTCCTGGTTAGACGGCCATATTACACCAAGAGGCGTGGGCTTGGGAGTTCTGAGGGAGTCCCGGTGGGACAGTTAGAAGATGAAGCTGAGGCCGCCGCGGAAACTGCGGGGATTCTGCACCAATACAACCTGCTGGGTACCTGCGTTTAGCGGCAGGTAACCCTGGGCCAACAAGTTGCTCAGAGCGGCGGTGGCTTCCATGCGCCAGGGCAGAACCGACCACCCGGGAATCGGCTGGCGGACGTACACATTTAATCCCGGCAACGGCCGCATCTCATCGGTGCTATAGAGCCGCCCCGGTAGAACCATTCGATTGTCGCCGGTCCATTGATAGTTGGCCACCAGGTGCGTGCCCGTCCACGGCGAAGTGGCTGAGATTCGGGCAGTCGCCGCCTGCGTTCGTCCGGCCCGAATCAACGAGCGTAATTCATCGGGATCGGTGGTGGTTAGTTCTCCAGCAGCGGCGGTCAGCCCACTCATGGTTCCGTACATCAACGTGGCGCTCAAACGGTCGCCCACATTCTGCGTGACGGATCCGGAATAGCCCGAACTCCGGTAGTCGCCGGCGTTGAAAATTCCGTTGCCGGTGAACAGGTCGGGAAGCAGGCCGCCATTGGCATACATGCTCTCCGGGGCGATGATCGAGAGCGCGGCGTTCGAAACCGATTCCCGGTAAGCTGAGACCTCGAACCGGCGCGAGCCGACCTTGCGCGCGTACGTTAACTCGAGCTCATCGCCTTGTTGAATTCTCGCCCGTCCATTTAGTAAAGAGAGGCGCGGGAACAGTCCCACGTTGTTGAGATCGCGCTGCAGCTCGGAGTCCGCCGTATCGTCGGCCAAATCCGGCCGCGCATTTCCGGAAGTGTACGCGAGCGATAATTCGGCGCCGTCGTCAGTGGTATAAGCCACGCGCGCGTACGGGCTGAACGTGTTCAAACGATCGCCGAAGGAAACCGTATCGAGAGTGAAGCCGTAGCGTACCGAGAGATTGTCGGAAAGTTGCGTGTGGTCGTCCACGCTGGCCGAGACCGAGCGCAACATCGGAATGCCGGCGCCGCTGGCCGTCATGAAGTGGTCGGGCAGCAACAGCTGGCGCATGGTGACGGACACTTCGGGACCACCTCCGGCACGGCTGTAGGAGGTGCGGATCGCGGCCGCCGGAACCCCCGTCTGCGCGCCGTAGCCCAAGTTGCCGCTCACTGCCAGCAAGTTGCTTCCGAAAACGGAAGTGGCCAATGCGAACGCAGTCCCCATGTCGACCTGGCTGCCGATGCCGTTCATCATCGGGTCGCCGGCCGACAGTTGCACTACACCGCGGGTATCAGAGAAAACGGAGGCTTCTTGGCTCAAATCTTTCGCAACCGGCTCGTCTTTAAATCGCATCACCGGCCGCGTGGCCGATGCGCTGCGCAGGATCCACTTCCAATCGTCCGTCATCAAGGTGCCGCTCTCGACGGTCGGATAGAGAATCTGAATCGAACTGAACAGGGAGCTCAGACTGACGTTTAAGACGCTGCGCATGCCTGGCTGGACCAGAATGTCCTTCTTCACCGCAGGGACGAAGGTGGCCAGATTCACACGAACGGTGTACAAATCGGGAAACAGCGCCAGAAAACGGAATTCGCCGCGCTCATCCGTAAGTACCTTTTGGAACACGCGGTCTTGCCGATTGTATAAGACAACGGCAGCGCCCATTTGCGGGTTGCCCGACGTATTGGTCACCACACCGCCGATGGCGCCCGAAAGTTTGACCGGCTCGGCGGCGCGCGCGGCAACCGGACTCAGCAGGCATACCAACCCCGCTACGCCTATCGCCAAAGCCGATACCGATATATGCGTCTTCGCGCTAAACATCAACGCTCACTGCTGGCAAACGGAAACTCGCCCGCTACAGTTAGGTTACCGTAAATTGGGCCGAGGGGGTCACTACCTGATTACGATTTTTATCGGTAACTTTCACCTTGATTGTGTACTGACCCGGCGCCAGACTTTTCAGGGGCAGGATCTTCTCGATCGTCACCTGGCTCGCCGAAGCTCCCGGAATCTGGGCGATGTCCTCGGAGAAGTTTAGTACCGCTTCGCTCGAACCGTTTTTGATGACCTCATAATCAACTTGTCCAATCGGCTTGTGGGTTTTTTCATCACCTTCGAAGTTGTACAACTTCAAATAGATCCCCATCTTCTCGTCTTGCTTGAACGTGTCTCCCAAGCGAGGCCGAACCTTGGAAGATCCGATTACGAACGGCCCGGTTCCGATGCTCTTGGTGGGAACCTTTTCGATTAAATCGGCTAGGACTAAGGTACTGGACGCCAGCTTATCCGGATCGAGATGCGGTACAGTGAGCGCGACCTCGTAGTTATTCAGGTTGCCGCTCACAATGTCCTTGGCCACCACGTTCAGCCGATAGGTGCCCGGAGGCAATGGAATGGTTTTCTGATAAATCGACTTGCGCGCGGCATAGGCGGCCAGCATCTCGTTTGGCGCGTCCACCGTTACCGTATCCTCGAAAACATTCACCACGCGCCGTGTCATGGTGGTGATTCGGCCGTAGATGTTCACTACCGCCTTCTGCACGCCTTCCTTGGATTGGAACTGCAAATCCTTGTTTTCGAACTGCAGCGTGACATTGGTGAGTACGGAGGCGTCGGTCACCGGGAAAAAATCGGCTTGCGCCTTCATGGGCAGGATGTTGAACGAGATATGCGAGGTGACGGCGGCCTCGAGATCCTTGAACTTGACCGCCGGCGGCTTTTGCAGCTTGACGAACCGATCCAGGCGATCGAACTCGTTAGTCGCCGCGGTTGGACCGCCCATTGGCGTCGGCAGGTGCGTGCCGTCGGTGTTGTTGAAGCGCTGCGACTTGTCAGCCAGTCCCAACTGCTCCATCATGCTGAGGCCCGCGCCCGGCACGTAGGTCAGGGCGTCCTTCTCGGAAGGGTCCATCGTCATGTGATATTCGCCGGTCATGGTCGGATCGACGAATTCGATGTTGACGTCGTTGCCGATACCGTCGATATAGCGGTAGCGCCAATCCTCGAACGGGTACGTGGTCGTCTCACCGCCGCCTTCTTCGGGAGGCCGTTCGTACGTTCCGCCGCTCGGATGCTCATCGCGCTCGTCGGGTGGTCCGAACGTAATATAGATGCGGCCGCGGTCCGTTTTCCAGCCCGGGATGCCGGAAGCGAAATGATCGTTGGCGTATTGGATCCGCCGGTAGTGCTCTTCTTTAAACTCGTTCTCTACGGTGTCCGGAGTGGGGTCGCGCCGAAGCCAGAACTGCTCAATAAACTGCTCGCGTTCATCGTCGGTCTGTAGCCGCTTGAAAGTAGTCCGTTCTTCGTCCGTGATGATGTACGCTACGTCTTCGTTGATCCATTTTCTGTAAGGCGTCTCCAATTCTTTGCGGAGCTTCTCCTCGCGCTTCTTCTTTTCTCTTTCCGAGATCGGCTTGGAGATGGTCTCACGCGGCGCCGCGGAAGATTTCGAGGCCGCAGGTTTCGTCTCTTGGTCGTCAGCCAGCAGGACCCAGCCGATGCCCGCCAGACTAAGCAGGGAAATACAGCAAATCGAAAGACGCATCACTTTCATACGGCACACCGCTTCCCGATCTATTGTAGATCGTTGAATTTGGGTGGTCAATCCTGTGAAGGGCCCTCACAGGTGTGCGCCGCCTAAGCCCGCTCCGCGAAAGCCCGCTGACGGCGTATCATCATATCAATGCGGCGCAGAACGTGGCACCTTGGATGGATCGTGGGGTTAGGAGTCCTGGCCCACATTGCGGCAGCCGCGGAGCTCAAACCGGAATTGGAAAACCAGTGGGTGCGCGTTTTGCGGGTCCACCAGGCGCCGGGCGAGCGCGACGCAGTCCGCAGCAGGCCCCCGTCCGTCGTAGTCTATCTGACCGATGTGCATGAGAAACTCATTGGTCCCGACGACAAGAGGCGGGAAGTGATCCATAAAGCAGGAGAAACCGCCTATTTCGAAGCTTCGCGCCGCCGCGAACAGAATGTCTCCGACCTGCCGAGCGAGGTCGTCGTCATCGAGCTCAAGCCTGACAGGATTCACGCGAAGCCGGTCGCGCTCGACCCGGTCAAACTCGATCCCAAGTATCACACCGTGGATTTGGATAATGACCGGGTCCGCATCCTCCGCACCACTCTCGAACCTCACATCAAGAGTCCCATGCATGAGCATCCCGCGTACGTGGTTGTGTACCTCACCGAGTTGCACACCACCATGAAACTCGCCGACGGCCGGGTGGTGGACAATCCGCGCAGGCCCGGTGAAGTCGCCTGGCGGGATCCGCTCAAACACGAAACGGAAAACATCGGCGACCATACGGCCGTCGAAATCCAAGTGGAATTGAAATGATTCGATAAAGGAGACCTATGAGCCTTCGGTTCCTCACCATTTTGTTGTTGGCGGCGGCGATCGGCACGCTGCCTCTGGCCGGCCAGTCTTCCGCCAAGCACTGGGTCCAAGGCAAAACCGTGGATGGCCAGCCTGATTTGCAGGGAGTCTGGATCAACGCGACCATTACGCCTTTCGAACGGCCCAACGAGTTGGCGGGCAAACCCGTGCTCACCGACCAGGAGGCTGCGGCCCTGGAGGAAAAAGCCGCGGAAGGCCGGGTCGACAAACCGCCCAAAGAAGGCGATGTCGGCAGCTACAACCAAGTCTGGTTCGACTCCGGGACGAAGGTCGTGTCGACGAAGCAAACCGCGCTGGTGGTCGACCCTGCGGACGGGCGGGTTCCGGTGCGGCCCGAAGCCGAAGCCCGGCGGGAGTTCAACCTGGCCCACAACGCCGACTCGTACGAATACATGAGCCTGTGGGATCGCTGCATCACGCGCGGCGTGCCCGGCGCGATGTTTCCAGCCGGCTACAACAACGCCTACCAGATCGTGCAGATTCCCGGATACGTCGTGCTCGAGTCGGAGATGATCCACAACACCCGCATCATCCCGATCGACGGGCGCCCGCACGTCTCAGCCGCCATCCACCTGTGGGACGGCGATTCGCGCGGCCATTGGGAAGGCAACACGCTCGTGGTGGATACCACCAACTACAACAACCGCAGCCAGATTTCCACCAGCGCCGCGGGTGGGCGCATCAAAGGCATCACGCCCAGCGAAAAGCTGCATGTGGTCGAACGCTTCACGCGCATCAGTGCGGACACGATCCACTACGAGGTGACGATCGACGATCCTGCTACCTTCACCAGGCCCTGGAAGATTTCGATTCCCCTCAGCCGCGATGCGAAGTATCAGATCTACGAGTACGCCTGCCAGGAGGGCAACTACGCCATGACCGATATCCTCAACGCAGGCCGTGTGCAAGACGCTTCCGCCAAGGGGTCCCGATAACTCGATACGGCGATCGCCCGGCCTCGCACTAAGCCTCGCGCGTGATTCGAAAACTCGGAAACGCGGCCACCTCTCTGGCGCTCATCCTGATCGTCGCGTTGGGATTGCGCGTGACGATGACTCGCAATTACGTGCACCAGAGGCCGCCCCAATCGCTGGCCGTGCTTCCCTTCCTTTTCGAATCCGGTAATATCGCCAATTCACTCGCCAGCGGCAAAGGATTCAGTTCGCCGTTTCGCGTTTCCACAGGGCCGACTGCGTGGATGACACCCGTCTATCCCGTGCTGCTGGCCGGGGTGATTCGACTTTTCGGCGCCTACCGTTTCCAGTCGTATCTCGGCGCCGTGGCGCTGAACATCCTTTTTTCGACACTGGCGTGTGTGCCGATTTACTTTGCCGGCAGGCGCATCGGTGGTGCGCGCCTGGGCGCGTTGGCCGCCTGGCTGTGGGCCGTTTTTCCGAACGCCAATCTTCTGACGTTCGAAAGCTTGTGGGACGCTTCTCTGGACGCATTGCTCGGGGCCACTCTTCTCTGGGCCACCCTGTCGCTAGGAGCGAACCCACAGCCGAAACGCAACTGGTGGGCCTATGGTCTGTTGTGGGGCTTCACCTTGATGACGAACGCCGTATTTGCGCTGCTGCTTCCTTTCTGGCTGGGATGGATTGCGTACCGTCAGTGGAAGCGGGGATACGGCTGGGCGTGGCCAGTTGCCGTGACTACCGGCGTGGCCGTCCTTTGCTGCGTCCCGTGGACGATCCGCAATTACGAAGTGTTCCATGCCTTCGTGCCCCTGCGTTCGGTGATGGGACTGCAACTCTGGCAGGGGAACAATGCCCTGACCACGCCGGTTTTTCTCGGGACTCAGCACCCCATCTTCAACTCCGCCGAGCGGGAGAAGTATATCGAAATGGGCGAGATCGCCTACATGCGCGAGAAGACATCTCTGGCCCTCGAATACGCGGAGCAGAACCCGGGAAGAGTGCTGGCATTGACCGGTCGCCGCTTTCTCTCCGTTTGGTTAGGCGGCACGTCCTTTCCACTACGCGACTTTCTGCGGAGCCGCAGCCTGTGGTTCCGATACGTCGTGTTGTTCAATCTCCTCGCGGCGATTGGGGCACTCGCGGGAATCTTGGCCCTGTGGCGATCGCATAGCGACTACGCACTTCCCATCGCCGCGGCGCCCCTGGTATTTCCACTGCCGTATTATGTAACGCTCGTCGAGCCTCGGTACCGGCTGCCGGTCGACCCGGTGGTCTTATTGTTGCTGGCGATCGCACTGCTGGCGGCGGCCCGTCTGGCTGGAAAAAGAATTTGGCCGCTGTGTCGATTTCCGAGGATCCTCCTTCGACCTACCATCAGAGGCGCGGTTCCGCCATAGATTGGCAGCCCGGCCCAACCAAACGGAAGAAAGGAAAATGAAGATGAAATTCTTATGCATCTACAAACCAAGCAAGCCCGAAGTCACGCCCCCCACGCAGGAAGAAATGGCGAGGATGAACAAACTCGTGGAGGAGTCGTTCCAGTCCGGCATCCTGGTGGCAACGGAGGGCTGCCTGCCAAGCGCGCTGGGCGCGCGCGTGCGGCGCTCCAGCGGCAAATACAACGTGACCGACGGTCCGTTCACTGAATCGAAGGAAATCGTTGGCGGCTTCGCCATTCTCAAGCTGAGCTCGAAGCAGGAGGCGGTCGAATATACCAAACGCTTCCTGGAAGTCGCCGGCGACGGTGAGGTCGAGATTCGGCAGGTCTATGAAGCCGGGAATGCGGTGCCAGGAAAAGCATAACCGCCGAAATCGGCCATCGAAGAGGAGGAGATAACCATGAGGTTCATGATGCTGATGATCCCGGCGGGGTATGAAAAAGCCAAACCGGGCACAATGCCAGACCCAAAGGCCGTGGCCGCCATGATGCAGTACAACGAATCCCTCCAGAAAGCGGGCGTGTTGCTGGCGCTCGATGGCCTCCATCCTCCTTCGATGGGCGCGCGCGTTTCTTTCGCGGGAGGAAAGCCCAAAGTAACAGACGGCCCGTTCGCGGAAGCCAAAGAGGTAATCGGCGGCTACTGGATGATTCAGGTGAAGTCGAAAGAAGAAGCCATTGAATGGGCCTCGCGCTGCCCGGCGTCGAACAACGAAGGATCGAAGTCCGGCAGGTGCAGGAGTTCGCGGACTTCGCTTCAGACGCGCCAG
>DATJAK010000244.1:0-4635 GCA_035516375.1 Bryobacteraceae bacterium
AGATCTGAAGGATCTGATCCAGCGGTTCCTTGCCAGCTACAACGCCACGTGTGGTCCGTTCACCTGGACCAAGGGTCCCCAACAACTACAGCCGATCATCGAAACGACGAAGCAGTATCAGGCGACTCACCCTCGCAAAACGCGTCGCAAACGGTCCCGCGGGCGGCGGCAGGATTCTATAAAGAACTAATGGGACGATGCACTAGTTCCGCTCGGACTTCGCTAAAATTTCACTCATCGCTCGAATTGCCGTCGCCCGGCGCCGGACGCATACCGGCGAACGCAGCGCCGACTACGTCTTTGACAAACATCTCATCTGAGGGACCGAACGATTGCCCCAGAAAGTGGGCCAGGAAAACGCGATGTAAACAGGCGCCGAACAAAAGCGCGTAAACCACTTTCGGGTTCACATGCTTATCCACCCGGCCTAGCCGCTGCTCCGCCCGAAGGTAGACTTCCACTGCGGCTAGTGAGAGATGGGGACCCTCGTTGTGTTTTCGGAGCTCCTCCTGGTGCGCACGCAAAAGCTCCGGCTCAGCAAAGAGCGACGCCGCAAGAGGCACGAATTCACGCATAGACTCCAGCGCGCCTCGAACAACAGTCTCGAGGTTGGATCGAACCGTCCCCCGCCCGGCAAGGTATTCGAGCTCGCGAAGCGCGCCCGTCATCGGGGGAAGACTCTGCCTCAGGAGCGCCAGGAATAATTCAATTCGGTCCGCGAAGTGAACGTTGGAATCAGTGGAATCTGTGGGGTGTTATTGCTTGGCCTATCATTCGTGATCAATAGCGGCCCACCTACAGGGGGGAGCGACGCCCAACTGCTCGAGTTCGCACGGCACAACTACGCTCAGGTGTTGTGGGGCTCCTGGTTGCAGGCCGTTGGCCCCGCATTGATTGGGCTATTCGCTTTCTCCCTTGTTCATATGGCGGGTGCGGAACATCGCCTGGCTGGCTGGATGACATTCTTCGGCACAACGAGCCTGATGACCGTAAGCCTCATTGAAGTCACGTTCTACATCAGCGCTCTGCATCAGCAGCCGCCGGCGATGGGGCCCATCAGTCTCGCGGTGATCTCGGCTGTTCACCACCTGTACTTTGTGATTGCTGCGCCAGCCGTCTTCCTACCACTTGGGATAATCCTTCGGGGGTCTGACGTGCTCCCGAAGCTCTTTGGCTACTCGGCCATCGCGCTGGCAACTCTGTTCTTCGCGCTTGGGGCGATTTATATGCTCACGCTGACACTTCCCGATGCCGTGACAGCACTGGGAGCGGTTCAAGCATTGGGGTGGTTAGCCGCTGCCGTTGCGCTAATACTGCGTAGAAATCGATATGTCGAGCAAACGAGCAACATAACTTGAAACATGCCGATTCAGGCCGGTCCCAGCGGCGACTCGGACGCCCACGCGCACGGCATCCGAGTTGACGAGAAGCCGATGATGAGATTGGCCCAAAACGGCATCACAGTTGGATCGCGATTCGCTAAGGGGCGGCCGATCTGCCAGCCAGATCTCGTCATCGAGTTGGTTCCGGCTCGATACCCATCCGGTCATCGACCACAATAAATGACCTTTGTGATCTCACCGCCGCGCCTGCCTTCTAATTGCCAGACCAATAATGCTCCTATCAGGCAACTCCAAAAGCCACCGGGCCGACATCAACAGCGACAACCAGGCCGCCGATCACGGCGATCCAAATCACTCACCGACTGCGGCCTCGGTCATGATGGAAAACTACCAATCACGTAGCCTTTAGCAATCCGCGCACGGCCCACACGTGATCGGCGATTCCAGCGGCCATAGCCGGGGTTGTGCGGAGGGACTTATGAACGCGACAGCAGTTGCAAAAAGCGAACCAGCGCGCGTGCGATAGTGTCTCTGATCTCAATCAGCTTCGCCTTCGGGTCGAGACGCGGCCTCCGGTGCCCGAACCCGGGTCCACCCACAATTTCTGCTGACGAGTCCCTTTTTCAGTCGCTTCCTCGGCGTCTCGGCGTCGGGGTGCCCTCTGGGCCCGGTGAATTACTTCGCGCTCCCTCACCACCCAAACGCCACGAACGGCTGAATGCGCTTGTTGTGAAAATCGATGCGGTACGAATCCCGCACTCCCATACGGAAACCGGGAAAGTGCAAGATGTGGAAGTCGAAAATCAGCTCCGCTCCGGTGGACCGGTACAGCCTGTCCGGCGTCCTGCCATAGTCATAAAACGCGTTGCCCGAGATGCGTTTGATATACAGAAACCGGAATAGCGACCAATCCGGATAAAGCAGCGGCAGGCTGTAGTTGCCGGAGAACTTCGTTAGTTTCGTAACCGTGTACGGCGTATACCCGCGTGGGAACCCGATATCGCGGAAGAAATAGTAGTTGCCGTCGCTCCGCGTGTACCCGCTCTCCAGAACGATGGCGTGATGCCGCACGAAACCCGGCAAAGCGAACCGCCCATCGGCGGACAGGCGGTTGGCGGTGTAGTTGCTCGCGCGAACGGTCTGGCTGTAATTGAAATTCAGCCGCTGGCTCCACGGAGGAGCCAGGTCCTTCACGGCCGCCTGCCGGATGTGCGCGAAGTTCAATCCGTAGTTGACGGGCACGAAGCTTCCACCCTGCAGGCTGATGTTCTCCACGTTCACGCCCACGCTCAGAAACGTGCGATAGTAGCCGCGCGAGAAATTCAGCGGAATGTGGAACCCGCCCATAACGGTGCGCTCTTCGAAATTCTGGTTGTAGGTAGCGTACCGGAGCTGGCGGTTGCGGTCGCTGAAATTGAAGTCCAGCGCCGGAAAAAAACGGTTATAGCTGAAGCCCGTCTGGAAACCGGCTCTGTGTTCCTCGCTGTTGTACAGTAGCGAGGCGTTGAAGTCCATCAGTCCCATCTTGTCGTTGGACATCAGGCCGAAGCCCCAGTCGGGCGGCCCCGACGTAGGGCCCCACGAGTGCACATCGAACAGGTGAAACCCTGGGTGGTAGGGCTGCACGGGATACTGCGTTGTGGGAATCTCGGCGCTGTAGTCGTGGTAGTTGCGCGGCGTCGCCAGCGTCGAAGCCGCCGCCGCATCGACGGGCGTCCACGTGGATGGATCGAGCGGCAGCTCCGCCACGTTGTAGCCGCGCGCCGTGTAATCGCTGTACAGCAGCTTAACGCCGTCCGCGGAAACGCTCGGAAAGTCGGCGCCGAACTTGGCCGAAGTCACGCGATACCGGTAGCCGCTGGCAATGTTCACCGCGAAGATATTGACCATCCCGCTGCGCGACGACTTGTACAGGATGTAGTCGCGGTAAAACACCGGGTTGGCCAGTTCCTCGTCGCAATGCGCGATGACATCCTGAAACGTCCCGGCCTCCGTGTCGGCTACCGTCAGAGCGCGGCCTTTCCCGCTCGCCGTCACCATCACCACGCGTCGGCCATCCTCCGACCAGGCCGGCGTATAAATCATGTCGTTCTCCGGAGACGGCAGCCGTCGCAGTTCCGCCCCCGGTCCGGAATCCAGGATCACCAGCGAGCTTTGCCGGCTCGGCAGAAACTCCACCACCGCGATCCGCGTTCCGTCCGGCGAAATCACCGGGTTCATGAAGCGCGTCTTGTGCGTGAGCCGCCGCGTGCGGCCCGTGGCCACGTCGCGAATCAGGATCTCGGAATAGCCCCGAATCCAGCGCACGTCCGGCGCATACTCGTCCCACACCACCTTGCCGTTCACCACCGAGGTGCGATTCGAGGTGTTCACCAGCGGCGCGTAGTGGAACAGTTTCTGCTCGTGCCCATCCGGCCGCAGGCGCACCACTTCCACGGCGTACGTGTCCATCCCGGTCTTCTGCGCGAGCACGCCGCCGTCCTTTTCGAAAACAGGCCGGTTATAGCCGGTGAAAGAAATCTTGGGAGCCAGGTTGAGAACCTTGGGCTGGCTGAACGTCATGCCCTGCGCCTGGGAAGTCCAGTGTTCTTCAAGCTGCGACATGGTTTCGTTGTAGTTGGCGTCGGCGCTCCGGCCGGTCACCTTCTTCATCGCCAGCGACAGCGAAAGCGGGTTCCACGAGCGGTTGGCCACGCGTTGCATCACCTTTTCCCACGACTCCGGCCCGGACGTGCGGTCCACATGGTTGACCAGGAACGCGCCCAACTCGGCCTGGTTGGGCACCGCATCGCGGAACGATCCATGCATAGCCTTGAGGTAAGAGAAATTCTGTCCCGAGAGCAGGAGCGCGCGCGTCGCCATTTCCGAAGACGCATACTGGCCGACCCCGCCTCGCAACATCGCCGTATCGGCTGCGCGTGCGTCGCCGTTGAACCACCACATCGGAAGGTTCCACCCGAGAACCGCCGCCTGGCCCGCTTCCCCAAACAGGAAGCTGATCAACCGGCTCGATCCGTGGTTCATCTTGGCGATCTGCACCAGGTTCCGGCCTTCCTCCACGGTGAGCGTGTTGATCCAGTCATTGGTGCCCCAGAAGCCCTGCATCGGCATGGCCTGCATTGTGGCCATCCGTGGGAACAGGGAGACATAGCCTCCGAAATAGCGAGTGATGCCCTGGTTGGGCAGCAGCACCGTGGTGTGCCGCGGAAGCGATGTGCCGAGCGATTGGCTCAGCGGGGCATATAGGGTTTCCAGCGCGTTGGCGAGGCGTTCCGCGTCAGCCGCGATCTCG
>DATJAK010000245.1:0-2819 GCA_035516375.1 Bryobacteraceae bacterium
CAACCCGAACGTAGAAAGGGCGCCATCGCCCGCGGCCATCCGCGAGATGCCGCCCGAGAAGATCTACGCCGCGCTGACTACCGGGCCGATGAAGGGACAGGGCGATGCTTTGTCCGAGGACCAGCGGCGCATGGTGGCCACCTTTATGAGCGGCCGCCCGCTCGGCAGCCTGCAGCAGGGCGATGCCAAGGACATGCCGAACCACTGCGCCTCGAATCCTCCTCTGGCCGATCCGGCGGCGGGTCCGGCGTGGAACGGCTGGGGCGCGGACCTGAGCAACACGCGCTTTCAATCGGCTAAGAATGCCGGGCTGACCGCCGAACAAGTGCCGCGCTTGAAACTCAAGTGGGCATTTGGTTATCCCACCGGCTTATCCGCCTACGGCCAGCCCACTGTAGTTTCCGGACGCGTCTTCGTAGGCACCGATATCGGCTATATCTATTCGCTGGATGCCAAGACCGGCTGCGTTTACTGGTCGTATCAAACCAAAGGCGCCGTGCGCAACGCGCTGAGTGTCGGGCGCGTCAGGGGACAGGGCGCAACGAAGTACGGCGTGTTCTTCGGCGATGCCCACGCCAATGTCTATGGGCTCGACGCGCAGGATGGCCACCAACTGTGGGTCACCAAGGTCGACGAGCATTTCGTAGCGCGCATCACCGCCGCTCCCACGTTCTATGACGGCCACGTGTACGTCCCGGTATCGTCCTCCGAAGAGTTCACGGCGGCGACGCTCGATTATCCCTGTTGTACGTCGCGCGGCAGCGTGGTCGCGCTCGACGCCAACAACGGCGAGCGCGTCTGGAAGACGTTCGTGATGGACGAGCCGAAACCCACCCGGAAGAATTCCAAGGGCGTGCAACTCTACGCACCGGCCGGCGGCTCCGTCTGGAACGCTCCCACGGTTGACCCGGCGCACAACGCCATTTACTTCGGCACCGGCGATGGCGAAACCGAACCGGCGCCCAAGACCACCGACTCCATTATGGCCGTCGATATGAAGACGGGCAAAATGCTGTGGGTCTACCAGGCGCAGGCAGACGATGCCTTTCTGGGCGGATGCAACGGCGCATCGAAAACCGACAATTGCCCTTCCGTGAACGGCCCCGATCTCGATATCGGTAATTCCCCGATCCTCAAGACACTGCCAAACGGCAAGCGCCTGCTGGTCGCAGCCACCAAGGACGGCAATGTGATCGCGCTCGATCCCGATAACAAAGGCGCCGTGGTGTGGAAGACGAACGTCGCGCCCGTGGATCCCACCGCGACCGGCCCCAACGCCTTTTTCGCGCGCTTGGGCGGCATCGTGTGGGGCGGAGCGGCCGATCAGCAGAACCTCTATTACGGGTTGACGCGCGGCGGCATGGTCGCGATCTCGCTGGCGACGGGAAAGCAGGCATGGTACACGCCGCTCGCTCAGCCGGGCAAGCGCGTCAACAACAACGCCGCCACCAGCTTGATTCCCGGCGTTGCCTTCGTCGGCGGATCGGACGGAAGGCTGCACGCGCTCTCCACCGCCGATGGCAAGATCCTGTGGGAATACGACACCGCGCACGACTTCGAGACCGTCAACAAGGTGCCGGCCCACGGCGGCGCGATTAGCGCGCCCGGAGCGACCATCGTCAACGGCATGGTCTACATCGGATCGGGCTACGCCGTGACGGGCGCCAATTCGGGCAATGTGCTGCTGGCATTTTCCGCTGACTAGGCAGTGGCGCTTCGCATCACGGTTTCACGGCATTCCGCGTTCTACAGCCCGCTGATCGCAACGATTGCGGCTGGCTTTCTGGAGCGGCAGGGACTCGCCGCGGAATACGGCATTCTCAAGAAAGGTCAGCGGTCGAGTGATCTGATTCGCAGCGGTGCGGTGGATATCATGCAATCCGCCGTCTCCTCCAGCTGGCGTCCGCTCGATGCAGACGAGCCGGACCTGCCCGTGCACTTCGCGCAGATCAACCAGCGCGATGGTTTCTACCTGGTAGGGCGCGCTCCCGATGCGGCCTTCACCTGGAAGAAACTGGAAGGCAAGTCGCTGCTCGCCGACCATGGCTTGCAACCGTTGGTGATGTTGAAATACGCAGTCCGTGTGAACGGCGCCGAGTGGCAGGCGATCCGCAGCGTCGATGCGGGTACACCGGAGAAGATGCAGCGCTCCTTTCGACAGGGCGATGCCGATTTCGTCCATTTGCAAGCGCCTTTCTCGCATCAATTAGAAGCGGAAGGGGCCGGGTACGTTGTCGCTTCCGTGGGTGCTTCCATGCCGACTGTGGCCTTCAGTAGCCTGTGCTGTTCGCGCAGCTTCTTCGAGACCGAGGATTGCCGCAACTTCACGGCAGCTTTCCGGCAAGCGCGCGAATGGGCGCAATCGGCCGCGCCCGAAGAAGTCGCCGAAAAGGAAGCGGGCTTCTTTCCCGGATTGCCGGTGGAGGTGCTGGCATCCTCGATCCGCAGTTACCAGGCCGTGGGCTGCTGGTCGGGCGGCATCGAAATCACGCCGCCGCTCTATGAGCAGGCGCTCAACGTCTTCGAAGCCGCCGGCGAACTGCGCCGCCGCCACCCGTGGGAAAAGGTGTGCGCAGTCCCTCCGGATGAGGCGCGGCTAAGTTCCCCGGGGCTCTGAACCCCGCGCGCGAGTTGTCCCTGGTGGGACAGGCCGTCGCCTGTCAGCGGCCTGTCGTCCCGGCAGACGACAAAAACCGATCGTCTGCCCTACAGCACGTGACGGCCGTTACCGCCGCGAAGCGTTGAAGCAGTTTGAAGCACCCAATGCTCGGGATGCAGCCGAGTACCCTGGTGGGACAGGCCGTCGCCTTTCAGCGGCC
>DATJAK010000246.1:0-4377 GCA_035516375.1 Bryobacteraceae bacterium
AACGTCAGGCTGTCTTTCATGTAGCGCTTCTCGACGCGCGTGGCCGCATCCATCGAAATGGCGGCTTCGTGCCACATGCCGACGATGCTGTAAATGTGCCCGGGCATGTGCTGCGCATGGCCGATGCCGGGAACCAGCTCCGTGTAGGCGCGGCAGCTTTCGAGCGCCTGCTCGGGCTCATGGTAATCCCAGTTGTGGATGCGGTAGTGATGCGCGCCGGGATGGTTGGGATGGCGCGAGAGAATTTCGCGGATGATCAGCTCCGTCCCGTAGCGTGAGCTGCCCATAGTGGCCAGCGCCAGCAGCGCCCGCGCCTCGACGTCGTCCGGGTAACGCAGACATAAGGTCTCGAGCACCTTCTTATAGCGCTGGTTGTGCTCTTCATAATTGAACTCGCCGTCTTTGTCGAGCAAAGGATTGCGCAGGATTTGCGCCTCGGAAGCTTCGATGAAAAGCCGCTCGCGCTCGCTCACCCGGTTTTTGCGTTTGGCGGCCTCGCGGATGAATTCCGCGGCGCGATCGGTTTCTGAAACCGAGCTGCGCGGGCCCGATTCCACCGCCCGGGCCAGGCCCCAGTACGCCATGGCGTTATCCGGCTCGAGCTTCACACACCACCGGAAAGCCCGCTCGGCCTCGTAAAACCAAAATGAGTGGAGCAGGGCGTTTCCCTGGTCGAACCACTTCTGCACCTCGGGATTTTTTGTGGTGATGGGAAAATGCGCCTCGCCGATACCCGGCATCTCCCAGGGTTTCTGGCGAGGGCCGCTATCGAACGATTCTCCATGGAAGGAGTGGCCCAGTTTATAGGCCGCGACAGACGATGGTGACTGCGCAGCCAGGAACGCCGGACCCAGGGCCGCCGCGAGAACCAAAACAGAAGACGGTGCGTGCATAAGTAATCCAGTATAGGGTTCGAGCGCAGCCCTCTCGCAACCGCCATTGGCGAGTGCCTATGATGAAGGCATGACGGCCCTGCACGCCATGCTTCGGCAACTCTGCCCGCGGTGCCGCACCGGGCGGATCTTCCGCCCCGTCACGAAGGGCCGGTGGATCTCCGTCAACGAGAGCTGCCCGGTCTGTAATTTGCGATTGGATCGCGGCGAGCCGGGATATTTCATCGGGGCTATGTACGTCAGCTACGCGATCTCCATTCCACCCGTGCTGGCCATCGTCTTCGCCTTCTGGCGCATGGCGCACTGGTCCTTGGGTACAGCGGTTCTTGCGGCCTTTGTAGCATACCTGCCGGTCGTACCCCTGATTGTGCGCATTTCGCGAGTGATCTGGATTTACATGGACCGGGCGTTCGACCCGAGTTGAATCCGTGGCAACCACATCCACGTAACGTTTGATGGCTTTTCCGGTGCGAAGCAAAACGTCAGTAGACGTTTTTTCCGATTGCCCGCCGGGCTTCGACCACGACGGTCCGGGCCAGCACTTCGAAATACACTCGCGGCCCACGCAGTCCGATATAATCCAAGTCGCTGCGCAAGCGCTGGTAGATGCTCGTGTCGCCGCGCCAGCCACGGACTTGTGCGAGGCCGGTGAGGCCGGGCTGAACCGCCAGCCGCTGCTGAAAGTTCGGCAGCCGGTCACTGAATGCCTCTGCGTGGAACGGCATCTCGGGCCGCGGGCCCACCAAAGACATCTCGCCCTTCAGCACGTTCCACAACTGCGGTAATTCATCCAAATCGAGGCGCCGGAGCCAGCGCCCGAGCGGCGTCCGCGGAGGGAATTCGCCGCTCGTCCAGTCATCGGAACGGGCTCGAAAGTCCCGCGGCGTAGTGCGGATTTTGTGCAGCGTAAAAGGCTTGCCGTCCTTTCCCAGCCGCACATGATGGAACAGCACCGGCCCGCGGTCCATCACGAGCTTGAGTGCCAGCGTGACACCCAGGACGAGGCCCCACAGCGGAGAAGTCGCAACCACCAGCGCTGCGTCGGCCACACGTTGCCAGAAATCCCACGCCGAGGGCGCGAACACACCTTCGCTGCGGAGTTCCAGGGTATCGAAGGATGCGACGCGATCAGCCACGGGAATATCCTTTACGATCGTCGCACGCCGGCCTGGGTTTTCAGAAGCGGTTGTTACGCGGGTGGCCGAAGTTTACAGTTCTGTAAAGATGAGCGGCAATGCCTGGAAGGATTTACGTCCCTTCCGACCAGCTTGAAAGATAGTGCTCCTGCTCGATGGTCAAGCGGTCGATCTTGACGCCCATGGACTCCAGTTTCATCTTGGCGACCTGCTTGTCGAGGGCCTCGGGCACCGGGTAGACGCGTTTCTCGAGCGTCTCATGGTTCTTCACCATGTATTCAGCCGCCAGCGCCTGGTTGGCAAAGCTCATGTCCATAACGGAAGCCGGGTGACCTTCGGCGGATGCCAGATTGATCAGCCGGCCTTCGCCGAGCACATACACGCGGCGGCCGTCGCGCAACGCGAATTCCTCAACAAACTCGCGGGTTTGGCGCCGTGACGATGCCATTTTGCCCAGCGCCTCGAGATCGATCTCCACGTTGAAGTGCCCCGAATTCGCCAGGATGGCGCCGTTCTTGAGTTTTTCGAAGTGATCGCGGCCGATGATGTGCTTGTTGCCGGTAACGGTGATGAAGACGTCACCGATGGCCGCCGCCTCTTGCATGGACATGACGCGGTAGCCGTCCATCAACGCTTCCAGGGCCTTGGTGGGATCCACCTCGGTGACGATGACGTTGGCGCCCAAACCGCGCGCCCGCATGGCCACGCCGCGCCCGCACCAGCCGTAGCCAGCCACTACCATATTGAGTCCGGCCAGCAGGACGTTGGTGGCGCGAATGATGCCGTCAATGGTGCTCTGCCCCGTTCCGTAGCGGTTGTCGAACAGATGCTTGGTGTAGGCATCGTTCACGGCTACGATCGGGTATTTCAGCACTCCTTCCTTGGCCATGGCGCGGAGGCGAATCACGCCCGTGGTGGTCTCTTCGGTTCCACCCAGAACGTGAGACAGCAGATCCTGCCGCTTGGTATGCAGCATGTGAACCAGGTCTGCGCCGTCGTCCATGGTGAGGTTGGGCTTGTGATCGGCCGCGGCAGTGATGTGGGAGTAATACACGTCGTTGGGTTCCCCCTTGATGGCGTACACGGGGATGCCGTAATCGCGCACCAGCGTGGCGGCGACGTCATCTTGCGTAGAGAGCGGGTTGGAGGCGCAGAGCACGACCGCGGCTCCGCCATCCTTGAGCGTGATCATGAGATTGGCGGTCTCGGTGGTGACGTGCAGGCAGGCGGAAACGCGCATACCGGCGAGCGGCTGGGTCTTGATGAACTGCTTCCGGATGGTCTGCAGCACCGGCATGGACTGAAAGGCCCATTCCGTGCGGCGCTTGCCAAGATCGGCCAGCGCCAGATCTTTGACATCACAGGCAACTTGCGTTTGTGTGTTCACAGGCATGAATAAATCCTTAGAAAGTTGGCAGGCATTCTGCCAGGGTTTTGTTCTACGAATTATGGACAGGCGAGAGCGCCTGTCCATACCTTGCTAACGAACCGTTACTTCCGCCACCGGCGCTTCCTGGCGCAATTCCTTGGCTTTATCAGTGGCTTCCCAAGTGAAACTCTCTTCGGTCCGGCCGAAGTGGCCGAACGCGGCCGTTTTTCGATAGATCGGGCGACGCAACCTAAGATGATCGATGATGCCTTTGGGCGTGAGCGGAAAGCGGGCACGAATCATCTCGGTCATTCTGTCCTCAGCGACGGTTCCCGTACCGAAGGCATTTACCATCACCGAGACCGGCTCGGCCACACCGATGGCGTAAGCCAGTTGCACCTCGCAGCGCTCCGCCAGCCCAGCCGCTACCAGGTTCTTGGCGATGTAGCGCGCCATGTAGCAGGCCGAGCGGTCCACTTTGGTTGGGTCCTTTCCCGAGAACGCTCCGCCGCCATGCCGGCCCATGCCGCCGTAGGTATCTACGATGATCTTTCTTCCGGTGAGTCCGGTATCGCCATGTGGGCCGCCCACCACAAATCTTCCGGTGGGATTGATGTGATATTTGGTGCCCGAATCGACCATGCCCGCCGGAATCACCGCGTCGATGATGTGCTTCTTCACTTCGGCGCGCAGCGTTTCAGTGGAGACGTCGTCACAGTGCTGCGTGGAGATCACTATGGCGTCGATGCGCTTGGGTTTGCCGCCCACATACTCAACGCTGACCTGCGACTTTCCGTCCGGGCGCAGAAAATCCAGAATGCCCGCGCGGCGCGCTTCGGAAAGCCGCCGGGTGAGCTTGTGCGCCATCATGATGGGCATGGGCATCAGCTCCGCCGTCTCGTTGCAGGCGTAGCCGAACATCAGCCCCTGATCTCCGGCGCCGCCCGGATCGACTCCCATGGCAATGTCGGGCGACTGG
>DATJAK010000247.1:0-12965 GCA_035516375.1 Bryobacteraceae bacterium
AGCTCCGGATGCTGCGGACCTTGCACGGCGTAGCAATCCGAAATCAGCTCGCCGGTCTGGTATTGGAACAGGTCGACGGTGTGGCAGGCGTGGTGCCAGAGCAAATGATCCGTCCAGCTACGCGGCTTGCCGGCGGCGTTCATATTGGTCCGCCGGAAGAAGTAGGTCTGCACGTTCATCTGCTGGATTTTCAGCTCGCCCTTCTGAATCCGCTTGTGTACCCACTGGTGGCTGGGATTGAATCGGCGGGTATGTCCGCCCATGCAGACCACGCCCGTCTCTTTCGCCACCTTCACCAGCATTTCGGAATCCGCCAGCGTATCGGCGATGGGAATTTCAATGTGCACGTGCTTTCCGGCGCGCATGCACTCGACGCCCTGCGCCGCGTGCACCTGCGTCGGCGAGGCCAGGATCATCGCTTCCAGGCCCGGCTGCTTCAGGCTCTCGGAGAAGTTTGAGGTCCAGTGCGGGATTTTGAATCTCTTGGCGACTTCTTCAACAGAAGCAGGATTGCCGCCCGCCAGCGTAATCACCTCGATGCCCGGAATGTTCTGCATCGCTTCCAGGTGCTTGATCCCGAAAGCGCCTTGTCCCGCGACGCCGACTTTCATGGCTACTTTGTCACCTCTTGCCCTTGCTCTTTTTCTTTCTTCAAGCGGCGGCCTTCCGCCTGCACCACCACCAGGCACATCAGCAGGCCGAGCGGATGAGCGCCCAGTTCTACCAGCGGATGCGACTTGAGCGAGCGGAACACGTCGATGCTCTCATCCGCCAGCGTATCGATCTTCTCCATTTCCTCGGGCTTTAAGCCGTAATCCTTGGCCACCGCCTTGGGGTTTTCGAGCAGGCTGATGCGCAGCCGCTGCTTGTGGCGCAGATCGTAGATCAGCTTGTTGAGCGGATACGACGCCGGCGCCGGGTGCTTATAGAATTGATAGCCGCCCAGGTTTTGGAAATCCCACTTGGGCTTGGGTGCATCGCCCGTGGGCGTGGTCTTGCGTGTGGGGACGAATTGCATCACGGCATGTCCGTGGTGCCATGTCGGCTGGTACGTGATCAGCTCGCCGGGCGTGCGCCCGATGGCGCCGAACATGATCAGCCACGGCAGCATCTCGGTGTTGCCCACTTCGTCCAACTGTTGGATGCTGCAGTCGAGCAGCACGTCGTGGTTGCCGCGCTCCATGTGCGCGATGGCCCAGTAGTCGAAATCGAAAGCCGGCTGCGGATACTTCCACGTGCCCGGGTAATGCGACATGCCGCCGCTGGCGATGATGGCGACCTTCTCGGGCCGCGAGTCGATTACTTTCTTGATCGCCTTGCCCAGCGCCTCGGCGCGCCGCGGACTGGGCAGCGGGGGCAGGTAGGTGTTGACGAAAATCGGCACGATCGGGATGCTGCGGCCCCCGAGGACCCATTCGAATACGGCGGCAAAAGAGTGGCCGAGCACGGCATCTTGCGAATAGGCCATGTCGAAGCCCTCGTCTACCAGCGATTCCAGCATCTGCTCGGCAAACGGCAAGTGCGTCGGGATGCTGTAATCGCGACCGGCGAAGGTGGCGTTGGTGCGCTCGCCCGCGATCACGGCGAAGGTCGGGACCGAAGAGAGGAAGAACGTCTCCAGGTGGTCGCTGCCGATGATGATCGCCAAATCCGGCTTGGTCTCATCCAGCGTCTTGCCGAGTTGCCGCATGGCGGCGATATCGGCGTCGAGTTGCGCCGGGTCCTCGCTTGGAGGACGCGTGAACAATTGCGGCGCGTGCACCGTGGCCATTGCCGCGACGATCTTTCCCATAAGCTTTTGCCTCCTGCTCCTTAGTGGGGCAGCCCGGAAGGGCTGCCCCACAATTCACTTCGACGACCCGATACTCTTGCTCTCGGCCTCATCCACGAACTCGACACCGAGTTCGGCAAGTTTCGCCCGGAGGCCGTAAAAATCCAAACCCAATTCACCCTTGCGCAAGCGTTCGCGCGTCTTCTCTTCCTTAGCGATGCGCGCCTCGCTGGCCTTGGCCACGTCAGCCGCGGCCTCGCGCGGCACCACCACTACGCCATCGGCATCGGCAATGATTACGTCGCCGGGATTCACCATGGCGCCCGCGCACACCACCGGAACATTTACATCACCCGGCACGTTCTTGACGGTACCCTGCGACGAAACCGCCTTCGACCAGACCGGAAACTTCAATTCCGTCAGCTCGGCCGTATCGCGTACGCCGGCGTCGATGATCAATCCCGCGATCCCATGCGCCTGGCAGGAGACGCCCAGCAGTTCGCCGAAATAACCGTCCGTACATTCGGAAGTGGGCGCAACTACGAGCACGTCGCCCGGTTTGCACACCTCGATCGACGCGTGGATCATGAGGTTGTCGCCGGGAGCGATTGAGATCGTCACGGCCGGCCCGGCCAGCCTCGCCGCCGGGTAAATCGGCCGCATATAGGGCCGCATTAGGCCAGTGCGTCCCTGGGCCTCGTGCACCGTTGCGACTCCGGCAGTTCCCAGCACCTTCACCATGCCGGCATCCGGCCGCGCAATCTTGCGTACGATTTTGTGGCTCATGACAACTGATCCGTCACCTGCGGATAAATCCGCTGGAAGGCCTCCGCGTACTTGATGTGCCGCTTGCCGGAATTACGCACGGCCTGCACGCCGCGGCGCTCGCCCAAACCAGTGTAGTACCGAACCAGGTGCTCCTGGGCCGCCATTGACTCCATGGCCTTCAGTTTGCGCTCCCAAACCGGGGTGATGTCGAGCAGCACCTGCGGCTTGAAATTGCACTGCTCGGGTTGGTGCGGTTCAAAGATGAATACCGGCGGCGCATCGTCCTGGCTGCCCTTGCCCTGGGCCGGGTAGCCCGAGGCTTGTGCGTACACGCGTGCTTTCAGTGAAAGGTCGTTGCACATCGGGTGATCCATGTTGTACGGATCTTCGAAACTGTGCGTGAGCACGATCACCGGCTTGTGCTCGCGGAACTCGTTCACCAACTCCACCATGTCCGACTCTTTAGGCACGATGGGATAGTCGCCCATGTCGAAGAAGCGTATCTCGGCGCCCAGGATTTGAGCGGCGCGCCCCGATTCGGCGAGCCGATCTTCCTTCACCTTCTCGACCGTCATGCCGGGGATTTTCCACAGCCTTTCGGATTCTCCGCGTTCGCCATAGGACAGGCAGATGATGCGCACGCGATAGCCGCGATCGGCGTAGAGCGCGATCGCCCCTCCGGCACGCCAGACGAAATCCGCCGCGTGGGCGCTAAACACCAGGACAGTCTTCTTCTCTTCAGCCATACGTTTCGCAATCTTATATGGTACGCTACGCGACTAATGCGGCGGAGTTGGTGGCAGCCATCCGGTGGACCTGAGCCACGGTGAGCCCGCCATCCAGCAAGGTCTGCGCAAACAGTGCAAAACCTTCCGCCACCGGGGGGTTGATGGTCTGCCCGAGGTCGGTCGAGAGCAGGCACCGCTCCGGACCGACGGCATGGATCGACTCAATTACGCCCGCCCACGTGGCCTTGCCGGTGTGCATCGTGGTGAAGCAGTGTTCGATGGAAGCGCCCATGTCCGCGAGTTGCGCCTGCTCCTCGGCCGACAGGTTCTGGGAAGGGAACTCGGCGTGGGTCACCAGCACCTTGCGCACCTTCATTTCGCGCGCCGTCTTCACCAGTGGAAAAATCTCGTGGCGGCCCAGATGGCCGGTGGCCAGGATCATGTCGTGCTTGGCGATGAGTTCGATGCAGGAGCGGGTGGCTTTGGAAATCTGGCCGTCGCCATCGAGCACCGTCATGCGCGGCGGCGCGATCCCCATGGCGGAAATCTCGCGCTGAATTTCGGCCCAGAAGGGCAGCTTCTTGTTGCCGCCCGTCGGCAGGCCGGCGGTTTCGTTCTCGGCGTCGACCGTCGGGAACCAGACAATCTTGGCGCCCGAGCGTCCCGCGATATCCACCGCTACCGGGTTCAGGCCGCCCACGGAATGGTTCAGCGTGATCGCGCCATACGCCTGGATGCCCGGAACCGCTGCGGTCACCACCTTGGCGCGCTCGGCCGTCGACATGTAATGCGACTTCAGCACGAAGCCTTTCAAGCCGCGCCCTAGGAACTCCTTCGCCAAGCCCAGGTCGTCAATGCGCCGCGCGATGATATCCGGCGCGACGTGCACTTGCAAATCGTATGCGCCCCGGATCGCTTCCCAGGCAGCCTCGGACGCAGCAGCAGCGGTAGCAGTAATGGTTGGTGTCGTCATGCGGTCTCGAAAAGGCGAAAGTACAGAGTATGACAGGTAGCCGATTGCTGGGTCAATTGGGTTACTTGCCCAGGGGAAGGAACCGGTAAGCCTCAAAAGTAGGGCGGCCATAGGAGTCGGCAATCACCGTCAGCAGCTCGCGGCGGTACCCGGCGCCTTCGGCGAATTTGAGCAGACGGGCGCCGGAGCCCTCGAAGAATTCCATGCCGGGAGGATGTGAGAGGAAAAGATTGCCGCCGGCCGCCAGTGCCCGCGCCATATCTTGCCGCTCTTCGGGGGAGGGATCGGAGCCGGACAGCGCCAGCAGCCGCAGCGGCAATCTGCCCCGGTTGAGGAGACGCAGGCTATCCAACATCCCCCAGTCGACACACACCACTCCGGGCGTGGAAACCGTCTTCAAGTAATCCGAGAGGGGGTAGATGGCGTCACTGAAGTTGATGGCGCCTCCGTTCCGGACGATCTCGGCATAGTATTGGTTCATTACGGCCAGACTCGAACCGAGAACCACCACCAGCACGGTGGTGAGAATGGGGACGCCGCGAGCCAGACGCCGTGAGGCGGCCGCAAATGACACTGCAATGATCATTTGGGGCAGCGGCCAAAGCAGAATGCTGTGGTGAACGCCGGTTCCCGCGCCTGCCGTGAACAGCATCTGACACCATGCCACTGCCATGGCGATGAGCGCGAAGCAGATGACGCGCAGGTCCGGGCCGCGGGCCAGCGGAGCCAGCAACAGCGCGGCGGCAAAAGCATACAGCAGAAGGTCTTCCCGCGGATGTCCGGTGAGCGCGGCTAGTCCGGCCGATGTAGTCTCCAGCAAGCCTCGCGGCTGGTGGGGATGCTCGGTAAGCGCGTCGGGAGCTGTCATCCAGCCAAAGAGTCCGGAGCCATTCAACGTCGCGCTCAGGATGGTCAACTTTCTGGGCAGCCTCGTGGCATCGTAAACCGCGGTCCCCTGGAGGGTTCCCAGGCGACTGTCCACGTTATAGACGATCAGCGGCAACGCTCCTAGCGCGAATCCGGCGATGGCGAATAACAGCCGTCGGGTTGACCAGACGTCGCGGATTTGACGCTGCAGGACGATCAGCGCGGCCACCCCGAAACCGCTCAGACTCCAGACCGCGACGGCCTTATCCCAGGCAGCCAACCCCCACAGGAAGAAACCGGCAGCGATGAGGAAATCCCTCCGTTCCTGCCAGAATCGCACCAGCAGCAACAGCCCGCCCACCAGTAGAAGATGCTGCAGGGCCACCGGTCCCCAGTCGAAGCAGATGCAGAGCAAATAGATTGCATCCGCGGCGAGCAAGCTGCATCCAACCAAAGCGGCTCGCTTTCCGGCTACCCGGAACAACAACCGATAGAACAGGTACAGGCTGGCCACGCCAGCCAGCAGCACCGGGATCCGTGTGACCAGACGGCCTACGCCAAACACTCGGAACAGCGGCCGGTAAATCCATGCTTTGAGAGTGCCCAGGTAATTGGCGAGCATCAGCGGCACTCTCGTGTGGCCGATTTGCAACATGTAAAGTTCGCCGCGGGGTTCGAACAGCGGCGCGGCGAACAGGGCCTCGTCGTTCTGCATCCCGAGGCGCGGAACGAACCCGATCCCGGCGAGAAAGAAAAACGTACATGCAATGAGAGGGAACGAGGTGCCGGACCACCTAGAGCGCAGGCTGAATATTTTCTGCCGGAAATCCAAGAGAGATGGTAGCACCGGACGATAAGAGGGAGAGTCGCGAAATCGAGTGTTGGAACGCACCGAAAACCGGGTCAAGCGACTTTGGCACGTTGATTGCTCATCCTTGGACTCGTGAAAACGCCACTGGGTGAAAACACGGCACGCGGAATGGCCCTAAAGAAGGGGAACCGGCGTTGAAACTTTTGCAGTAAATCTCCGTCTATACGGATGCGGAAAGATCGAGTAAGAGTAACAAATATCAAGAGAAACCGGTTGACGAAGGAGGGATGAAAATGTCACACACCGAGCTGGAAAAATACAGGAAGATGCTGGAGGCCAAGCAGGCCGAATTGTCGATCGGTCTCCTCAATCGCGAGGATATTGCCATCGAGAAGTCCGCAGATGCACTGGACGAGGTGCAGTTGGCCGGCGAACGGGAGCTTGCCATCCGCAATCTGGATCGCGAGTCGAACCTGCTGCGGAACGTCCGTGGTGCCCTAAAGCGAATTTCTGACGGGAGTTACGGGACCTGTCTGCACTGCGAGGAAGATATCAAGCCGAAACGGCTCGATGCGGTGCCGTGGACGAAGTATTGCATCCGGTGCCAGGAAGCGGCAGACCGGCACGAGTTTGAGAGCGAGCCCGGCGAGTCGATCGACGACTTCCTGGCGAACGCCGCCTGACCTTTGCCACACCCCGGGGCGCGGAAGGAATTCCGCGCCCTTCGTGTTTTTTGGGGGGGTGTGTGAAAGATCGATGCGAAGTACTTGACCCGCGCAATTTCACCCCATCGGACACGCAACTCGCTTGGCGCCTGAAACTCACTGGCTACAGTCGGCGGTGGGCGGAACGTAGGGCACCGGGCTCACCAGCGGGAACGTCACGATGTTGCTCAGGTAAATATCCTGCGCGATGTGCAACTGCGTAAACGGGTCGGTAGGCATGTTCGAATTGAGTTGCAGCAGGATCTCATACACCCCGACCGTTCCCGGTTCCATCCCAGCCCGCAGAATATTGGCGGTACTGCCGCCTGCGAGGGAAGAGACGAAGTTGATGGGCACAGTGACCGGGCCGTTCGCGGGATAAGCGACACCCGTATTGATGAAAGGCTGAACGTCGGCATCGAGCACCGGCAACCCGAGCCCGGTGGCGTAGATCAAGAGTGTCTCGCCGGGCACGGCGGGGTTGTCGTTGGTCACCAGGCTGCCTTTGACATTCGAGCAGCAAAGCGTGGAGTTGGTCGGCGTCAGAATCAGCGTGGCGGAGGTGCTACCTCCGGCATGCGTGGTGAGGGACGACAAAGTAATGTTGTTCCCGTCCGGGCCTGGAACCCGCGCCTGGATGATCACGTTTCTCGCGAAGGTATTGCTCGTGGTGGCGGTTACCTGGGGGTCCTGATTGAGCAGACGCGTCAGGGCCAGCCGGATGGTATCGAGGGTGTCGCCAGCCTGGACCGTGTAATTATAAGACCGGCCCCCAACCGTGATGGTAGCCACGTCATTGGGGGTGGCGGTGCCATCGATCAGCACGACTCCATTGGCATAGCTGGAGCCGTGCAACACCACGCCCGGTTTCAAGTTTCCCGTGGCGGGCACCTGCTGCGTAAAGATTCCTGGGTTCTGCGTCACGATGGTTACGGCGACTGGTGTTGTCACCATGGTGTTGCCACTCGAATCGACCGACCGCACATAGGCATTGATGCTGGTTTGATCCTGCACTTCCCATGGGATCTGCGCGTTGACCTGGTTGGGGGATACGTAGAAAAGCGGTGCCGCGATGCCATTGAAGAACACTTTTGTGCCGCCCAGATTGTTGGGAAGCGAGGGTGCTGTCAGATCGGCGCTCACGGTATTGAACGAGAGGTTGGTTCCCAGGATCGAGACGATGGTCCCCGGGCCGATTTGGGCGGCGTCGGCGCCGCCGGATAGAGTTGCACCGCTGACCGTGGCCGTAACCGTGGCATTAGTCGAAACCGTGGTGCTAATGGTGACGTTATTGCCGTTCGTCCCTTCCTGTTTGGCGGTCAGGATGATTTCCTCATTGGGGAAATCGGCGGTTGCGGTGACGCCGGGGTCGCCGCTCCCGGCATTGATCTGGTTCACCAGCCCCGTCACGATGCTGTCGAGCGTGTCATTGGTTTGCACTTCATACGTATAGGCCGGGCCGCAGTTGGTAGAGGTAGTGCCGGTGGTCGTGGCTGTGGGAGCCGTACAAGTGGTGGCGTTGGTCGTGGAGTTGCCGATCACGAGAGAAACGGCGTTGCCCGCCGTGATCGAAGAGCCGGAGTTCAGGGTGATCGACACGGCGCCGACGGCATAGATCGCCAGGCTGGCTGCGTTGCGAACGCCGGTGTACGGAATGGTATTGGCGCCAATCGAGTAGACGTTGATACGCCGGTTGAACGTGTCGGCCACGTAAAGGTTTGTGCCATCCCAAGCAAGCGCGCCCGGCGTGCGTAGGGAATCGACCCCGTCGTATGCCTGGTTGATGTCGCCCCCTAATTGGCCAATGACGACGTCGGCCCCCGCGGCATTCTGCGTGGGGATGTGCTCGTACACCAGTACGCGGTCGTTGCCGCCATCGGAGATGAACAGGCGCTGTCCGTCCGAGAGAGCGAATCGCGGGAAATTCAACGTGTAATTGCACTGCGGGGGATACGTCGGGTTGCCGTTGACATCAGTGCCGTTCGAAACGGTACACAGCTCCGGGGACTCAATCGTTTGTCCTGCCGCATTTGTAGAAACGTTGAAGGCGTAGTTTGGCGTGGAGCTCACCATGTCCGGCTGGCCGATCTCTACATCCGCCGGGGCCTGGTTGGTGGTGGGGATGGTGTTCCAGATCAACACCCGGTTGTGGCCCAGATCGGTCACAAACAGCCGCGTTCCATCGGATGTTACGGAAATCGGATTGAGCAGATTGTTGGCTAGGGCGCCGGATTGTTGTTGGGTAAGATCGGGCTGAACGAAGGTGGTAAGGTTTGGCTGGCCCAGCACCAGGTCGGCCGCCGCGCCGTTGGTGGTGGGAATGTGGTTGAAGATCAGGATGCGGTGATTCTGCGTGTCGGCGACGTACAGCTTGCCGGCCTGAAACCAGACTCCCTGCGGGCCCCGCATCGACTGTGCATTCGGAGTGTCGCCGGGCACGGCAGCGCTGGTGAAATTCGGCTGGCCCACGACTACGTCCGCGGGTTGATTGTTGCTGGACGGGATGCTGTTCCAGATGAGGACACGGTTGTGATCGGTGTCGGCCACGGCCAGGTGCACACCATCGGACGCCACGGCCGTAGGCGTGCGCAGATTGCTTTGCGAAATGACCGGGGTCGGTTCGGCGGTGGACACAAAGTCGGGCTGGCCGAGCACGACACTAGCCGTGCCCACGCAGACCGGGCACTTGATGAGGTATGGCAAGTCGGCAGTGGGCGCCGGAAGCGTGCCGGAAATGTTCTTGAACAGCAGCACCCGATGATCGCTCGGTAAGGCCGAGACCCGATTGGAGTCTGCCACAAACAGGGTATCGGTGGCGGCGTCGTATGCGACACCGGCCATGGCGCCGAGCACACTGGCGCTGGGCTGATCGCTCTGCGTGGTAAAGGTCGGCTGGCCGACCATCGCTCGGGCGGCCTGTCCTGTGGTGAAATCGTCGGCCATCAGCGCCGATACGGTCAAAAGCAAGAACGGAATACACTTCATGTGCGGTCGTTTGAAGGACGCGAGACGTTTAAAGAATTCTCAATTATAGCAAGGGCTTACCCATGCGCTCCCCGCCCACTGATGCCGCTCCGACACACCCGTGAGTCCACAGCACGCGAAGCCCTGAGGCGCACCGCAGGAAAACCCAAGTGTCTGCATGATGAATGCGAAAGACTGACGGGAAACACGCGGAGGCGTTTTGCACGCGCGTTGCCAACGTGGGCGGCCGCAACAGCTCCCCACGCTCGTGGTAGTGTTTGCTCAGGAGCAGTCGAATGGAATATCGCCGCTTAGGAAGAAGTTCGTTAGTAGTTTCAGCCCAGGGCCTTGGCTGTATGGGAATGTCCGAGTTTTATGGCGAGGCCGACGATCGGGAGTCGATCGCCACTATCCACCGCGCCATCGAAAGCGGCATCACGTTCCTCGATACGGCCGACATATACGGCATCGGAAGGAACGAGGAACTGGTGGGCAGGGCCATCGAAGGGCGGCGGCATGCGATCATCCTGGCGACAAAATTTGGCAATGTCCGCGGGGCTGACGGGGCCTTTCTCGGGGTGAACGGGCGGCCGGAATACGTCGAGCAGGCGTGCGAGGCCAGCCTCCGCCGGATGCGCATTCCAACCATCGACCTCTACTATCAACATCGCGTCGATCCCAAGGTGCCGATTGAAGAGACCGTGGGCGCGATGGCGCGGCTGGTGGCGCAGGGAAAGGTCCGTTATCTGGGGCTCTCGGAAGCCGGCGCGCAGACCATCCGGCGTGCGCACGCTACTCATCCGATCGCCGCTCTGCAGACCGAATACTCGCTGTGGACGCGCGATCCCGAAGAAGGCATTCTGTCCACGTGCCGCGAACTGGGCATCGGCTTCGTGCCGTACAGCCCCCTGGGCCGCGGCTTCCTCACCGGCCGGTTCGCAACGCAGGCGGACCTCGGCCCCAGCGATTTCCGCAAATTCTCGCCGCGGTTCCAGGACGAAAACATGAAAAAGAACATGCTGATCGTGGAAGGCATCCGGCAACTCGCGGCACACAAGGGCTGCACGGCGGCCCAACTGGCGCTCGCCTGGGTGTTGGCGAAGGGCAACGATCTGGTGCCGATTCCCGGGACTAAGCGGCTGAAATACCTGGAGGAAAATATCCGCGCTATGGACGTTGCGCTTTCGGCCGAGGACATGAAGCGCTTGGAGGAAATTGCGCCATTGGGGATGACGGCGGGCACGCGGTACCCGGAACAACACATGCGCGCAGTGGGGATCTGAGCGCTTGCCGCAGCGGCGGCTATCAAAGGATACTGGAGTCAGCTCGCTATCACCGGGCGATGAGAAAAACCCATGACCCTGAAACAGAGCGTTGACCAGCACGACCGCGAGATCGCCGCCATCCGCAAACTCCTCCTGACGGGCACGAAGATGCTCAACCAGGTGATCGTTGTGCAGAAGCGCAGCGAAGCAAGGCTGGAGCGGCTCGAAACGGGCGTGGCTCGGCTCGAAGCCAGCGTGCAGCAGCCTGTGGACAGCCTGCGGCGCGGCGGCAACGGGCACACCAAGCGCAAAGTGGATCTGCAGTAGCCTGCGTCAGCGCCCTCTGTGGGCCAATTCCACAGGCTGATGGGTTAGAATCTCGCTTATGCCCAGCGAGCCTATCACGGACCTGGCCCACCTCGGCCACCTGGAATTACTCACGCCGAAGCCCGATGAGAGCCTGAAATTCTTCGTCAATATTCTGGGAATGACCGAGACTGGCCGGGAGGGCGACTCCGTCTACCTGCATGCATACGACGACTACGAGCGCCACTCGCTGAAGCTGACCGGGTCGAAACTGCCCGGTTTGGGACACGTGGCGTTTCGTGCGCGGAGCCCGCAGGCGCTCGATCGGCGCGTGGAAGCGTTGAAGGGGTCCGGCTTCGAAGTGGGTTGGACAAAAGGCGACCTGGCGCACGGGCCGGCCTTCGTATGCTGCGATCCGGATGGGCACAAGATCGAGTTGTATTACGAGACGCAGTGGTATGAAGCGCCGCCTGAGCTGCGGCCGGCGCTGAAGAACCAGGCCCAAAAATTCCCGGCGCGCGGGGTCAACGTGCGGCGGCTTGATCACTGGAATGGGCTGGCGGTGGATATCGAAGCCAACCGCCAGTTTTTCGAGAAGTACCTGGGCTTCCGGCTTACCGAGCAGATCGTGTTAGACACCGGTGTAGAAGCTGCCATGTGGATGACCTGCACCAACAAGAGTTACGATTTCGCGTACACGAAGGATGCCACCGGGACGAAGGGGCGGTTTCACCATCTGACGTACGCGGTCAACAGCCGTGAAGAAGTGCTGCTGGCCGCCGACATCTTTCTGGAGAACGGCGTGTTTATCGAGACCGGCCCGCACAAGCACGCGATCCAGCAGACGTTCTTCCTGTATGTGTACGAGCCCGGTGGCAATCGCATCGAGGTCGCCAACGCCGGCGCGCGCCTGATCCTGGCGCCCGATTGGAAGCCGATTCGCTGGACGGAAGCCGAGCGCAAGAAGGGCCAGGCGTGGGGGTTGAAGACCATTGAGTCGTTCCACACTTATGGGACGCCGCCGGTGGAAGTGAAGCACTGAGTGGCGTAGGGCCGACGGTCGTTTTATGCCATCTGCCGCGGCGTGACAGACGACAAAAGGCGATCGGCTGTCCCACATGTATAATCCTGATGTGCTCTCGCGCAGAGGTTTTGTTGCGGCCACGGCTGGCCTAGCCCTGAGGCCGGCCTTTGCACAACCCTCGGATCTAACCAGCCTCACGCTCAAGCAAGCGTCAGACCTGCTCCGTACCAAGCGTGCTTCGCCGGAAGAACTTACGGAAGCCTGCCTCAAGCGCATCGAGAAATACGATCCGGCGTTCCACGCCTTCATCACCATTACGGCCGAGCAGGCGCGAGCCACCGCCCGCGAAAGGGAAGTGCGAACCGGCCGCTGGCGAGGCCCACTGCACGGCATACCGATCGCACTGAAGGACAACATCGACACCGCGGGCATCCGCACCACGGGCGCAAGCGAGCTGTTCAAAGATCGCGTCCCGGCCGAGGACGCCGAGGTAGCGCGCCGATTGAAGGACGCCGGGGCGGTTTTGCTGGGCAAGTTGAACCTGGTGGAATTCGCGTACGGCGGCAATCCAACTGTCACCTACTTTGGCACGGTGCACAATCCCTGGGCGTTAGACCGCACGCCGGGCGGATCGTCCAGCGGTCCGGGGGCCGCAATCGCCGCTGATTTGTGCTTCGGCACCCTCGGTACGGACACCGCAGGATCGGTCCGAAACCCGGCCGCCAATTGCAGCATCGTGGGACTCAAACCGACGTATGGGCGCGTCAGCATGCGCGGAGTGATT
>DATJAK010000248.1:0-6126 GCA_035516375.1 Bryobacteraceae bacterium
CTCACTGCGGCTGTCGCCTTCGCGATAGCCAAAACGGATGACGGCGTAGGCCAGCAGAGCCGCGACGACTAGGAAGACCGCAGCGCAGATCACCAGCGTCAGGATCGAAAGCTCGGAGACCAACTCGGCCGGCGTCGCCAATGGCTTGAAAATGTTGCCGATCGCGTGCGTGGGCTGCGCAGTAACCGTCGCCGAAAAAAACAGCAATATTCCTAACAAGCGGAACTGTAATGCCACGTACTCTCTCCTCCGGTCCAAGCCGGCCCTTTTTGGAATGTCTCTCGGCGCAGCAACTTTGGGCCCAAAACTGGAAGTCGAATTGTCCGGTTAAGACAGAGAAACCACGCGACTCGCCAAGTGGGCGGCCCTTGGTGTGGGGCAAGCGACTGCGTCAAATTACGCACCGGCGGGATTTGATAAGAAGGCTCTTGGTTCGTGCCCAAGTCCTCCGACGCGAAAACGCTATTACGGCAGGGTCAGGGCGACGATCTCCGGCAACTCGCCTGGCCTTCCGCTTACGGTCAGCGCGATGTATTGTTTATCTCCGAGCTTATAGGTCATCGGAGTGCCGAGCGCGATACCTGGAAGGTCCGTGGACCCCAGTTCCTTGCCGGTCGTTTTGTCAAAAGCCACCAACCGCGGCCCATCGTTAGAACCTCCGGCGGACAAGGCGTAAATTAAGAGCGTCTTGGTCAGCAATGGTCCTGCCGCCAGACCCTCCCCACCCAGCGGCGGAAGATTGAGGGGCTTCAGCAGAGGATTATTCCTCAGGCGGTTCCCATTTCCGGTCGGAATCATCCACAAGTGCTCGCCTTTGTTCATGTCGATGGCAGTCATGCGCGAGTAGGGAGGCTTGAAGAGTTGGAGGCCGCCGCGCATGACCGGCGGACTTCGGCGCGCTTCCATATATCGCAGGTCGCCGTGGAATTTCGGGTCTGTCAATTCCAGGGCGTTCAAGGAATAGGCGTTTCGCGAAGGCACGTACAAGATCCCGGTCTCAGGATCCACCGCCGCGCCGCCCCAATTGCCGCCGCCGCCCGCGCTAGGACGCTGGATCGTTCCGGCCAGCGAGGGTGGCGTGTACAGCGGCCCCAGCTTGAACCCCTTCACCGCTTCGAGCGCCATGGCGTGAATCTCGGGCGTGAAGTCCGCCAAGTCGCTTTCAATGGCACCTTGATATTCGAAAGGTGGAGGCTTGGTGGGGAAAGGCTGGGTGGGAGACGCCTCTTCTCCAGGAACATCGGAGGCAGGCACTGGCCGCTCCTCGATCGGCCAGATGGGCTTACCGGTTACGCGATCCAAAGCAAAAAGGAAACCTTGCTTGGTGATCTGCGCAAGCGCCTTGACGGGCCGCCCATCTACGGTGATGTTCAGCAAATTCGGCGCGGCGGGATTGTCGTAGTCCCACAAACCGTGGTGCACGGTTTGGAAATGCCAGACGCGTTTTCCGGTCTCGACATCCAGACAAAGGATGCTTTCCGCGAACAGGTTATTACCGTGGCGATGCCCGCCATAAAAATCCGGTGCGGTGGTATTGGTGGGGACGTAGAGGTAGCCGAGCTCGGGGTCCGCGCTCATCATCGACCAAACCGTGGCTTTGCCCGCGTAGGCCCAGGAATCGTCTTTCCAGGTTTCGATCCCGAATTCGCCGGGCCTGGGCACGGTGTGGAAAGTCCACTTCACTTTTCCGGTTCGCACGTCGAAACCGCGCAGCCATCCGGGGATCTGCTCTTTATTGATGATGTAGGACGAGATCGACGCCGGAGTGATGACGACATCGCGCACCACGAGCGGAGGCGATTGAACCGAATACGTGAGGGCATTGAGAAAATCGCGGTCGCCACGGTTGGCGCGAGGCAAACCTCCCATCAGATCCACGCGGCCGTGCGTGCCGAAATCCTCGCAAGGACGGCCGGTCTTGGCATCGACAGCAATCAAGTATCCGTCGCCGGTCCCCCAGAAGATTCGCTCGTTGGTACCGTCAGTCCAATACGCCACGCCGCGCTCGTTCCACCTTGCCGACATAGTTGTGGTGCCGGATTCGTAGCTTTTCGGGTTGTACACCCAGCGCGTCGCGCCGGTGGCCGCGTCCAGGGCCGCTCCGACAGAGGTGGGAGAGTTGAGATAGAGGACACCGCCGACCATCAACGGCGTCGCCTTGAAATTGCCGGTGATGGGCGATGCGCCGTCGCGCCACCGGTTCGGGTCGATGCGTTTGAGCTCGCCGAAAATGACGCTGGGCGCCGCAGTCCACTCGCCGCCGCCGGGAATCGTCATGCTCAGCGCTGCGTCGGGCGTTCTCGCCCGCCATACGATTTTCAGCCTCGAAAAGTTGTCTTTTGTAATTTGGTCGAGCGGCGAGTATTGGCTGCTGGCGAGGTCGCCGCCGTGAGTTTGCCACTCTCCGCGCGCGGTAGTGGGCGGCCCTGCAGTTTGAGCAAACACAGCCACTGCGAATAGAGACGTGATCCCGATCAGAGCAATGGCTCTACCAAGACTTGGGAAATTCACTCAATCCTCCCTCACTTTTCGGTACTTACGGACGTTTGTAAATCTTAACGCCATGGCGCATCGGAGGCAAGCTCAGTCTGGTGACGGCGTGCAATCGGTCGCGCGATTACAAAGTTATAATGACAGCGATGCGAACCGTTTTGTCGACACTGTCTATGTTGCTGCTAGCTTCGGCCGCGGGAAGCGCCGAGGGACCGGATCCGAGGATCGATCAAGGAACTCTGCTGCCGCGCGCCGAAGTGGACGCCACGCTCAAAGCATTGCCGCCGGGCAGCGGAACAGAGCAAATGCTGCGCATGGTGGATGTGGGGAAGCTCAATGTCGGCTTGACCATCATGCACCGCGAACCGAAGAAGCAGGGTGCCATTGAACACGACGATGTTACCGAAGTGTACGTGATTCTCTCCGGCTCTGGCGTGCTCACAACGGGAAGGAAGCTGGAGAACCCCAAGCCGATCGACAAGGAAGGCAAGCTGTACAAAGAGTTGACCGGTCCTTCCGAGACCGGACCGTCGGTGCTGGATGGTCACAGCGAGCATTTCACCACGGGCGATGCGATCATCATCCCGGCAGGCGTCGGGCATTGGTTCAGTTCGCTCGACAGTGCGGTGAATTATCTGGTAGTCCGGATCGATCCTGACAAGCTGTTGCCACGCAAGTAACGTTTCGCCGCGCGCTATTGTTTCGTCTTCGCCCTGTTGCCCACATCCGGCCGCGGATCCGCTATGAAGCCGTCGCGGTTCGGCATCTTCACCTTCGGCAGACTCTTGGCATCCATGGTCTGATTACTCCCGATGATGTCGTTGAGATTCAGGATGTAGGCCACCAGCGCATAGACTTCGGCTGGTTTCAGCGAGCCCGGCTGGTCGAATGGCATGGCGCGATGGATGTAATCCCACACCGTAGTGGCATACGGCCAATAGCTGCCGACGGTCTTGAGTGGTTTGGCCGTGTTGAGAGTTCCGCGCCCGCCCACTAGCACGGGACCGATGTCTCCTTGAGCTTTTTCGCCATGGCAACGGGCGCACTTGGCGACAAAAATGTCGCGTCCCTCGGCGACGGTGCCCGAGCCCGCCGGCAGGCCGGTGCCATCCGGCGCGATAGAGAGACCGAGCGCGCGGATCTGTTCTGGAGTGGCCGGCTGCCCTACTCCGTACTTGGACGATTGCGCCGGCATAATTACCGCGCTCAGCAACAAGACGGCACTAAGCTTCCGCATTGGTCACATTCCCGTTGGCTTGAACCCGCCAAGATTTTATGCCGTTGTAGTGGTAAATGGAATTTGTTCCACGTACTTCGATGAGCGCGTCACGAGTTGGTTGCACGTAACCGCTCTCATCGGTGGCGCGCGAGGCGATCACGGCTTCACGGCCCTCAAAGCGCCACGGCAAACGGAAACGGGTAAACGCAATGGGAAGACGCGGCTCCTGCAATTGAGCCTTTACCCAGGTCCGACCTCCGTCCGTGGTTATGTCCACGCGCTCGATCTTCCCGCGTCCGGACCACGCCAGACCAGTCAGCTCGTACAGGCCGGCGCCGGGCAACAGCTGGCCGCCGGACGGAAACGTAATCACCGATTTCGCCTCCATCTGAAACGTGAAGATCCGCGCTTTGCCATCCGGCATGAGGTCGGTGTATTTCGCGGTTTCGTCTCTGGCCATGTATGCCTGATCGGTCAGCCTCAGGCTGTGAAGCCATTTGACATTTGCGTTTCCCTCCCAACCGGGGATGATCAGCCGCAAGGGATATCCTTGTGCCGGGCGAAGCGCTTCACCGTTCTGGCCATACGCTACCAGGATGTTGTCCATGGCTTTCTTCAGCGGGATGCTGCGCTCCATGCGGCAAGCATCCGCGCCCTCCGCAATGACAAACGAGACTCCGGGTTTCACACCGGCTTCTTGAAACAGCAGGGCCAGAGGAACGCCGGTCCATTCGCTGCAACTGGCCAGGCCGTGACTGTGTTGGACGTCCGGCGCTGTCTTGGGCGCCCATTCCGATCCGCTGTTGCCGCCGCATTCCAGCACCAGAGTGCGCGAGACCGACGGCAGGCGCCGAATCTCAGCCACTGTTAAGCTCAACGGCCGCTCCACCATGCCATGAATGACCAAGCGATGCCCCGAAGGATTGATGGTCGGTATTCCCGAGTGATGGCGCTCGTAGTGCAGCGCCGAGGGAGTCAGAGTGCCAACCGAGTCGGCCAGCGGTGTGAAACTGGAACCGGTCTCAGGAGTTTTGCTGTCACGCGTCCAACGCACCGCCTTCTCATAGGGCGACCGTTCCCCATACGGACCAAGCGGGATGCCAAGTTGAGCGGGAGTATTTTCTTCCGCACGCATCTTCTGCTTGGCGAGCACTCCGCCCCCGAGGACAGCGCCCAGCTTTAGCATCTTACGGCGATTCGATTTTCCAAGGCCGTTCATTTGAACACCTCGCTGGAATTGTATACCAGCGAGTCGTCAAACGCTATCCGACGGGCGGGCGTAAAGAAGGCGCGCAACTAGTTCGGAGAAACCGCAAGCAGAATCTTAGGGAATAAAGCATGCGCGGCGTCAAAGGCCAATTGGCGCCCCTGTTCCTTTTCATAAGGCCGGCAAACCTTCCGGCCTGCGGTAATGCGGAAAGCCGCTGTACAAATCGGGAACGCGCTCGTACAATATTGGTACACGCGGACGGAGGGCAGCATGGCGATCAAGATCACCGTCAATGGCCAGGCACATTCGCTCGACGTCGAGCCGGATACGCCGCTGCTGTGGACGATTCGGGAGACGCTCGGTCTGACGGGCACCAAGTTCGGATGCGGCATTTCCGCTTGCGGCGCGTGCACGGTCATCCTGGATGGCCGAGCCGTCCGCTCCTGTCAGCTGCCGGTTTCCGCCGCTGAAGGCAGAGAGGTCACCACCATCGAAGGGTTGGCCCGCGAAGGCGTCCTTCACCCGGTGCAACAGGCCTGGATCACTTACCAGGTGCCGCAATGCGGGTATTGCCAGTCCGGCATGATCATGGCGGTTGCCGCCTTTCTCGAGCAGCAACCGCACCCGAACGACGAGGACATCGACGCGTCGATCACCAACATCTGTCGCTGCGGAACATTCGCCCGCGTGAGACGTGCCATTCACGCCATCACCGAGCGTTAACGAGGAGGCCGTTTTGAGGAAATGGACGCGACGCGCTTTCATCGGCGCCGGCAGCCTGGTTGGAGGCGGTTTCGTCCTGGGGGCGGGAGAGTTGCTGTTCGCGCCCAGCCGGCAAAGCGTCGTATCGGCCGATGCCGCCGAAAAGGGTCAGCTCACCACCTGGATCACGGTCACGCCGGATGATCTGGTCACCGTTCTGGTCCCCCACTGCGAGATGGGCCAGGGGACGCACACGGCGCTGGCCATGATGGCCGCCGAGGAAATGGACGCTGACTGGAATCTGGTGCGGGTCAGGGAGGCACCGGCCCTGGATGCCTACGCCAACGCGTACATGCTGCGAGCCTTCGTCGGCAACATTCCCGCACCGCTCGTGCGGGGCGTGGACTGGGGAGCCTATCGCCTGGCGCGCTGGTTCGGCACCCAGGCGACTGGCGGCTCCTCGTCCGTTCGCGGAACCGGGCAATACGGCATGACCGTGGCG
>DATJAK010000249.1:0-3328 GCA_035516375.1 Bryobacteraceae bacterium
GGCGAGATACATCGCCCAAATCACCGCCGCGGGCGAATTGATGGTCATGGAAGTGGTGACGTTGGCGAGCGGAATCTTATCGAAAAGCACTTCCATGTCGGCGAGGGAACTAATGGCCACGCCGCACTTGCCGACTTCGCCCTCAGAAAGAGCATGGTCGGAGTCGTAGCCCATTAAGGTCGGCAAATCGAAGGCGGTGGAGAGGCCGGTCTGGCCTTGCGATAGCAAATAACGGAAGCGCTGGTTGGTATCCTCGGCGGTGCCAAAGCCGGCGAACTGGCGCATGGTCCACAGGCGGCCGCGATGCATGGTGGAGTGAATCCCGCGCGTGTAGGGAGGTTCGCCGGGGAAGCCTAGATCGCGCTCTGGCTCCCAATTCGGAAGATCGGCGGGGGTGTACAGGCGGCGAATGGGGTGGCCCGAGATGGTGGTGAATTCCGCTTGCCGTTCGGGGAATTTTTCGAGAGTGGGGCGCAACGTCTTTTCTTCCCAGGCGCGTTCCTGGGCGGAGGGGCTTCGTTGTGTGGAGGGAGCATCCGGCGAAGCGATAGTCGAAGTAGATCCCTTGGCCTTCTCGGTCATAGTGGCGACGCTCCCGATGCGCGAGGGGATGCGCGATTGCAGCACTGCCAACGTCTTTCCATGCTATGCGAAAGGGAAAAGCCTAGCAAGGGCCGTGGAACATCATGGAAGTGATTAGAAAACGAGCGCGCCGGGCAGGTTGTCAGAGCTCCGGCGCGCCGCGGGCGTTAGTGGTTGCCAGGTCCATCTGGCAGGTCGCGCAACAGTTCCTCGGTTCCAATCACCTTGCCATGCAGTGTGCCGGGAATGAGGGTGTCTTTGTCGACGTTGCCGGATTCGGCCTCGGCGATGGTTACGTGATTGACCTCGAGCGTGCGCCCAAGAGCGCGTTCGTAGTTGGCTTTGGCTTCCTCGAGGTTCGCCAGGGCGCGCAGCTCATTGCCTTGCGCGGTGATCAGGTCGCGCTGGGTTTGAATGACGGTATAAGTAGTCGACGCCCCCAGTTGATATTTCTTCTGCTCGGCCTCAAAGGTCTCTTGTTGCAACTGGCGGGCCTTGCTGGCGGCGGCCACCTGCGCGCGGTCTTGCGTGAGCGCGATGTAGCTGTTACGCACATCCAGGAGCGCGGCGTTTCGCAACTGCTGCATCTGTGTCTCGAGCTGGCGCTCGACGAGGAGCGAGCGGGCGTGCACGGCTTGTGCCGAGCGGTTGCGCAGCGGGAGGGTCAAGGTCAGCTGGCCGGCGTATTCCGGGAAGTTGTTGTGAAATACCTGGCTTTGGGCGGTGCCGAAGCCTTGCTGCTTCGTTCCGGTGACGGGAGCAGTGGCCACCGGCTCGAAGTAGCCGGGAATGACATTCCCGTTGGCGTCGACAATGGGTGCGCCGGCGATCGTCGTGGGAGTCCCGGTGATGAGCGAGTTGCCGGCCAAGCCCTGCGACTCGTAGAAGCCGCCGACGGTGAGGGAAGGCAAAAGGGCATTCTTGGTAGCGCGCACGTCGATGGCGGCGTTCTTCAGATTCAACGCCTGTTCTTGCAGTTCCGGCCGCTTGGCAAAAGCCTCCTTAATGGCATCTTCGAAAGACGCAGCCTCGATGGTGGCAGGCTGGGTCGGCAAGTCGGTAGGAACAATCTCGACATTGACCATGTTGGGAGCAAGCGGATCCTTGGCGATATAGTTTTTCAGCGTTTGCTCATCCTGCAGCTGGGTCGTCTGCGCGAAGATCAGCGCCTGCGTGTCCGAGGCCACTTCGGACTCCGAGCGCGTCACGTCCAGCGGGGCGAGGCTGCCGATTTCGAGCTGCTTCTTGTTGTCCTCGTAGAGTTTCTGAGCGACGGCCACGGCCTGCTGATTGACCTTAACGTTTTCCCGCGCGTACACCAGCTCCCAATACGCGGTGATGGTGTTGGTAATCGTGGTTATGGCTTGTTGCGTGAAGGCCCAGTCGGCAATCTTACGAACGTTTTGCGCGATGCGGATGTTGCGCGTGCCCATTTCGCGCCCGAAGCCGTTCAGAAGCGGCTGCGAGATGGAGAACTGGAAGTTCGAGCTGACGTCCGGGTTGAAGAAGTTGGCGGTAAAGGAACTGGTTCTCACGCGCGAGTTGTTCCAGCTCGCGGTGATGTTCGTTCCCGTCTGAAAGGTCTGCGAGTACTGGTTATTGAACTGCGACGAGTGCGTGATGATGGCCAAGAGGTTGTTGCTGCTTTGTCCGGTGCCGGAAATGAACGGGTTGTTGATCGGAGTGGTGATTTCGGCGACGCTGCTCGTGCTCGTGACCAGCGGATCGAAGTTGGTGATGAAAAACGAAAAGGGGTTAATGGACGCTGTTGACGCAGAAACTGCTGAGTTCGGCGCTCCAAAACTCGAGAAGCCGGACTTCGCGTTGAGCAGGCCGGCGTCGGCGATCCACGGATAGTAGCGCTGCACGGCGATGTCGAGGCTGTTCTCGAGCGCGAGTTCGATGGCGTCCTGCAGACTGATTTCGAGCTTGTTGTCGTGGATGAACTGGTCCAGGCGCGGCGAGTTGGTGAGCACGGGCGGCGGGACGAACCGCGATCGATAGGGCCTGATAATGTTAGGAAAAGCGCTGGCGCCGTGCGTGTAATTCTGGCTGGCTACGCCCAGCGACGCGACTGGAGCGATAGGCGCGCTGCTTTGCGCAGCGTTCGACTGCGGCGCGGGATTGGACGGCGGATTCTGTGCCGCCTGGGCGTAGGCCGGCGAGAGCGGCCCCGCCACCAGTAGCCCGGCCAGGCAAACCGCAACGAGAGATCGGGCCACTTGGGCTGCTTGCCGTGCCCAACGCCGGGAGTCGCCGCCTAAGATGGACGCCCGCAGGCTCCTTCGCTGATTCGTCATAATAGTATTCACCCCTCGAGGTTCCGTCCCCATAGGGACGTTCTTTCTTTAAATTGAGCTAACTCTGTAAAACGCCGGAACCCTGTGTTTTGTTTCAATTGCGGGCAGGATTTTGGGGGCACGCCGCCCCGTAAACCCTGTGCCGTGAAGAAGAAACACGGCGGAGTTGGCCGCAAAGAGGATAAATGAGGTCCGCACTCAACACAAGGATAGAGAGGCCAAGGGCGAAGCGAGGCGGAGCGGATCGTCGGCTCTCACCAGCCAGAGGCCGGTTCGCGTGGGGTTGAACCTGCATGGAGGTGAGTGCTGGCCGCGACCGGGGCAGCAGCGTAACGCGGCCAGCCTGCGAGCTACCGGCCGCCGCCGCCGTTCGCCAGCTCTTCCGTGCCGATCACCTTGCCGTGCAGTGTCCCGGGGATAAGCGTTTCGCGCTCCACTTGGCCGGA
>DATJAK010000250.1:0-48944 GCA_035516375.1 Bryobacteraceae bacterium
TCCAGTACCTTACCGGAACTGAAGGCGATTTAGCCGCGAACTCATTGCTGCTGTGGGCGTTTATAGTTGTTCACAGCGAACGGAAAAGCTTTCGAGGGGAAATTTGCCATGCGTTTTCTCAAACCGATTCTGTCTCTGCTGATGCTCTCTCCGGTGCTTTGTTTTGCGGACGTGGTCTATACAGATATGCACGGCTACAACGCCAACAGGAATGAACCACCGATTGAACTGCGGGGCCACTGGGACGGCGTGTTCCTGAATTCTTGGCGAACTCATAGGTGGCGGCTATTTTGCCGCAAATCCAAACCCCGATTGTTACAGAGGGGTGGATATAGAGGGGTGGATAGCCCAGCGCACTGATCCCAGAGCGGGCGACTGAGATTCTCTTGCGGCCGCTAAGGTATCCAGCTTCCTTCGGGCACCCATCCCGTGTACATGGTGGTGTCGTTGGCGTACACGTACAGATACTTGAGGCCGGTGAAAGCCGATGTGAAGGTCAGAGAAACATTCAAAGTGACGTTGTTTCCAGACGAAGAGACGCTGGAGCCGGCAGCGCTTACGGTGCACTGTGAGTTCGTCACCGTTGCGGTGCTTCCTGGAGTGATGGGACCTAGCCAGGCAGTATTCGCATCGTTCAGCAAATACAAATTTTTTGGCAACACGTCGTAACGCGCGTAGCACGAGTTGACGGTTGCGCTGACACCCGAGGCAATCTCCATCCAAACTTGCGTCAGGTCAGCCGCGCCCCTCTGGTCGGAAATCACATAGCGGAAGGTCTGAGACAAGCCGGAACCGGAGTTTGGCGTCACGGAGACCACGCTGATTGGATTGCTGGGACTGATCACCGTGTAACTCCCCACCGGTTGCCAACCCGTGTAGGCAGTGGCATTGGCTGCATCCACATACAGCGACTTAACGCCGACGAATGTTGTACTGAACGTAATCCCCAGATTTACCAACAGGTTTGTTCCAGACGCCGAGGCACTGGATGTAGCCGCGTTCAATGTACATTGCGAATTGTGCAGTGTCCCGGAACTGCCTGGGGTCAAAGGGCCGGTCCACACGGTGCCACCGTCGTTGAGGAGATACAACGAACTGGGAGAAAGAACATAACGGGTGTAGCACACATTGGCGGTTGTCGCGCTGCCTGGTGAAACGTCCATCCAGACTTGCGTCAGATCGCTGGTGCCCTTCTGGTCGAAAATCACATAGCTGAAGGTTTGCATGATGCCTGATCCGGAGCTCGGTGTGGCGGAGATGACATTCATCTGGTTTGCCGAAACGGTCCAGGTCCCCTCGGTTTGCCAGCCGCTGTTCACTGTAGCGCTGTTGGCGGACACGTAAATGGTCCGGGAACCGGCGAACGGCTGGCTGAAAAACAACGATACACTGATCGTTAAATTAGTCCCGGCCTGGAGTACAGCCGACGCCGCTGCATTGAGAAGGCATTGGGAATTCTGGATCGTCGCCGAAGTTCCCGGAGTGATTGGGCCGAGCCATGCCGTTCCCGCATCATTGTACAAGTACAAAACATTGAGCGCCACGTCATAGCGCACATAGCACGCGGACGCGGTCGAGGCGAGCGCGCTCGACATTTCGAGCCACACCTGCGCCACATCGGCCGCACCTTTCGGGTCGGATATGAGCAGACTAAACGTTTGGCTTGCGCCCGAGCCGGTGCTCGGCGTTACCGAAACCACTGTTATCGGTGCCGACGGCGGCGGCGGAGCGGGCGGCGGAACGGGCGGCGCCACCGGCTGAGGAATCGTCCAGGTGCCCAATTGCTGCCAGACGGTCGATCCGGCCGGGTTTACGCCGCTGAGATAAACATTTTTCGATCCGCTGAATCCGCTCTGGAAGGTCAGGGCGAGGTTCAGAGTCAGCACTGTTCCTTGGAGCACTACGCTGGAGGCGGCGCCATTCAGCGTGCACTGACTGTTTTGCTGGCTGCCGCTACCGGGTGCGATCGAGACGGGCGGAAGCGCGCCACTGTCTGTCATGAGTGCCAGAGTGTTTTGTGCCCGGGCGTAGGCGATCGTGCAACTACTGGCCGTCGCGGGAGTCGTGTTAAACATCGCCGAAACAGTCGTGAGATCATTCGCCCCGACGGAATCAGAAAACTGAAAACTGAATACCTGCGACGTGCCGCTCCCGGAATTCGGTGCGACTGACACGTTCGTGGGAAGCGCAGGAAAACTGATCTTCGCGACAAACGCCCCATAATTTCCGGGATTATTGGCCTGGTAAGCGTTCACGACGGGGAAATTCGTCGAAAGCGTCCATCCGGCGACATAGATATTGTTGGCTGAATCGAGGGCCACGGCCGCGGCGGCGTCGGAACCGTTGCCGCCCAGATAGCTGAGGTACAGCAGAGAATTCCCAGCAGGGTTGATTTCCGCGACAAAAGCGTCGTACGCCCCGCCATTGGTACTTTGCAGGGCATTTGCCGTCACCGGCAGATCGATCGAATAGCCGTAGCCGGCAACATACGCGTCGCCGCCGCCATCCACCGCAATAGCGGTCCCCACATCCTGGCCACAACCGCCAAGATAAGTGGAGTAGCTCAAGGTTCCAGTGGCTGTCAGTTTGGCAACAAAGGCGTCCGTCGTGCCCAGGAGCAAGGCTTGTAGCGGATTCAAGATCGGAAAGTTCGTCGAACTGGTCACACCGGTGACGTAAGCATTCCCAGAGCCATCTACTTGAATCGCCAGCCCGGCTTCCGGGTTCGCAACCGTGCCTGCGCTACCTCCCAGGAAAGTGCTGTACAGTAAGGCGCTGCCGTCAGCGCTTAGCTTGGAAATAAAGGCGTCTTGTCCGCCAGCATTGCTCGGTTGCCAGGCGTTTGCTGTGGGAAAATCCGCCGAAAACGTAGACCCCGTGATGTAGACGCTGCCGCTTCCGTCTACTGCGATGGCAGCGCCGTGATCGATGCTGCTCCCACCCAGATAGGTGCTATAGAGCAACTGGCTTCCGCTCCCGCTGAGTTTGGCGACGAACGCGTTCTGGACGCCCTTGTTGGTCACTTGAAACCCCGTTGCCGGGAAGTTGCCAGAGGTGGCGTCTCCAACTACATAGGCATTGCCGCTGGCGTCCACTGCAATCCCGTACGCCATATCGGATCCATTCCCGCCCAGGTAGGTGCTATACAGCAGGCCAGTGCCGGCTGGATTTAGTTTCGCTACAAATGCATTCCGTGAGCCCGCCAACTTGGCTTGCAGCGGGCTGTGTACAGGGAAGTTTGGCGATGAAGTGGAACCGGCTACCAAAACATCGCCGCTCGCGTCCACAGCGATTCCGTAAGCCCGATCGTCCCCCGAGCCACCCAAGTAGGTGCAGTAAATGAGACCGTTGCCGGAGGCGTTCAGCTTGGCCACAAAAGCGTCGTTGCCGCCGGCGTCAGAGCTCTGTAACGCATTGGAAACAGGGAAATTATACGAAGCCGTGAGGCCGGCAACGTAGGCGGAGCCGGAGGCGTCCACGGCCAGGGCTGTCACCGCATTGGAACTGGCCCCGCCCAGTAGTGTGCTGTAGGAGAGCACGGGATCGATGATCAACGGTCGCGTGCGGTCGTACGGTCCTAAGACGAAGCCCACAGCTCCGTCGGCGGCCAGAGAATAGCGGCCTTCCACGGTATTCCGGACGCCAGCCGTGTCCTGATAGATGGTCGGGGCCTCTTCACACAACTCACGATCGCCGGCAGGAATCACCAGCCGACCTTTCGCATCGATTCTAAGGGCGCCTGCGCCCGAATAACGCATGCGGATTTGCGAAGGATCCACGCCCGCCGCAACCACAAACTCGGATTTCAATTCCCGGCCGTTGCCGCCGTAGACCATGTCAATACCGGGGTACAGGCTGTGATAGACGATCACGCCATACGTCGGCAAGCCGGTGTGCCAATGTTCTTCACTACCCATCAGGAAATTTGCCCGGCCGGACAGCGGGCGTTCGGCTCGGGGTTCGACGCTTGGATTGGCCCCTTCAAACCGCAGCCGCACTGGGCCACTCGCCGGCGCAAACAAGACCTCGCTCCGCAGGAAGTATGCGTTGAGCCATGACGCTTTGGCCATAAACCGGACTTCCGCGGGCGCCTGGCCATGATTGCCCACGAAAAACATCGGTAGTTTGTCGGTTCCGGGGGCGGCGGCCCGCGCTGCCATCACCGTGATCGCGGCGATCAGCAGGATTCGGATCCTGAGCATCGCCTAGATATTCGGCAGAAAAGCCCTATTTCTTCACGGAAGCTACCCGAAACGGGAGTTGATTTGTCTTACTGTTCGAGCGAACGACATAGCTGGGCCTATCCAACAGTCTAAAGTGCATGCGGGCGAGATACTCACCGATGATCCCAAGCGAAAACAGCTGCACGCCAGAGAATATGGATAGGGCGGACGCCAGAAACGGAAATCCCACCACTGTGGCGCCGCTGATCAGATAGCGGACAAGTACGTCGACTAACAGGCAGAACCCGAATAGCGCAAAGAAGAATCCTAGCAGGCTCGCGATCTGTAACGGCAGCACCGAGAAGCCGGTCACCATGTTTAGCGCGTGGCGGATTAACTTGCGAACGGTATAATTCGAAGTTCCGAGGGTGCGCGGAGGATTTGGAACGGGAATGGCCGCAAACCGCGACGCGCCCCAACTGAGTAAGACATCGATCGAAACGAAAGCTCCGGAGTATTCGGCGAAGGCTGATCGAACGAGCGTGCGGAATGCTCGAAAACTGCTAACGCGACCAGCCACCTCCACACCCATCGTTGTTTGCAACGTCAGCTTGGTAATCCGCGACGCCAGATTCCGCCAGAACCCGTGGCTCTCGCGCTCCGGAAACCCATATACGACATCGAACCCTTCCCCAAGTTTGGCAAGTAATCGAGGGATCTCCTCGGGCGGATTTTGAAGATCATCGTCCATCGTAATGATAGTTTCGAACTGGGCTTCCCGAATGCCGGATAGCAAAGCGTTATGTTGCCCAAAGTTTCGCATCAAATCAATTCCGACGACCCAATCATAGTCTTGGGATGCCTTGTCCACGATCGCGCCGCTCCCATCGGCGCTGGCATCGTTCACCAAAATGACTTCGAACCTTCGCGCCACCGTCGGCAACAAAGCCGACAGACGTTGCACCAAAATGGGCAAACTTTGTTCCGAGTTGTAAACGGGTACGACAACCGAAAGGGATTCTGCAAGCATAGTATCGTTAGAGGCCAGAATCACTTTCGCGCAAACACCGCGTACTGGCCGCCCAAGGGCACGCCCCTGAGGAGGCCTTCCAGGCGTCCGATGTAGTCATATAGTCTCTCCGGCAAATACAAAAAAAACTGGGATTCCAGGAGTTGCAGACCGGCTAAAACTGCATAGCGCTTCGCTGATCTAACAGATAACAGGTGAGCGTCGACGTCCAGAGGTGAACGGCTGACGATCATTCGTGTCGCCGGGTTAAGTGGGTTGTGCTCGATCATGCAGAAGATTGCGCCTGGCCGCAATACTCGATAAATCTCGCGCGCGAGGGCTAACCTGTGAACGTCCTCCACATGATGGTATACGCACACGGCGGTCACGAAATCGAAACTGGCATCCGCAAACGGAAGAATATCGGCTGTTTTCTGCAGATGCACGTCGATGCCTCCAAGATTGCGTACCATCTCCAGGGAAAGGTCGCAACCCGTGACGTGCTTAAAGCGGGACGCCCCCAACTTCAGCAACTCTCCTCGACCACAACCCACGTCCAGCCATTCGAATTCGCGTAGAGAAAGCGCTTGTCGCTCGAAAAAATCTTCGATCAATATCCATTTGCGGCGGTGGAAGAATTCGCTCGTTTGGGCAAAGGCATCCCGCACGGGGTCCCGAAGCAGAGCGTCGTATTCTTTTGCGTAACGGTCGAATTCCGCCTTCGGTTCCATCGCGATGGGAGGTTCCAATCAGCCCAGAATAACATTTCCGATCATGCGCCTCCGTGGCTCAAATCGCCTGGCTGTTCAGCATCTCGCGGATTCCGGAGTCGAGATCAACCTTGGGGCACCAGCCAAGTTCCGCCTTAGCTTTTTCATTGTTGAGCACTACCCAATCCGTCAGCGCGCTACCGATTCTGGGATCGGTCTGAAACTTGACGGGCCGGCCATGGCACTCCTCGATTACGCGGAGCACGTCGAGCACGGAGTGACCCACTCCGGTGCCCACATTGAAAACGGTAAAGGGCTGTTTGGGAATCGAGGCATGCATTGCGGCGTCGCTGATGTCCTCCAGATGGATATAGTCCCGGACGTTCTCCGGATTGCCAAATAGCCGGATCGGTTTGTCGTGGACAACGGAGTTGAGCGCGACGCCGATTAAGCCCTGCATTCGATATTGCGAAAGTAGAGTGCCATAGGCGTTGCCGACACGTAGAACCGTTGCCGTCAGAAAACCTTTCTCCGACGCCAGGCGCAAATATTGCTCGGCAGCGAGTTTTTGAATTCCATAAGAAGAAATAGGCGAGCAACGGTCAGTCTCACGGTAGGGAACAAAATCCTTTGCACGTTCATAAACGGCTCCTCCACTACTGAAATACACCAAGTGCGGCTTGGTCTCCAGGCGCCGAATGGCATCGAGGAGGTTAAGTAGAGGAACGAGGTTTACCAGCGCATCGCTGGGTAGATCGAGGTCGGAATCGAGGGGGGTATTCTTATGCGCCAAATAGTAAATGAGGGTCAAGCTCTCCGCGAACCGCTCGCAGTCGGACCGGGAAAGCAAGTCGCCATGAAAGATCTCAGCCTGCTCGGGGCCATGAAAATCCGCGGTATTGCGGGCCAGCAACCGAAGTGAGCCGCAACCTTTGGACGCCACGCGTCTGGAGAGGTAGGATCCGATGAACCCTGTGGAGCCCGCGATCCCAATGGCCATAACAGCCGGGCCGGTGTCCCCGGTCAGAACGGAGTATACACTATCGGGAGCAGCCAGTGGCCGTGTGGCCAGCGTGACCAGGGCGGGCGGTGCTATTCGCATGGATGACGCTAAGCCATCTACGGCTCGTGTCGTGTAGCTCCACCAGCGTCGCCTGATTATAATGGGACAACACTATGCCATTGCTTGCTGCCTCCCGGCCCTCGCGGGACGGAGTCCTTTCGTGTCCCGTGTGCGGGGGCGCCGGAGAACTCGAACAGATCGCCCGGGACGGAGACCTCTACCGTTGTGCGGATTGCGACCATTGTTTTAGCGACCCGCAATCCATTCGCCACGTTGAGACCTACGGGCCCGAATACTACGATAAGAATTGGTTTCAACACGCGAACGAAGAACTATTTGTAACGCTCGGTCGCCTGATCCATGCTTTCAAATCGGACGCCAGGGTGTTGGACATCGGGTGTGGTAATGGCGCCTTTTTGCAGCACCTTCGAAAAACATACCCGAAACTCACTCTGGTTGGCTCCGACCTGTCCAGTACGCCGCCGTACGACGGAATCGAATTTATCCAAGGCGATATTTTTTCGGACGACATTTCCAGACGGTTTGATGTAGTGGTCAGCCTGGCGACCATCGAACATGTTGCAGATGTGGGCACTTTTGTGGAGCATGTGAAGAGACTCTGCCTGCCTGATGGCTTAGTGATCACCATGACTCTAAACGATCGCAGCGCGCTATATTCGTCTGCTCGACTGCTCGCGCGCTTGGGGTTTAGCGGCCCACGTGACCAGCTCTATAGCGGGCACCACCTAAATCATTTCAATACAGAATCTCTTCGAAAGCTGGTCGAAATCAAAGGCCTGACTGTGAAGCAGGTCTTGCTGCATAACATCCCATTGGCTGCCGTGGACGTGGAAGGAGGCTCATCGTTTAGCGCCTTTGTTCAGCGCTGTGGGGTCTTTGGGCTCTTTCAACTAGGTAACTTGACGGGGCGCACGTACCTACAAACAGTGATCTGCACGAATGGAACGGTTAAGTCTTAAGCGGTCGGCGAATAGTGCTAATCGAATCTCATTTGCTGACCGCTGCCGGTAGTAATTCCACGAACGGACCAACCGGAGTGTCCCATTTTTGGCCGAGACGATAGCTGGTCCGCAGCTTAGCCTCAAATGCTCGGGCGCGGGACTGATCTGCAACACTGGCGATTGCGGGAACGAAAGCTTGGGGAGTCTCCGTCCATAACGCTGCGGCCACTACGCGCATCCCGTGAGCCATTGCGGCATCGATCTGTTTCCGTACGCCGGTGGCAGCATCTGGTCCGCTGATTCCCCGGTACGTGGTAAAGGGTGTTGCTAATCCGACAATGCTGCCTAGAAAGCCCGGACTGTCACCTCTCCAAACCGCGATGAAGTCCCAGGTCAGCCAACCCTCCCATCCAATACAGACGATGGTGTCTTTGGTCTTCGGAAATATTTCGCCCAGCTTCTGCGCGGTCCGAACCGACTGGCTATCCCCGCCCCGGGTCCGTTGCATCAGCTTGACATTCGAGTAGCCATTTATGATCAAGATGGCGCTACACGCAACGGAAACGGCTGCCCCGAACTTGCCCAACCGTGACCACCAGCGGGCTAAGAGGATGACCCCTGCGGTAGTCGCCAGGAGCGGCTGAACCTGGAATTGCGGATCAGCAGGCTGCGCGTATACCGCTCCACATTCACCCACCAGCAACAACACGATCGCAAACAGGGCAAGCGATCTTAACCCCAAGCGGCTCTTTTTGTTGAAAAAAGTTGCGCAACACGCGGCCGTCGCAAGGATGATGTATATCCAGGAGGACACGGCTTCGTGCAGGTTCGCGCCTTGGAATGCGGGCTGAGAGTCTGAGAAGTTATTGCCCCCGCTGAAATAGTTGCCCATGCCGACAATCAAAAAGATGAGTTTCTCGGCATGAAATCCGACCCATCCACCACTATCAGCTTTAGCCGAGAAGACCACGGCCCATATTGGGATGTGTCGGCTTGGATACGCCAATAAGACTAAGGCCTGCGTCACTACCAGGAATCCAGCGAGCCATGCAATCCCAACGAAAAGAATCGTTTTCCTGCGCGTTGCGACGAGCAAGAAAACTGCTCCGAAAGCGAGCAGTCCCGGCCCCATCAGGGTCCAGTGAAACAGCGTGGCCAACGCCAGGAGGGCGGCACTGGTGGCTCCGAGCCAGAGTCTCCCCGACTGCAAGAAGGCGAAAAGGCAGGTTGTGGAACCCAAAAAGAAGGCGTATGCCGGGATTATATCTTCGGAGTTGATGCTATTGAGAAGCACGTAAGCAGCGCCCGCGTGGGCAAGCAACGCAATTACTGCCACACTGCGTGATCCACTGAATCCGAGAGCCAATAGGAACAAGAAGCCAGATGCGATGGCGCCAAATATCCCATTTAGCAAGGCCATCTTGCGGAACGTCACAAACGGGAAATCGAAGCCGTAGCGCACCAGATCATCGGGGATGAGGCGCGATAGATAGCCGTATCCTTTGAGATACAGAATCTCACCGCCATCGATGGGTCCCTCTTTGCCTTGTGCCCACGCGGCCACTGCCGGGCTCTTCCACAAGCCATTAGTAGTCCCGAGATTCGTGTTGTCGATGGTCACGATGAGGTATAGATAAAGACCAGCGACGATTAAGGTTGCCGCAAGAGCCCAGTAGTAGAAGCGCTGTATCGCCTGAATGTCGAAATCGATGTCGACGGGTAGAGAATCCTGCCACAACGATTTGAGGACCAATTGGACGGCGTTGGGGTTGGTGCGCGTGATGGGCATCTTGCAAGACACTACCACATCATGCGCGCACAACGTCGGCACTCGGGTTCCACTCCGAATTCTCTCATTTCCAATGGCCCAGGCACGGCGAGTTCAATTGGAAAGGGTCGTTCGCCGACCGTTCGTGGTACGATTGATGGCGCTTTAGGAGATCTGCCGTTCTTGTCATATTTCAGCCCCGCACGAGCCTACTGGAACCAGCGTCACGCGCTCGTGCGGCTCCGTGACCGCCTGCTCGCGCTCAGCCGCGTGGTGGATCAGCCTTCCGATTTGGCGCCTTTTCAATGGGCACAACTCATGGCGGCGGTTATAGAGTATCAGCCCGATTTGATTCTCGATCTGGGGCGCGGCAAAGGAAATTCGACGTGTGCGTTCACCGAGGCATCTCATTACAGGGCCGGGAACACCAAGGTTCTCAGCTTGTGCCTCTCGGACAGTTGGGAGCGCGAAACAGCGCCACTGCTCCGGCAGTTCGTGCCGGACGGATGGTTTGACACGCTGCCGATCTGGCGCACGGATATTCTGAAATTCGATTATCAGCCGGCATTGTCCAGCGCCAGACGCGTGCTGATCTTCTGGGATGCGCATGGTTTTGAGATTGCGGAGTGCGTGCTTGGTGCGATTTTGCCGTTGATCGCAGACAAGGAACACCTCGTCCTGATGCACGATCTCTCTGACAATCGTTACAGTTCGGAGCAGCAAATGGCTTACGGACCGAATGGACTTTGGAAGGGCAATAATTGGTCGGGACCTCGCTTAAAACTCGGCATCATCGATTCGGCCGTCGAGCAGGCGATTGCCGCGCTCGACTTTACTACCCGGAACCACCTTACCCTGGATTCCGCCGACCACAGTTTTCATAGCGAGTTGGACGCCGCGCAACAGGCTGAAATGGAACGCTTAATGGGGGAATTGTTTAATACGCAAGCGCACTGGTTCTATTTCAGCCTGAACGAAAGCCCCGGCCCCTACACCTTTCCGAGGTTTGCCGGGTCGGAAGAGTCCTAAGATGCAAAATCCAGGGGTGCTGTGTTCGGCGATCGGAAGTCGGGGTGCTCCGGCACAACAGGTATCGGGCGTACTGACATCGCGAAGCCAGTGGAAGGCCGCTCGGCACGCACTGGGAGCTGTCCGGGCGTCTTTAGTTTCCAAGACGTAGTGAACTGTCCCGGTCATTCCAATGCCGCTCTGTCGGAGACGCACTCGTGGGGCATCGCCAACCTCTGCCACGCGGGTCGTGCGGGGCAACATGGCGCTGCGGCAGCCGCTCGGGTGCGTGGTCATAGGCGACCGCAAGGAACCCGCGACCGTGAGGGAGCGGTAGCGATAACGAAATCAGTGAAGCCAATCGTAGGTGACCCCACGAGACGGACGCATGGCAACAAGATGGATCCCTGTCGAAGAAATCGCAACGGCCTTTCGCCTGAGGAATGCCGCCGTCCATAACGGAGCCACCATCACCGGCTCGGGACCCATTACCATCTACACCGATGCTGCTCAATGGTCGTATGCCGCCGCCTTCAGGTTCCAGGCCAAGGGACGGCAATCGCGGGCCAGCGGCGCTCCGCTGCTCATTCAGGTTCACGCCAGCGTCGAAAGCGGCCGGATCGGCTTCTTGTTTGTTGCAGGCGACTTTCAGACCCTTCTCAGCAGCGTGGCGGAACGTTCGCAGCAAGACGGGCCTTCTGTGGCAGAGATATTGGTGGATCCCGCGCCCGAATCCGGTTGGCTGATTGTAAGGAATCACGCCGACGGAGGAAGGCCCTCCCAGTGCCACATCAGCGCTATCCGAGCATTCCGCGGAACTGCGGCGCACCATTGGTTGCCAGTGCCCGAAACCCTGATTCCAGTCACATTTCGGAAGCCTGCCAAGGCGCATCAGACCCTATCCGTTCTTGCACACGAGAAGTTCGGGCCGGATGCCGAAATCGGAGAGAACGTCTCGCTTTCATTTACTAGCCGGACCCTGACTGTACCTCACGCAAGCATGTGGTACGGTCCGAAAGACCACGTTGTCGTGAAGTCAGTCCAGGATCTTGTTGACGGCCTGCCGTCATATTCTCCGGAAGGCCTGCAGAAACATGTCGGCTATCTGGACCGCGAATATCAGCGCAAGTACTTGCGGCAGACGGGAATCCGAGTAGCCCAATTGATCGACAGACTCGATGCCATGGGCCTCGAATCCGGCAGCCGCTTACTGGAAATCGGCGCGCTGTTTGGCTCCTTTGCGATACCTCTGGCGCGCTTGGGTTATCGCGTGACCGCGATCGACCGATATAAGGCCTTCGATGGCGCTCTGGATTACTACCTCGATCTGATGCGGGCGGAAGGAATCGAAGTGATCTCGGTCACGCGCGAGACGGAGAGCGAAGCCATGGCACGATTACCGGAATTCGACTGCACCATTGCGATGGCGGTGATTGAGCATGTCCCGCATACGCCGCGGAACTTCCTGGAGACCATCCGGGCAAAGACCACCGCCGGCGGAATCATCGCTTTGGATACGCCGAATTTGACACGCTTTTGGAATCGCCGCCGGCTTTCACAAGGCGAAAGCATCTTTCAGGATCTCGCGCTTCAATACGAGTGCGAAATCCCGTACGAGGGCCATCACCGCGAGTATACGGCCGCGGAAATGCGATGGCTGCTCCACCGCATCGGCTGTGAAGAGGTGACCATTGATCTGTTCGACTACAATACGCTCCAGTTCGACCAGATCGATGGTTCTCATCTCGAATGCCTTTCCATGATTCTCACCGACCTGGCTTATGCCGATACAATCCTGGCGTGTGGTCGCCGGGCCTGAGGAATCGCCAACCGCCATAGAACCGCTATGATGTCCGTAAATGGACCGAGGTCCCGACACATCCATGGAGCCCTACCTTTCCGTCGTCGTTACCGCCCGCAACGATGACCATGGCGGCGATCTGCTGGGCCGCGTGCAGATTTTCGTCAACGGCTGGATCGCGCAAGCTCGACGGTTCGATCTCCCGTCCGAATTGATCATCGTGGAGTGGAATCCTCCGTCCGACCGCCCGCGGCTCCAGGAGGTGCTACCCTGGCCAGACGATTTCGGTCCTTGCGACGTACGCTTTGTCGAAGTTCCTCCCGATTTGCACCGCCGTTTCGCGCATGCTGATGCGATGCCGCTGTATCAGATGATCGCGAAGAATGTCGGCATCCGCCGGGCTCGCGGCCGCTTCGTCCTGGCGACCAACATCGACATTCTGTTCTCCGACGAGCTCATGACCTTCCTGGCCCAACAGCAGCTTGATGCCGGCCGCATGTATCGCATCGATCGGCACGACGTCATGAGCGAGGTGCCCCTGGAAGCGAGCGTCGAAAATCAGCTGGCATATTGCCGGAGTCACCTGCTGCGGGTAAACGCCCGTGAAGGCACGTTTCCCCTCACTCCTGACGGCCGGCGCGCGCTGGCGAAGAAGGACATCGCCACTCCCGATTCCGGCGTGGCGTTCGGCTACGGCTGGTTTCCTGTGGAGCAGTACTGGGATGGAGAGGTCTTCCGCTGGGTCGACAACGATGCCGAACTGGAAGTGAGCTTACCGGCTGCACCGTCCACCCTACGGCTGGAACTGGAACCGGGCCCGGGCATGGGCGGCAGACTGATGCTGCTTGAGGTCTGCGAGGGTGCCCGAGTCATCATCCGCGCGGAAATCAGGCATCGCAGCTTGTTGCGCATACCTTCGTCCCTTCTCGCGTCCCAGGAGTGCCATCTTCGGTTACACGTGGTTGGTGGCAGTGAGGTAATCGCAAATGATCCCCGTATTCTGAACTTTCGCGTGTTTTCTTGTCGGATAGAGCGGACTCCCAGCAGACGTGAGGGTGTAACATCGGTCGCGTCAGCGCCCGTAAGAGCCATGAAAGGAGCGGTCCGTGCCTGGCACGGACTCCAGGCGCTTCTTAACCGTCTCGCCACCAGCGGCTTCTTCACCACCGTCACCATTATTGTTCCGCCGTCACTCCGTCGTGTGGCGGCGTTCTATGTCGGGTGGGGCGGCTTTACCGGGATGCTGTTGAACTGCGGCGGATACCTCCTGGGCAGGGTTGGTTTGCGGCCAAGGGTCAAGCTCAGATCGGTCAAGCCAACCCGAGTCGAGCCGCCGCCGGCGCGGATTACTTACCTCCATACCAATGCCTGCGGCGATTTCACCCTAACGGCCCGGGAACGCTGGCTCGACCTGCGCGCCTACCCGGAGTTCGACATGTACTCCATGAACATCGATTCGGTCTTCTGTTACGCCGCCCACCACGGAGGCGCAACTGAGGAGGTCTTGCGGGAGCCCATGCGGATCTATCACATCGAACATGAGACCGGATCTGGATGGACACCGGAAGGCGAGGCTCGGCTGTTCGCGCGGCTCGCCGCAAAGGGCTTGAGTTGGGTCAGCTACCGGGATTTCGTCACCTGGGCGGCCCAAATGCGCCAACTGAACTGTCCCATGATCTTCAATCACGACAACTGGGGGCTGGGAGAATTCGAATTGAAGGAAAGCCGTCCCCAACCGAAGCCTGCTCCAGCGTCTCTTCAGCCGACTGTGCGGCGTGCCGGCGATTCGGAATAGGCCTCCAGCACATTTTCCGCGCGGCCAGTCATCATCACTTCGCCGTGATCGAGCCAAAGCGCCCTTTCACAGAATCGTCGAATCAACTCTGTATCGTGGGACACAAACAGCAACGTCTTACCGGCCTTCTTATGTTCCATGACTTTGTCCCGGCACTTGTTTTGAAACTGCTGATCTCCTACGGCCAGGACTTCATCCACAATGAGAATGTCGGGGTCTACGTGAATCGCCACGGCAAAACCCAGGCGCAAAACCATCCCGGTCGAATAAGTGCGGATCGGTTCATTGAGGAACGCCCCGATCTCGGCAAATTCGACAATGCTGTCCAGCACTTCTTTGGTGCGCTGCCGGCTGAGGCCCAGCAGCGCGGCATTGAGTCTGATGTTTTCCAACCCGGTCAGATCGGGATGGAAACCCGAGCCGAGTTGCAGCAATGCCGCCACACGCCCGTTCACCGTAACACGTCCTGCCGAGGGCGGGCATAAGCCAGCCACCAAACTCAGCAGCGTGCTCTTGCCGGCGCCGTTGCGGCCCACCACCGCCATGCTTTCGCCGTGATCCACCGTGAAGGAAACGTTCTGGAGGGCATGGAAGACATCTTTGCGGTTGCCCCTCCAAAGATCCCGCAAATGGGCCCGAAGCAGCTTCGCCTCGCCGGTTTGCGTAAACGATTTCGAAACGCGATCGAATTCAATCAACGGCATGGCTTACAAATAGTCGTAGAAGTCCGGTTTCAAATTGGCAAACACTACTACTCCCACGGCCAAGGTAACCAGCGAAACCAGTGTCAACTTCACGAGAAGCGATACGGGCGGCGAGCTTGCGTCCAACAAGACATCGCGCATGGCCACCACGAGCGCAGCGACTGGGTTGTACTGGTAGATATCACGGAACCGGTCGGGCACCGAACCGATCGAATAAAAGATCGGAACCAGCCAGAATAAGAGCGTGTTGCACGAGTCGACTACATAGCGCGTGTCGCGCACGTAGACATTCATCGCCGACGAGATTAATCCCAATCCGGCGACGAAAACAATCTCCAGTCCCCAGACTACCGGCAACCAAACCCAGTAGCGGTTGATTCCTTTTCCGGAGCCCAGCGCGAACGCCAGTAGCAGCCCGATCTGGATCAGCAGATGCACGCAATTGCCGAAGACCGTGCCGACAGGGATCAGTTCCCGCGGAATCGGCACTCGCCGGATAATCGCGGCGTTTTCCACCAGCGAGCTGGTGGCCGTGCTCCACGAGAGCGAAAAGAAATTGAACGGCACCAGCCCACACAACACAAATACCGGATAGTGTTCCTCTTTGGAGGGGAAGATCCTGGTGAAGATGAACGTCAGCGCGCCCATCGTAACGAGCGGATTGAGCAACGACCACAGCACGCCCAACGACATGTTGCGATAGCGAACCTTAAAGTCCTTCTGAACCAGGTTGCTCAGCAGGAAACCGTAATCCCCGTTCCACATGTTGCGCCTGAAGGTCGATACTACCACGGCATTGCTATAGTGAGAGCGACGTGCCTGCTCTTCCTCTCGTCACGGTCGTCACGCCATCGTACAACATGAGACAGTTCCTTCCGACGGCCATTGAGAGTGTCCTCAGCCAGGATTATCCGTCGATCGAATACATCGTGGTCGATGGAGGCTCACGAGATGGTTCCCTGGAAATCCTGGAGCGTTACGGCGGCCGGTTGCGTTATACCAGCGAGCCGGATAATTGCCCGGCTGATGCCGTCTTCAAGGGGCTGGCACAGGCTCAAGGCGAAATCGTGGCCTGGTTGAACGCCGATGACACTTGGGAGCCTGGCGCCATCCGGCGAGCCGTCGAATTCCTACTGGCTCATCCGGAAATCGATGTGGTTTACGGTGACGGCTGGTGGATTGATGAGGCCGGAAAACCAATTCGGCTCTATCCGAGCATTCCGTTTGATGCGCGCGTCCTCGAGTACGACTGCTTCATTTGCCAGCCCTCGGCCTTCCTGCGCGCCGGCGCCTACCACCGTTGCCCGATCGATCGGCAGTTGAAAGCATCGTTTGACTATGATTTGTGGATCCGGATGGCCGCCCAAGGGCAGCGGTTTGCCTATCTGCCGCAGCACCTCGGCAATACGCGCATGCATCCGGGTGCGCAGACCATCGGCGCGCGCGCCCAGATTTTCCGGGCTTCTATGGACCTTCTGCGCCGCCACTACGGCTATGTCCCGTTCTCCTGGATCTTCGGCTACGCCGCCTTCCGCGTGGATGGCCGCGATCAGTTCTTCGAGCCGCTGCGCCCATCACTGTGGAAATACCTTCTTAGCTTGCCAATGGGGCTCTGGTACAATCCTGCGAAGCCATTCCGCTTTTTGTTAGAGTGGGTTCGAGCGCCGTGGAAAGCCCGCAAATTGCACCCCGACGGGTTCCGGCCAACGTCCTATTCGCATGAAGAATGAATTGGTGTTAGTTACCGGCGCGGGCGGTTTTATCGGCGGCGCCCTGATTCGAGATCTCCGCCAACAAGGCTATACCAGGCTTAGGGCTGTCGACATCAAACCGTTCGACGAGTGGTACCAGGTTTTCGATGATGTTGAAAACCTCTCACTCGATCTGAACGATTGGGAAAACTGCGAGCGCGCCGCGCGGGGCGCTTCTCAGATCTTCAACTTTGCAGCCAACATGGGCGGCATGGGGTTCATCGAAAACAACAAAGCTCTGTGCATGCTGTCGGTTCTGATCAATACGCACATGCTGCAGGCTGCGCACAAGTTTGGCGTTTCCAATTTCTTCTATTCCTCCTCGGCGTGTGTTTATAACGCCGACAAACAAGTGGACACCAACAACCCTGGCCTGAAGGAAGAGGACGCGTATCCGGCCCAGCCGGAAGATGGCTATGGCTGGGAGAAGCTCTTCAGCGAGCGCATGTGCCGCCACTTCCGTGAGGATTTTGGCCTGCGCACGCGCGTGGCCCGCTTCCACAACGTCTATGGCCCTCACGGCACCTGGGATGGCGGCCGCGAGAAGGCGCCCGCGGCCATCTGCCGGAAAGTCATCCAGGCCAAAGTATCCGGCAACCACGAGATCAACATCTGGGGCAGCGGAAACCAGACTCGCAGTTTCATGTACATTGATGACTGCATCTACGGTGTGCATCGTATCGCGGAGTCCAATATTCTCGAGCCGATCAACCTGGGGTCATCCGAGATGGTCAGCGTCAATCAACTGGTCGACATGGTGGAAGCGATCGCCGGCATTCAACTGAAACGCTCGTACGACCTGAGCGCGCCCAAGGGCGTGAACGGACGTAATAGCGAGAATACGCTGGTCCGGAAATACCTGAACTGGGAGCCTTCGATCTCTTTGCGCGCGGGATTGGAAAAAACCTACGCCTGGATCTACGACGAGTATATGGCTCGTGAGAAGAAGACCCGGAGAGTCGTGGCATAAGTTCGCCGATGAGCCTCGCGAAATATTTCGCCGAATCGATCAGGGTGCTCGAACGGGCTGCCGAGTGTTGGCCTGAGGAGTTGGTGGCTCAGGCACTCGAGACCATCATCGAGGCGCTGCAGTCTGGCCGGCCGGTACTGGTCTGCGGCAACGGCGGATCCGCGGCGGACGCGATGCACATTACGGGTGAATTGGTGGGCCGGTTCCTGGTGGACCGCAAGGCGCTCAACGTGATTTGCCTCTCCTCGAATACCGCCGTGCTCAGCGCCTTGGCTAACGACCACTCCTACGACACCGTCTTCGCCCGCCAGGTAGAGGCATACGGGGCGCCCGGCGCGGTCCTGATCGGTATCAGCACCTCGGGGATATCGGCGAACGTGGTCGCGGCTTTCGAGCGCGCTCGCTCCCTCGGTATGAAAACTATCGCGCTCACTGGAGAAGGCGGCGGAAAACTCTTCCCTTTGAGCGACTATCTGTTTGCGGTACCTTCGCGCTCAACGCCCCTGATCCAGCAATCGCACATCTGCCTTTACCACTATTTCTGCCGGGCGATCGAACAGGCCTTCGTTCCCGAACCTGCCGCCCAATCGTTGGCTGCACCGATACCCGGATGACCGCCGCAACCTCGCTGGCCGCCGAAGGACGATTTCACCACGATCTGGGCATCTGGATCTGGACCCGTTCGCGACCCGCTTCGGGAATCAGGCCCGCTCTTTTTCTCGATCGCGATGGCGTGATCGTCGAGGATTCCGGCTACCTCTCGAAGCCCTCCGAACTCACCCTGTTGCCGGAAGCGGCCAGCGTCATCGGTTTAGCCAACCGTCTGGGAATTACCGTGGTTGAGGTCACCAACCAAGCCGGGATCGCCCGCGGATACTACGGTTGGAATGAGTTTGTCGAAGTCGAGGAGGCGCTGGCCCGCAAACTGGCCGCCGCCAGCGCCGCACTGGATGGGGTGTTTGCCTGCCCATTCCACCCTGACGGCAACCCTCCGTGGGCGCATCCGGCACACCCCGCGCGCAAGCCGAGCCCCGGCATGCTCCGCGCCGCCGGACGGCTGCTTTCGATCGATTTAGGAAGATCCTGGATCGTCGGAGACAAACTTGATGACTTACTGGCGGGTTATCAGGCTGGCTTGTTCGGCGGGCTCCACGTACTCTCCGGGCACGGCGCCGAACAGCGCCGCCAGGTTGCCGAATGGCAGCCCCAAAACTATAACGTCCGGCTAGGAAATTCCATATCCGATGCGGCAGCCTTATTAACTGCGTTAGAGTAGGTGCCAGGGCCTATGCCGAAACTCGCCGCGTTCGCGCCAGCCACACAACCGTCGGCCGCACCCAAACGGCTCACCGAGCTGCGCGTGAAATTGTTCGCCGATGGCGCGGATCAGGCTGCCATGGCGGGCCTGTACGCCAACCCGCTGATTCAAGGCTTTACCACCAACCCCACGCTCATGCGAAAGGCCGGCATCGCCGATTACCAGGCCTTCGCGAAAGACATCTTGTCCGTGATCCGCGACCGCCCGGTTTCCTTCGAAGTCATTGCCGATGAATTTGTGGACATGGAAAGGCAGGCTCACCTGATTGCCGGCTGGGGATCGAATGTATACGTCAAGATTCCGATCACCAACACGCGCGCCGAATCGTCGGGCAACCTGCTTCGCCACCTTTCCCGCCACGGAGTGAAATTGAACGTTACGGCTCTGATGACTCTCGGTCAAGTGCGCGAAGCCAGTGAAGCGCTGGCGGGGGGACCGGCGTCATCGATCTCCGTTTTTGCCGGCCGCATCGCCGATACAGGCTGCGACCCTGTTCCTATGATGGCCGCCGCTGTGAAGCTCCTCCAACCGCATCCCCAAATGGAGCTCATCTGGGCCAGCCCGCGCGAACTGCTGAATGTGTTTCAGGCCGATGCGATTGGGTGCCATATCATCACCGTCACCACCGATATTCTGAACAAACTCTCGGCAGTCGGAAAAGATCTAGCCGCCTACTCGCTGGACACCGTCCGGATGTTCTTCAACGACGCAAAGTCGTCAGGGCTCGTGCTGTAGCGGCACTCGCCCTGTCAGTGAACAACCACCACACCCCGGCCGTGAGCATTTCCCACGGAGTTGGTCACCGTGAGGCTGATGGCGTAAGTGCCGGGCTGCGTGTAGGTGTGCGTCGCGACTGCGCCGAACCCCACCGAGTGATCGCCGAAATTCCATCCGTAAGTGAGATTTCCGCCACTCGAAGCGGAAGCATCGAGTGTTACCGTTAACGGCGCGGAGCCGGATGCCGCTGTCACAGTAAAGTTGGCCACTGGAGCGCTCGGCGGCAAAGGGGGAAAGATCGTCAAAGCCAGTATCGCCGATCCCGTTCCGCCCGCGTTGGAAGCAGTCAGTGTCACATTGAAGAGACCCGCAGCACCGGGAATTCCAGAAATCAATCCGGTTGCCGTGTTAATTGATAATCCGGAAGGAAGCCCGACGGCGTTGTAGCTCGTGGGGTTGTTGGTTGCCGCAATGCTGTAGGTGAAATTCGATCCCTCGGTTCCGGATGCCGATAACGGGCTCGTGATCCCAGGGGGCGGATTCGCGCCGGGATTGATCGTCACGATGAGTGTTCCCGTTCCGGTGCCGCTTGCGTTGGTGGCGCTCAGGGTGACAGTGTAAGTTCCGGCCGATAGTGGAGTCCCGGAAATCACGCCCGTTGTGGTGTTGACAGTCAATTGCGGCGGCAGGCCAGTCGCATTAAAACGAGCCGGATTGTTCGTGGCCGTAATCGTATAGGAGAAGGGGCTGCCCGCCGTTCCAGTGCCGCTCGACGGGCTGGTGATTACCGGCGCCGCCGGTGACGGCGTTCCCGAGCTTACGGCAAATGCCAAATCGTCGTGGTCGTCGTATACTCCCGCGGAACAAGAGCTTGCCCGCCCTCCTTGGCGGAATGTGGCTCTTACCGCCTGTAGTGCTCCCGCCGGAAGCGTGTACGTCATGGACAAAACCTGGGAACCCGCTGCCTTGGCTTTGAGCGTTCCGATCAGGGCCCATACGGGCGAATTCGCATTGGCGGCATAGTATAGATCCAGCCAGTCTGCGCCGAAATTCACGTTAGCGAAGACAGTCGCATCCACGCGAACTGAACTACCCGGTGCTAAAGCCTGGCCGTTCACTGTCGAGACTGTGAGATGGTCGTTCGATTCATTGAGGTGATAAGCCCCCGCGGTTCCATCCTGGCAAGAGTTAAAGAGACTGTTGGGCTGGTTTGGTTCGGCGCCGCCGCCGGCCAAGCCGGCGCGTCCATTCAACAAGCCCCCCGAATCGCATGAGTTAGCGCCCCCCGCGTGGCACACGGGAGCCATCATGATTGGATCATAAACAGCTACCCCCGGAACCGGAGGAGGAACCACCGCCGTCGGAGTAGTCGCCTGCGCTACCGGGCTGTTCTGTGAGACGTTGCCGGCGGCATCGTAAGCCCGCGCCCGCGCGTAGTAAGTGGTGGATGGAGTAAGCGAATTGATCGTCAACGCAGTCACACCGTGAACATCGAGGTTTTGATAACCCGTCACGTAACTGGAGAATTGCGGCGAGGTTGAGAGATCCACTCGGTATCCGGTTACGGCGATGTTATCCGATGAGGTCGCCCACGAAAGTGCCAGGCTGGTAGGACTCTGGGCCATCAAGTTAGCTTGGGCAGGCGCGGTGGGAGGCGTGTTATCAAGGATGAGCGGATACGTGGTGACCGATGTTGTTTGGTTGGAAGTATCCGTGACGGTCAGCCGAAGCGTGTACACGTCAGAAGTGAGCCCAGAAGTGTTCCACGTCTCCAGAACACCAAAACTCACAGGCGTAGTATGAACGGTGCCGATGAGATTGAAATTGGCAGGATTTGAGCCTTCGCCATACTCGACTCGATAACTGGCAAAGGTCGGCCCGGCAGCGCTTCCGGAAATACTTACCGGGCTTATCACCTCCTGGCCCGCGACTGGCGAATAAATGGTGACTCCGCTGGTAGCCTGGGACAGCGCGTTTAAAAGAGGCGTGCCGAGGTAGGATCCCCATCCAGTGACATTGTCGTATCCCGGCGCCGCAAAATAGGTTCCGTTGTTTCCGGAGGTAATATCGCGATACAGGTTACTGTATTGCGTGCTAGCCGCCAGCTCGTACAGCATCGGGTTGGCGAATCCCAAGGGCGCCAACCCCGAGGTTTTTCGCGATTGATCTACGATCGCCGTAAAACCGGCCCACAAGGGAGCAGACGCGCTGGTTCCGCCAAAGTTATACCAGGCTCCATTCACGTACGTAGCATAAGGGGAGGCAGGGTCGGCATCCAGCGATACGTCCGGCGCGTTACGAAATTGCTGAGAAGCAGCGCCGGCAAGTCCTGTTTGGTACGCAGGCAGCGGCCAGAACGCGCTGGGTCCGCCTCCCGAGCCGCTCCAGGCGGTCTCCACAGGAGCCTGCACGCTACCGGACAAGCTGGTCCCTCCCACCGAAGTTACATAGGGCTGCGCCGCCGGGTCCAAAGCGTTCACTCCATTCGCACCGTAATTCCCGGCATCGCCCGAGGCGGCAAACATCGATTGCCCCTGAAGGGCCATGCGCTGGAAGATCTGATTTTCCGCCTGGAGAATGGCTGATCCGGCGTTGGCCTCAGGTTGGCCCCATGAGGTGCTCACCACCTGGGCCAGATTGTCGGTGGCGATCTGGTTGAAAACGTCCAGCGCCCCCTGCTCGCTATTGATGCCGTCATAAACCATGATCTGCGACAGTCCCGGCGCAATACCCGCGATCAGTTCCATATCGAGATCCACTTCGGCAGTGCCCAAACCGATGCAGCCGCCCGGATTGCAGGTGCTCGAAAAGCCATCCAGGTCGATCACAGTCAGTGGAACAGCCGGTAGATTGAACTGCGTGGTGTACACAGCTAAATCGGCTGGGTTGAACTGGGCCAATTCAAATAAGGCTACGGTCTGGCCGGCGCCCATCGTCGTCGCAGTCGGCAGTTGGTACATCGTCTTGATGTCGCTGGGAGCCAACCCGCCGCCTGGACCGGTTCCCGCCAGGGAGAACGATTGAAAAGTGGGCGCCACCGGGCCGCCTGTGAGGTGTGGCTGGAAGATGCCTTGTATATCGGACAGGCCCACCACAGCGCTGAGGTGGGATTGGAGCGCGGCCGGCACGACGGGATCGCTCTCATGCGCGCGAAAAACGCGCCCCGCGGCATCCCGATACCAATTCAGTTGCACGCCAAAGGCTTGCTCCACGGTTGCAGCGTTGCCGGAAACTTTGACCACCATGCTCTCGGGCCGGTCTTCCTCAGCCACCACCTCCATTCCACGAGCCTGCGCGAACTCCTTCAATTGTGCGCGTTTGGCCTGTAATTCGAATTTCTGCGCGAATTCCGCGGAGGTCAGGAACTTCTTGGCCGCCGGGCGAGCGCCATAGAGCTGATCCAGGGCTTCCTTCAGAAGCGCGTCGTCGAGACGCACAGCCAAGCCGATTCGCATGGATTCATCGGGCCGCACTCTTCCGAGCTTGGTTGCAGCCGAAACGTGCGGCATTACGTGGCCTGGCAGCATCACAGTAGTTTGGGCGAAACCAACAGAAGCCGCGAGCGCGGCAAAAAAAGAGGCCACAAGACTGTGGCCTCGGATGCTGCGAATGAGGGAGGGGAGTGAGTGTGACATGAGTAAGCTAACTGGGCTAGCTACGGAAAACTAACATGCCGTATTAGCCCGGTCAATTACGCAGATGGCCTAGCCGTGCGTCTTAGTCGCTCTGGATTAGTCAAAGGGCTTAATCGAGTATGCGGAGCCGTTGCAGAAGATCAATAGGCGAACGGTGATTCTGAAGGTCGCACGAGAGGCGAGCCGGTAGGACTAGACTTGCTGGTTACGTCGTCAAGATTATAGGAGCCCCTGGCGGGAAGATGCCGAGCGTTACCAGTCGGCGTAGCCCACGCAGTTATTCAGATAGGCTACGCTGGGTGGCCGGCCGAAACAAGACGAGCCGCCAATGGTTACCCAGTGGCGGCTCAAAAGTGGAAAACTGGAAAAGGACGCGGCCTAGAACAGATTCCACAAGAACTGATTGTAGACTTCGTGGTGATACTGGACTTCCGGAGTTTTGACAAACGTTCCCAGTACCCGCGGGCAGCGGTCCGCAGCGGCCTTTTTCAGATCGATGTAACGGCCCTTGACGTCTTCACCGAACAGCATCGTGGTCCACTCAGCTTTCTCGAAGTTCGCCAGGGCGTCATAGATGTTGTCGGGCAGATAGCGCTCCGCACCCGCGCGCAAATCGGCATGCTCCAGGATTTCGCCTTCGAGACCAGTGCGGAAAACTGAGTATAGGACCATGTACGGGTTGGCATCCGGCGCCACCGAGCGCACTTCCACGCGCGCGCTCTTGGAATTGCCGATCGGTACTCGAATCATCGACCCGCGGTCCTTGGCCGACGCCTTAAGCTGATTGGGTGCTTCGAAATGCGGATCGAGGCGCCGGTACGCATTCACGCTTGGATTCATCACCAGGCAGATGTCGTTGCCGTGCGAGAGAATGCGGTCGATAAACTCCCACGCGCAGGAACTCATTTTTTCCTCGCCCTTGGGATCCCAAAACAGGTTCTTTCCCTTCTGCGTAATCGAAACGTTGGTATGCATGCCGGTGCCGTTCACGCCGACAATCGGCTTGGGCAGGAAGCACGCCGTGAGCCCCATCTTCTTGGCCACCTGCCGGCAGATCAGCTTGTAAAGCTGAATTTGATCGGCGGCATTCACCACCTCCGAATAACCGTAGTTAATCTCGAATTGCGATGGTGCCACTTCCGGGTGGTCTTTCTCGTTCTCGAAGCCCATGGCGCGTTGTACTTCTGCGGAATGATCGATGAACAAGCGCAGCGGGTCGCCAGGCAGAGAGTGGTAGTAGCCGCCCGTGCTCACATACTCAAACTTGCCGGTCTCGTGATATCGCCGCTCGGCGTCGACGCCCTGAAAGACGAAGCCCTCAATCTCGTTCGCGGCGTTAAGCGTGTAGCCTTCTTTCTCGTACAGACCCTTGGCGTAGAACTTGAGGACGCTGCGCATGTCTGCCGCGTACGGAGTGCCGTCTTTATCGATCACCTCGCCGAAGACCATGACTTTGCCCGGACCAAAGACGTCCGCAGGCGCCCAGTAGAACGACGCCCAATCCACACCCAGGCGCAAATCGCTTTCGCGCTGCGCGGTGAAGCCGCGAATGGAAGAGCCGTCGAACGTCATGTTGTCCCAGCTCTTCACCAGCCACTTCTTGTCGTAATCGAGCATGTGCAGGCGGCCCTCAAGGTCGCTGAACAGCAGCGTTACTGCCTTGATCCGCTTCTCGTCCGTCAGATACTTGAGCCGTTCCTCCTGGATCTTGTCAATCGGTACACGCCCGAGGCGCTGCTCTTTCGAGTGAAGGTTCAGGTCTTCGAGTTCACTGTAGGGTAGGCTCAGAAAATCTTGCAGTCCATTGGATCCGTTCACCATAATGTCTCCTTGATTGTTGGCGCACGTGGACGGCCGGGAGCGAGCCAGGAATTTACGAGGACTGGCCGGACGTCGGAGAGGAAACGAGCTCTTTTCTTGCGCCGAAAGTTGATTGTCGGCTAAACGCACCCATCCCGCAATCCCTTCAGGCCGAAACACTCATAGATTCTCTTTATGTCCAGGCTACAAAAATTTAATGCATTGGTTGAGTGCGGTTAACGAGTAGCCATCCGCGGTCCCTGCGATTATGCGTCCGTGGTATTCTGGCGCACGGAAGCCATCTCTTCATGCAGAAATATGACTTGATTGTAATAGGATCGGGACCAGCCGGGCAGCGTGCCGCCGTGCAGGGCGCCAAATGCGGTCACCGCGTCGTGGTAGTGGAGAAGCGGGCAATCGTGGGCGGTACCTGCATCAACACCGGAACCATCCCCAGTAAGACGATGCGGGAAGCCGTGTTGCTCCTGTCCGGATACCAGGCCCAGGGGATCTACGGTCCTAATTATCACGTGAAAGAGAAGGTCACGATATCCGACCTCGGGATGCGTGTGAACCAGGTAATCCAAACCGAAGCCAGCGTGACGGAAGGCCAGCTTGCCAGGAACGGCGTCGAGGTTGTGCGCGGGCAAGCCAGCTTCGTCGATGCTACTCACGTGCAAGTGGAAGGCGTCAATGCGACCTTTCAACTCGAAGCGCCTTATACATTGATTGCAACCGGCACCAAGCCCTCGGTTTCACCGCTCGTACCGATTAATGGCCGCAACATTATCAATAGCGATCAAGTCCTCAGCATGCCCGAGATTCCCAAGACCCTGATTGTGGTCGGCGGAGGGGTCATCGGCGTGGAATACACCTGCATGTTCGCCATCCTCGGCGTGCGCGTGATCCTCGTGGAAAAGCGGCCCCGCCTGCTCGAGTTCGCCGACGCAGAAATGGTGGAGGCACTCTCCTATCACCTGCGCGACCGCCGCGTCACCATGCGGCTCAACGAAGAGGTCGCCAGCGTGGAGGAATCACCCGATGGCGGAGTAGTGGCGAACCTGAAGAGCAACAAGCGTATTTCCGGCGACGCGCTGCTGTACGCCGTCGGACGGCAAGGCAACGTGGACGAGCTCTGTCTCGCCAACGCAGGCCTGGAAGCCGACAACCGCGGCCGTATACAAATCGATTCCGAATACCGCACCAAGGTGCCCAATATCTACGCCGCCGGCGACGTCATTGGATTCCCCAGTCTGGCTTCCGTTTCGATGGAGCAAGGGCGGCTCGCCGCAGGGCATGCTTTCGGACTGAAGATCCAATCGAATCCTGCCACCTATCCGTACGGCATCTACACCATCCCGGAAATATCGTTCGCCGGAAAAACCGAAGAGCAGTTAACGGACGAGGATGTGCCCTACGAAGTGGGGCTTGCTTACTATCGCGAAACTGCGCGCGGCCAGATCCGCGGCGACACCACTGGCCGTCTCAAAATCATCTTCCACAGGGAAACGCTCGAGATACTCGGCGTGCACATCATTGGCGAAGGGGCTTCCGAATTACTCCATATCGGACAGGCCGTGATGACCCTGAAGGGGACTGTCAACTACTTTATCGAGACTGTCTTTAACTATCCGACACTCGCCGAGTGTTACAAGCAGGCGGCTTTCAACGGTGTAAACAAGCTTACGCGGTATCACACGGCCCCGTAAGAACCCACTCATTTCGCGAAGACGGCTTGCGCCAGATAGGCCCGCCATCCGCCGAATCGCGTGATTTCGGAAGCGCCTGCCACAGCGCCGGGCTCACAGGTCAGACACTTGACGCTTTCACTGTTATCGAGCATGGCATTGCCAATTCCGAACGGTGGCCCCACCGCGGCGACGAAGCTGCCGAACTCATCTTCCGGCACCGCCCAAACCTCCACTTCGATGCCCTGCCCGGAGTAGCTCTCATCGCGGACCAGAGCCGGCTTGAGTGGCAGAGTGTGCTCCAACGCATAGAGCCGGTATCCGGGAGCCGTTCGGCAAGTCTTCACTTTACGCGCTCCCCGTTCGATAAGCTGCCAGTTCAGCGGCTCGCCACTCAGATGAGCGCCCACCACAGCGACGGAGACACACCCCGGCGCATCAAATTCCAGGCTCACGGCGGGACCGGGCGGCTGTGCATGCCAGCGATGATATCGATCGGCGACTGCAAGCAGGGCTTCATCGCTGAACGCCGGACCGATCAATGAAATGCCGAACGGCAACCCTTTCGCTCGAAAGCCTGCCGGCACCGCGACGGCTGCCAGGTCGAGCAGATTTACGAAACTCGTGTAGTACCCCAAATTGGTGCTCAATCCGATCGGATCCGCGGCCACTTCCTCATGTGTATATATGGTCGCTGCCGTAGGAACGAGCAGCAGATCCATGTGCGCCCATTGCGCTTCCGCGGTGCGCTGTAACTCGCGCAATCGATACTCAGCTTCGAATACCTGAACTGCTGTAAAGTATCGCGAACTCGCGATCACCTCTCGCACCACGGGATCCATCTGATCCCCATGCGATTCGAGAAACGGGCCGATGGCTGCATACCGTTCCGCGCCCCAAGGCCCCGCGAATAGCAGGTCCCCCGCGGCGCGAAATGCTGAAAAGTCGATGGTGACGCGGTGGCCGCCCAGAGCTTCCACGTCGCGCACGGCGCGATAGTAAAGAGCGGCCGCCTCTTCGTCGCCAAGGAATTCCAATTGCTCATCGTCTGGCACGCCAAACCGGAATCCTCCGGCTAACCAGGGCGCTGCACCCTCGCCGGGCTTGCGATTGCGGGAAAACGGATCGGCAGCATCGAAGCCGCGCGCTGCTTGCCACACGGTGTGCGCATCATGGCATGTGGTGGTGAAGATGGAGACGCAGTCGAGCGTCCGGCACGCCGGAACCACGCCCCGCGTGCTGAGAAGGCCGCGCGTCGGTTTCAATCCAACCAGATTGTTGAATGCCGCCGGCACGCGTCCGGAACCAGCCGTATCGGTCCCCAAAGCGAAACTCACGTGGCCACTGGCCAGCGCGGCAGCGGAACCCGAGCTGGAACCTCCGGAAATGTACCGCTCATCGAAAACGCAGGAACAGTCGCCGTATGGCGAGCGCGTCCCCGCCAGGCCGGTGGCAAACTGATCCATATTGGTCTTCCCCACCAGGATCGCTCCCGCGTCGATCAGCGCCTCCACTACTGCGGCACTTTGTTTAGGCAAGTAGGAATATTTCGGACATCCGGCAGTGGTCGCAAGACCGGTCACGTCGATGTTGTCTTTGACCGCGAACGGGATTCCGTAAAGCGGGCGAGCCGCCGCCAGCGGATCGCGTTCCAGCGCTCGCGCGCGCGCCAACGCCGTCTCGCGCGATACCAAACTGATCCAAATCGGTGCCAGCGGGCCAGACCGGATGCGGTCATAGACCTCGGCCACCACGTCGCTCGGGCTCGCCGTGCCGGAACGGTAAAGGTGCCGCAAGGAGCCTAAATTCAATCCCAAGTTCGATGTCATACGCCTACCCGCAGCGTGAGTAGGTGCTGTCCGGGCGACACCAGCGCACCCGTTGCGCAGCCAAACTGACTCAACGTCCCCGCCGCCGCCAGTATGCCAGAAGACCTGTGAGCCCTGTCACGAATAATTTCTATAGCGTTTATAAGTGCTTTTGGTCTGTGATATGCTACCCGTGGACTCCAAGTTCGAGGCCACCATGCGATCAGCTTTGTTGCTGACACTGTACTTCGCGGTACTGTTTTCGTCCATCGCGCGTAGCGAGGATCGGGTCACCATCCTGGTTCGCGGCGAATCTCTCAGCCCGGCCGTTTTGCGGGTTGCCGAGAGCGAAGTGAACACCGTGCTGACACCCATCGGTGTCTCATTGCGCTGGAGGTTCGGTCACGACTTAGACGGCCGGTCTGTCCATGGCCAGTTGGTCCTCATCTATCTCCGGGGTCAATGCCGGGCCGACGCACCCGTTATGGAAAAGGCGCACTTATCCCTGACTCTTGGCCGGACACACATCTCAGAAGGCCAGGTGCTGCCTATTGCTGACGTGCTGTGCAACGCGGTACACGAGTTCATCGACCGCGATCTTCGCGCCGCCTCCGCCGCGGATCGGGACAAGCTGTTCGGCCGCGCCTTAGGCCGCGTCACAGTTCACGAGTTGTATCACATTCTGCTTAAGACCACTGACCATTCCCACAGCGGCCTGGCGCGCTATGAGCAAAGTACCTCCGAGTTACTATCCCCGCACAACTCATTTTCGGAGGCCGACCGGCACAGAATCTCGCAACTGGCCCTGGTCAGCGACGGCGGCAACTAGTGGAGTAGTTGCCAAAGTGGGGTCGGGCCTTCCGGCCCGCAGCCGGGCTTCTGCCCGGCCCGCCGCCCCTTGAAAAGGCTATCGATATCACCGGGACATCCCACTCCCACTAGTCCGTTACAGCGACTCAAAGCAGCGGTTCTTCTCCGCACCAGTTCCTGATAACTCCAATCGAAAAGATTTTGTTGACTCCTCGACCCTCGCAGCACAAAATTGGGAAAGGCTCTCGAAGAACGACTGATCGTTCCAGCCTTAGGCCTCCGTCCAGCCAAAATCTTTCGCATTTCGCACTTCGGTAGTGCTTTAGTCGGTGGGAGCTTTAGTATGTCCCAGTCAGCCCAACGGATGCCCGACCGCAACCCAGATTACGTCCTCACGATTGAAGAAATCGCCAAGCTTACCGAGGAAGCAGGCAAACCCGCCGAGACCCTGATGAACGTGGTCGCGCTGATCGCGCGGCACTTCCAAACCAATGTCTGCTCGGCCTACCTGTTGGAGCCGGACCGCGCCAACCTCGTCCTGGCCGCAACCGTCGGGCTTCGGCCGCAGTCGATCGGCAATGTGCGGCTGGCACTGCACGAGGGGCTCGCAGGACTGGTTGCGGAACAAGTGCGGCCGGTGGCGGTGGACCAGGTCAAGAATCATCCGCGTTTCAAGTATTTCAGCGAAGCCGGTGAAGATGCCTACCAGTCCTTTCTCGGGGTCCCTCTCATCGATCGTGGCGTTCTCCAGGGCGTGCTGGTGGTCCAAACGATTGAAGCGCGTGTCTTCCGCGATGATGAAATCCGCGCGCTGGTCGAAGCCGCGGCTGAGGTAGCGCCGGTCATCAGCGAGGCGCGCGCCATCGATCGCTTCATCGCTCCTTCTCAGGAAAAGCTCTGGTCCTTGGCCCGCAATTTGTGGTGGAGCTGGGACAACGATTCCACCAGCCTGTTCCGCGACCTGGACCCCGTGCGCTGGCGCCAGATCAATCACAATCCAATCTCTCTTCTATCGGAGATTCCGCTCTCCAAGCTCGAGCGCCGCGCCGGCGAACTGGTGCTGTACGGCCGCATCAATTACGCCTACCGCCGGCAGCAGGAATATCTGCAGGCCGATCGAACCTGGGGCGCGGCTCATGCGGGTGTGCTTCGTCCCCGTCCCGTCGCCTATTTCTCAGCCGAGTTCGGGCTCCACGAATCCATCCCGGTCTACTCCGGCGGGCTCGGCGTTCTGGCCGGCGATCACATCAAGAGCGCGTCCGACCTGGATATTCCGCTGGTTGGCATCGGCCTGTTCTACGGACAAGGCTACTTCCGGCAGCGGCTCGATCGCGGCGGCTGGCAACAGGAAGAATACCTCGAGACAGACACCAACCAGTTGCCGATGGAGCCGGCTATCGGCAAAAAAGGCGAAGCGATTACCATCCAGATTGAAACGCGCAGCGGCCCCATCCGTGCCAAGGTCCGGCGGCTGAAAGTTGGCCGCTGCGACCTGTTGCTCCTTGATTCCAACGTGGAAGGCAACGCGCCGGAAGATCGCGAGTTAACTTCCCGCCTCTACGGCGGCGACGGCCGTGTCCGCATCCGCCAGGAGCTGCTGCTGGGCGTGGGCGGCTTCCGCGCGCTACGCGCCATGGGAGTCACGCCCGGCGTGCTGCACTTGAACGAGGGCCACAGCGGATTCGCCGTGCTCGAGGCCCTCCGCGTCCGCATGCAAGATGAGGGGATCGGATTCGATCAGGCCCTGTCGCGAGTCTCCCGTGAAGTGGTCTTCACCACCCATACACCGGTGCCGGCAGGCCACGATCGCTTCCACGCCGGCCTCATCGAAGAACACCTGGGGCCTCTGCGCGAACAACTGGGCCTCTCCCACGATGGACTCATGTCGTTGGGACGTGAGAACCCCGGCAATCCTCACGAAGAGTTCTGCATGACCGTCCTGGGCCTGCGGCTCTCGCGGCGCACCAATGCGGTTTCCGCGCTGCACGGCGAAGTCTCGCGCGCCATGTGGACGGGGCTTTACCCCGGGCGCCCGGAAGATTCGATACCGATCGGCCACATCACCAACGGCGTGCACGTCCCCACCTGGCTGGCGCCGCAAATGTTTCGGCTCTACGATCGCCACCTGGGCACCGGCTGGCATGAGCACAGCGGCGACGCTCACATCTGGGAACGAATCGAAAGCGTGGACGATGGCGAGCTTTGGGAGACGCATCTCAGCCTCAAATCGCGCCTGTTGGAGTTTGTGCGCCGCCGTGCGGTCGAGCAGGCCGAGCTGCGCGGTGAGCAGCCAGCCACCCTGCAGAAACTCAGCCGGGTCCTCAGCCCGGACGCGCTCACCATCGGATTCGCGCGCCGCTTTGCCACCTACAAACGCGCCAATCTCATTCTGAAAGACATTGAGACGCTCACCGCGATGGTCAACGATCCAAAACGGCCGGTGCAGTTTGTCTTCGCCGGGAAAGCCCACCCGCGCGATGACCCCGGCAAACGGGTTCTGCAGCAGATCGCTGAGCTCATGCGCGACCGCCAGTTCGCCGACAAATTCGTTTTCGTGGAAGACTACGACATCAACGTGGGCCGTCATTTCGTCCAAGGCGTCGACGTGTGGTTGAACAACCCGCGGCGGCCGCTCGAAGCCTCCGGCACCAGCGGCCAGAAAGTAGTTTTGAACGGCGGCCTCAATCTGTCGATCCTGGATGGCTGGTGGGCGGAGGCATACGACGGCTTCAACGGCTTCGCCATCGGCACCGGCCGTACGCATTCCAACATGGACGTGCACGACGGCCGCGATGGCGATGAGCTCTACCGCGTGCTTCGCGAAGAAGTCATTCCGCTCTACTACCAGCGCGACCGCGACGGCCTGCCGCGCGGCTGGATCAAACGCATGAAGCGCACCATCCGCACTCTCGGCTGGCGATTCAACGCCGACCGCATGGTGATGGACTACACGCTGAAGTGCTACGTCCCCGCAGCCGGCGGCACATCCAGCGACATGAGCGTTACCGGCTAGTCGGGTCGGGCCTTCCGGCCCGCCGCCGGGCTTCTGCCCGGCGCGCCGCCTGAAAAGGCGGCGGCATGCTCGAGTATGAGGCGGTATTAACCAGGCGGGAGCACCTCGACCAGATCGGTGTCACCATCGAAGAGATAAGTCTGGTGCTCGACGCGTTAGCCGCCATCGCAGAGCCCGTAACGATGAGGTTTCTTTGGCGGCCACAACTGAAGGACCCTGCCGATGAAATGGTCCTGGAAACCGCGGTGAACGGTAGGGCCGATCATTTGGCTACTTTCAACCTGCGTCATCTCGTCTCGGCGGCAAGGGCATTTGGTATCCACGCAGCGCCGCCCGGAGCCATCTGGCGGGAGATTCGGAGGACGACACATGAGGAAAAGTAACGTTGCGCTCCGTTTACAAACTTCGCTGCTAGAGGAGGCCAAGCGCGTCGCCGATGCCGAAGGGGTTGCTCTGAACCAGTTAATTAACGTCGCCGTGGCGGAGAAGCTCTCCGCCTTGCGCACTGAAGAGTACTTCCGGGAACGCTCTACCAGAGCCAATATCAACAAAGCGAAGCGCATCCTCAAACGCGCCGGTCGCGGAAAACCTCCCGTCGACGAGCGCTAACCGCGCCGCCTACTCTTCCGCCGGCCCCACCTTCACCGACACATTGATCACCTGTTCGCCGCCACCGAGCGCCACGCCGTGCACCGGCGCCACATCCGAATAATCGCGGCCCCAGGCCAGAGTGATGTGGTTGCCGTTCACTACCTGGTCGTTGGTGGGGTCGAAGTCCAGCCAGCCGAAGCCGGGACAGAAAACCGAAACCCAGGCGTGGCTCGCTTGGCTGCCGATCCCCTCCCTGGTGCGCAGGTAGCCGCTCACATAGCGGGCCGCCAGACCCAGTGACCGCAGACACGCAATGGTGAAATGCGCGAAGTCCTGGCACACGCCGCGGCGCTTTTGGAGAACTTCCGCAACCGGAGTCAACACCGTCGTGGCTTCCCGGTCGTAGTGGAACTCGGTATGGACGCGGTGGCACAGATCCAGCGCCGCCTCGAGTAGCGGCCGGTCCGCGCTGAAAGAGGGCGCGGCATAGTCGATGAAGTCCTGACCCAACGGAATGCGCGGCGATTCGAACACAAACTGGTAGGCCTTCAACGCATGGAAATCGGCGTGCCGCCACTCCTCACCGCACGCCTGTTCCCAAGCCGGCGTCAGCGCAGGCTCCAAAGGATCGCCATCCGAGATCTCAATTAGGCTCTCCGCTTCGATGGTCAACGTCTGGTGCAGCTCGTGGATCGAAAAATAGATCACATCGTTGCCGAAGTAGTCCTTGTGCCCGAACATCATGTCGGGCATCGGATTGACTGTGAGATTGTGCTCGATCAGGTGCTGGTTCCGGTCGCCGCGCGGCGCCAGGTGCACTTCGGTGTGACAGATCGAAACCGGCTCGCTGTACAGATAGGTCGTGGTATGAGTAGTGCGCAGCATCCTATCTTCCTAAGTGACGGACAACTGCCGCGAAGGAGCCGCCTGGCTGAAATACGCGCTCGTCAACGTTTCCGATAACAGGCGGAGTTCGTTGGTGATTCGGTTCAAGAGGCTTTCCAAATGGTCGCGCCGCCCATCTCCGTTGACGCACATGAATTCGCGGACGTCCGCCAATTGCACGGCCGCCAGCAGGGAAATCGCGACGCGCGCCTCCGCCGGACGCCGGTTAGGCGAACGGCTCCCCGGCAACTGATCCACATGCTCCCGTAACCGGGCCAGTTGGTACGCCACCGAACGTGGATTGGCCTCATCCAGGAGCAGCAGATCCAGCACCAGATCGGCTTGCATCGAGGTCAAATAACGGGAGCGGTACGTGATCGAGCTATCGGCGATCTCCAGCAGGACTTCCAGTTGTCCGCTGTCGGCCGAGCACTCATAGCCCAGCCCGTAGCGGATCAGGTCCACCATTTGGACGGCACGCTCCAAACGCCGCCCGATATCCAGAAAGCGCCAACCATCTCCGCGAGTCATGCTTTCCATTACCAGGCCACTGAAGGCGGAAAGCGTGGTGATGGATTGATCGAGCACCGCCCGCGCCCCGCTGATTCGGAGCGGTTCCGGAGGCGGTGGCGACGATAGTTGCTGGTCCAGTTGGTTCAGGACGCGCCAGGCATCCCCCGAAATGCGGTCGCGCAGGAGCCAGGCTACCCGGCGCACCTGCCGGATGTGAGACGGCAGATTGTTTCGGGAGCGGCTGTCGTAGATCAACGCCAAGACTTCGTGCTCGAGTGAGCCGGGGTGATCGGCCGATGCTTGCACTTCCGTCCGCACGGAACCGAGGCCCGCGAGAATCCGCATGCCCGCGGCAACCCCCGCCGCCGCTGCCAGGTCCGATTCCTGAAATAGGCGCGGCAACACCGCGCGCGCCACGCGTACGGCGGGCTCGATGCGCTCTACGTAACGCCCCAGCCAGAACAGATTATCGGCCACGCGGCTGGGCAAATCGAAAGTGGCGCGGCTGATGTCCAGATGCGATGACGCTGATGGCAGCAGGCTCAACTGCGAAGTCGGACCGCCCGCCAGCACCCAGGTGTCTTTGCTGCCGCCGCCGCTTTGCATGGAGACGACCAGGTCGTCGAGCGAACTCGTGATCCGCGTCAGGCCGCCCGGCATCACGCTATAAGAATCGCCCGTGGCCACCGCATACACACGCAGTACGAGGTGGCGCGGACGAACCGGTCCGTCTTCCCAAACCGGCACGGTAGAGAGCGCTACTTGTTCTTGCGCCACATAGGAACCGGGCGACTTGCGAATCTTCTCGACCAGCGCGGTTCGTTCTTCGGCGGTCAGCCGCACGCCGAAGATCGGCTGTGCGCCAGGCGACGGGAACGCAGGCTTGATCACCAGCTTCGATAGATTGTCCACTACATAGGACATCGCGGGCGGTTCGCCGCACCACCAGGTGGCCACGGCGGGCATCTTCGTTTCTTCGCCCAGAATGTGGCGGCACAGGCCGGGCAGGAAACTCGCCGGGGCGGCCGATTCCACCAGTCCGGAACCTAAGGCATTGGCCACCGTCACCGTACCGGATCGCACCGCCTGCATCAGTCCGGGCACTCCCAGCATCGAATCGGAACGCAGCTCGAGAGGGTCGCAATACGTATCGTCCTGTCGCCTCACGATCAGATCCACCGGCAAAAGGCCGCGCAGTGTCTTGAGGTACACGCGATTGTCGCGGACCGTCAAGTCGGCGCCTTCCACCAGCGTGTAGCCCAGGTAGCGCGCCAGAAATGCGTGTTCGAAGTAGGTCTCGTTGTAAGGCCCGGGAGTCAAGAGCACGATGCGGGGGTTTTCTCTCCGGCCGGGCGCCAGCGTCCGCAACGTCTCCCGGTAAGTATGGAAAAAGGTCGCCAACCGATGGATGTGCGCGGTGCGAAAAATATCCGGAAGCATACGCGCCGAAACCAGGCGATTCTCCAGCGCGTAACCGGCGCCCGATGGCGCCTGCGTCCGGTCGGCAATCACCCACCAGCGGCCATCCGGAGAGCGCGCCAGGTCGGCCGCATAAATGTGCAGGTGGACGCCGCCGGGCACGGGCACGTGGCAGCACGGGCGCAGAAACGCCGGATTGGGAAACACCAGCTCCGGCGGAATCAGTCCATCGCGCAGCAGCCGCTGCGACCCGTAAAGATCCTCCAGAATCGCGTTCAGCAGCTTGGCGCGTTGCACGACGGCAGCTTCGAGGGCTTCCCATTCCGCGCCATCGATCACCAACGGAATCGGGTCGAGCGGATAGGGACGATCAGTGCTACGGGGGTCGCCGTAGACGTTGTACGTAGTCCCGTTTTCATGGATGACACGCCGCCCTTCCTGCCAACGCCGCGCAAAGCTGGCGCCGCCCATCTCCGCCAGCGGTTCCATGAGCTTCCGCCAGTGCGCCCGTATCGTGCCGTCGGGCGCCAGCATCTCATCATGAAAGCTGGCGTTCGGCTCGTAGAGCCACTCGCGGTTAAGGCGCTCCTCTGGCTGGGCAATCTCCGGGTTCATTCGCGGGCGCTAACCCCTATCCCCTTCTCGCATTCTCACATAACCGCAGCCGGCTACGTGCGCCGTGCCGTACTGGAGGGCACGCGGCGTAGATCCAAGGTTAACGGGAATTGTGGGTTTTCTTCTGCAGCCGGAATGGCAACCGGCCCGGTGGTCGAACCGAAAGGCATGAACCGCGCGGCCCGCCGGCATTCGGCGGCATTGGCATTTACGGGAAACGTATCGTAGGCAAGCCCGCCGGGATGGGAAACGTGATATGTGCAGCCGCCCACCGATCGGCCTGTCCAGGTATCGATCAGATCAAAAACCAGCGGCGAATGAACTGGGATGGTCGGGTGCAGACATGACGGCGGCTGCCAGGCTCGGTAGCGCACACCCGCCACCCACTCGCCCTGCGTTCCGGTGGCGTGCAGCGGAACCCGCCGGCCATTGCAGTCCACCAGCAGGCGATCGCCGAAGAGCCCGTTTACGGCAACCTGCAGGCGCTCGACGGATGAATCGACGTAGCGCGCCGTCGCCCCGACTGCCGGCTCCTCGCCCAAGACATACCAGGGCTCGGTAGCCTGGCGCAATTCCAGATCGACGCCGCCATAATTTACCCGGCCAAGCACCGGGTAGCGGAATTCGAAGTGGGGAGCAAACCATTCCGTTTCGAAGGCGTAACCCGCACGGTTCAGGTCCTCCAACACATCGGCAAAATCGCGCTGGATAAAGTGCGGCAGCATGAAATGATCGTGCAGTTGTGTTCCCCAGGCCGCAGGACGCCGCACGTACGGTTGTTTCCAAAACCAGGCGATGAGCGCCCGCACCAGCAACTGCTGGGTTAAACTCATGCGCGCATGCGGCGGCATCTCAAAACCGCGGAGCTCCAGCAGGCCGAGCCGTCCGGTAGCCGTGTCGGGCGAATAGAGCTTGTCGATGCAGAATTCGGCGCGGTGTGTGTTGCCCGTTCCATCCACTAAGATGTGCCGCAGAATGCGATCCACCAGCCATGGCGGGCAGGAGCCCTCGCTGGGGTCAGGGATTTGGTTGAAGGCGATTTCCAGTTCGTACAGGCTGTCCTGGCGCGTTTCATCGACGCGCGGCGCCTGGCTGGTAGGCCCGATGAACAGCCCCGAAAACATGTAGGAAAGCGAGGGATGCTGCAGCCAGTAACCGATCATGCTGCGCAGCAGGTCGGGCCGGCGCAGGAATGGGCTGTCGCCCGCTGTGGGGCCGCCCAACACAAAATGATTGCCGCCGCCGGTGCCGCTGTGACGGCCATCCAGCATGAATTTCTCGGTTCCCAGCCGCGCGAGCCTTGCCTCTTCATATAGCGCCGTCGTATTGGCCACCAGTTCCGCCCAATTGTGAGCCGGATGAATATTGACCTCGATGACGCCCGGGTCGGGAGTGACCTTGATCTGGTTGATGCGGTGGTCGTGCGGCGGCGGATAACCCTCGATCACCACCGGCATGTTCAGATGAGCGGCGGTGTCCTCGATCGCAGTGACCAAATCCAGGTAGTCTTCCACCGCAGTGAGCGGCGGCATGAAGAGATACAAATGGCCATTGCGTACCTCGACGCAAAGCGCCGTGCGGACGATCCACGGCGCCGATTCGCCGGTGGCCGGTTTGCGGTCGCGTTCGGTATTTCGGCGGCGTTGCAGAACGGGATCGGCGGGTGAGACGCGCTCAGGCAGCGGAAGTCTGCCGCGGTTGGCCATAGGATCGACTTCATTGATCTTCGGCTCGTCCTCCTTCGCCACCCAAGGCAGGCTTGCCAGCGGTAGTCGCAATCCGAGCGGCGAATCGCCCGGCACCAGAAAGAGGCGCTGCCCGCGCAACATCCACAATCCGGTTTGCCATTCCGGCCCGCTCTTTCCTGAGCCGCGCTGCAAGGGAAGCACGTAGCCGACGGGCTGGTTCAAACCGTGCTCGAACACACGGCGCACGCGCTCCCGCTCGCCCGGATCCTCCAGACGGTTCTCGAGCGGATCGACATTGATGGGGAGCAGACGCTCCTTCTGCAGATAGTAGAAGGGGTCTTCGAAAGCTGGATTGGTGTAATCGGGATCCACGCCGAGACGGCCCGCCAACGTTTCCCCAAACCGCTGTGCATCGAGTGCGGTGAACTTGGATGCCACATCCTCGCGCGCCAGCAGGCAGCGGTCATGCCATAGCGGCACGCCATCTTTTCGCCAGTAACAGGTGAATGCCCAGCGCGGCAGCGGTTCGCCCGGATACCATTTGCCTTGTCCATAGTGCGGCAGGGCCCCCGGTGCAAAGCGGTCCCGAAGGCGGTCGAGAAGACGCCATGCCAGCAGACGCTTTTCAGAACTTGTGGCGGTGAAGTTCCACTCCTCGCCGTCCATGTTGTCGATAGAAACGAAAGTCGGTTCGCCGCCCATAGTAAGGCGAATGTCGCCGGAGCGGATTTCAGCGTCCACCTGGTGGCCTAAGGCTTCGATTTGCTCCCACTGCGATTCGCGATACGGAAGCGTGACGCGCGGGTCCTCATGGATGCGCGCCACCGACATCTCATGCGTGAACTTAACTTCACAGGGACTCACGCCGCCGCTAACAGGCGCAGCGGACGCGGGCTCTGGCGTGGCGGCCAGGGGAATGTGGCCTTCTGCTGCCAGTAGACCCGAAGTCGGATCGAGGCCGATCCAACCCGCTCCCGGAAGGTACACCTCGGCCCAAGCGTGCAAGTCCGTGAAATCTTCCCCGGGACCCACCGGGCCATCCAGCGGCTTCACATCCGGCTTCAGTTGGATCATGTAACCGGAAACGAAGCGCGCCGCGAGGCCGAGGTGGCGTAGAACCTGCACCAGCAGCCAACCGGAATCACGACAAGAGCCGGTACCGAGCGTGAGAGTCTCCTCGGGAGTCTGGATACCGGGTTCGAGACGAATCAAGTATCCAATTCGCCGCTGCAAGCTCTGGTTGAGCCCCACCAGAAAATCCATAGACCGTTGGGGGCTGAGGTCGATGTCGTTGAGCAGCGCCTGGAGCCGTGGGGCGGCAGGCTGCTTCTCCAGGTAGGGGGCGAGTTCCTTCGCGAGCCAGTCCGGGTACCGGAAAGGGAACTTCTCAGCGTAGTCTTCCAGAAAGAAATCGAACGGGTTAATGACCGAGATGTCGGCCACTAGCCCGACTTCGATGGAGAATTCGTGGACGCGCTCCGGAAACACGGCCCGTGCGAGGTAGTTGCTTTGCGGGTCCTGCTGCCAGTTGAGAAAATGGCCGGCCGGCTCGATCTTGAGAGAGTACGACGCGATCGGCGTGCGGCAATGCGGCGCGGGCCGCAGGCGGATGACCTGCGGCGAGAGGCTCACCAGCTGGTCATAGTGATAAACAGTCTTGTGATGCAGCGCGACCCGTATCGGCATTTTCAGAGCTTTCTGGTGGAACCCTCACCGCAGTCGCCTGCGACATGGGAGGTAGGAGGAGAGCTGACCAGTGCCTATTATTATACGGTGCGCGGGTGATAAACCACCGCTCTCTCTGGTCGCGGCTCCGTAAGGCGCGTAAGCGCGTTAACCGAGCCGCGACCAGAGGAAGCGGTGGTTTCTTTTCTTTTCCAATGCTAGGTTGCCCAGGACTGAAAACGGCGAACCAACCCATTCTCAGACCGATCGGCTTTGGCCACGGCGGTCGTGCGTTCGTCACCGAACGGCATTTGCGCCAGACGAGCCATGGTGGCCAACGAAAGAGCCTCGGCTTCTCTGCGGAAGACCATTTCTTTCGCCTCCGCATCGGCCTCGACCATGATGCAATCGCCGCCTCGAACCTGCTCCGAAGCCACTAGATTCGAAATGGGTTGAACCAGCAGACGGTCGATGGCGCGGCGCAGGTGGCGCGCCCCGTACCGGGGATCCGTGCCATCTTCCAGCAATTGGTCCACCGCATCCTCGCTCAGGCGGAACACGAACGCGCCGGCTTTCGAGCTCAGGATTCGTTCCTGAACCCGCCGAAGCTCGATTTCCACAACCTGGCGCAGCTCCGCCGGCCCAAGAGCGTTAAACACTACCATCGCGTCCAGACGATTCACGAACTCGGGAACGAACTTCTTGCGGGCGGCTTCCACACCCACTTTGGACAGTTTCTCGGACAATTCCTTGCCGCCGCCTTCCTCATCAAACTTCGGCTTGGTGGCAAAGCCCCAACGCGGGCGGACCAGGCCTTCCATCTCGGATGCGCCCAGATTGCTGGTCATAAAGATGAAAGATTGGGAAAAATCGGTCTGGCGGCCATCGCCCAAAGTCAAACTGGCCTTATCGAGAACGCCAAGTAATAGATTCCAAAGGGCATCGCTGGCTTTTTCGATTTCGTCGAAAAGCACCAGGCTGAGTTTCACCGTCTCGGTATGCGCCCGGTTCAGCGTTTCCTGGCTAAACATGGGGTGCGTTTCCCGGTGTCCCAGGTATCCCGGAGGAGCGCCCAGCAGTTTGGCAATCTCGTGGCTGTGCTGGAACTCGGCACAGTTCACTTTGATGATCCCATCAGCGCTCCCATAGAGGCTTTCCGCGGTGGCTTCCACCAGGCGGGTTTTTCCCGAACCGGTCGGTCCGAGAAAGAGAACGTTCCCGATGGGGCGCCCGGGAGCGTTCATGCCCGTGACATACATTTGGTAGAGCTCCACAATCCGGCGAATCGCTTCGTCCTGTCCAATCACAAGTCGTCGTAGGTTGACTTCCAGCGCTTCGGCCTGGCGGCCGGGCTTGTGCGGGTCCAAACGGGTTCTGGTGCTCACCATATCTCTGCCTCCCTGTGCCTTTGTTGCAAATCTCTGCAATTTGTCGGCCACTATCGGATTTTGACATCCGATTATAATTTTCGGCACCAATCGCCAAAAGCATTAGCCAATCAGGTGCGTTTGGCGGTCTTTTTTGCGGTTTTCGACCAGCCGCTCCTGAGTAAGATCCCCCACAAGCTCGCGAGAGAACCTGATCAATAAATTCAGATCTTTTTAGGGCTTTAGCGCTAGAATGAAAGTGGACAGCAACCAACACTACTTGGGAGGTGCGCCATGCTGGGGAGTTTGCGCCACGGAACCCACCACTTCGGGGACGTGCTCTTCACCACGATGGAGCGGGCATTTCTCACCGCAGGAGTCGTCCTTTTGACTCTTGCCCTGCTTGTCGTCGTGTATTTCGGAATATTCCTCATGAGATAACTGGTGCCCCAGAGGGCACTAACCCATTGTCGTTGGCTTGGAGGTGGGATATGGCCACGCGGACACAGGAACAGGCATTGAGAATTTACTACGCGGCGATGCCGGATGGAGAGCTGCAACACGCCGCTGCCAATAAGGATTCTTTCTTGCCCATCGCGCAAAGGCTCCTGGGCGAAGAACTGCGCCGGCGGCATCTGGAGGCTGAGTCCGCGCAGCCGGCGCATCTGGCGCATCACGGTTTGCTTCAGGGCCTTCGGCATGCCTTCCGACATTGAAATGAACGGCCGCGCCTTCCGCTACATCGACCTCCGTGTGCCCGCCACGCGCTTCGAGAGCTGGCAGCACTTCATCGACTCCGTCCCGGAATACTCCATCGGGCTGGAGGTGATCGACGACACTCCCGGACACCGTGGGCACTACGTGCACTTTGACCATCACGTGGGCGTGGTCCGGGAAGCCACCATGAGCGCTGCCATGCAAGCCTACATGGCGGTACGCCAGGGACAGCTCATGCAGCGGTGGCTGGCGCACCGTTCCCCCATCCCCGTCTACGTCTGGAATGCCGACCAGGACGTTTGCCTGGCAGCCTTTATCCTGGAATACCACGAGCTGCTCGAACGCTTCCATAGCGATCCGCTCCTCCGGTGGATTGTCCAGTTCAATAATAAGATCGATGTATCGGGCGGTCTCTATCCCGTCGATCTGCCTGAGCTCGAGCGCAACCACTTCACGTGGGTATTCGAGCCTTACCGCCAGCAGCGCATGCACGGCAAAACGCAGGGGGATGAGGCGCTGGTAAGGGAGACCATCCGCCAGGTTTGCGATCGTCTCAAGCTCCTGCTCGAAGGGAAGGCCGGTAGCGCGCCGATTACGGCGGAACCGGAGATCCTGTACACTTCGCCCAACGGCTTTGTGATCGCCGATGAGAAGGGCGACCCCAATTCCCGGCTGGTGCTGGCGTCGCAAGGCATCACGAATCTGATCAGCCTGCTGTGCCGGCGCAAGAGCGGCCGGTATACCTACAGCGTGATCCGTGGCTCTCCATTCGACGAGGATACCTTTCCAGTCACGCAATTGGTTCGCGCGTTCCAGGCCGCCGAAGATCTTCCCGGCGCCAAGATCTGGGGCGGATCCAACATGGCCGCCGGATCCGATAGCGAATTAGGCAGCGGCCTGCACTGGACTGCCCTGCGCAAGATTGCGGAGTCGGTGGTCGGAGAGGCTGTGCGCGCCGCCGCCCGCCCAGCGCCCGTGCCGGTCTTGACCGTGTGCTGCGACCAGATTACCGGCACGCTCGAACAATGCGGCGCCGCTGCATGTTCGGTGAAATCTTTGGCCCAGGCTCGCCGCACTCTTACGTCCGGTCTTCCCATTCGAGCGATCTTTTGCGCGCCGCAGATGCCCGACGGCTGCATTTCCGACTTGGTGGAATTTGCCCGGCTGGCAGGCGGCGTTCCGGTAATCGTGTGCCTGCCCGAGTTTGATGGGGGCTGGAGCGATTTGCTGGAAGCCGGCGCTGCCGATGTAATCGCCGGCCCCGAGCTGCGCGACAGGATTGCCCATATTCTGAAATCTTTGCCGCGCGATGAGGCAACCCGCATCCCTGCCCTGGCGAGCCACTGAAACCGCAACCCGACCAACAGAGATAGTTAATCCTAGCCAACCAGTCACGGGAATTCACCCCTGAATATATCCCTTGATTTCTGCTTTTTGTGGTTCTACTCTGCAGCTAGACCGCCCCGGCCATAAGAAAAATAATAAGGAGGACTTAATGGCATTTGAAAAGAAGATCGCATTAGCTGGCAGCCATCGTGAACCGCTTGCGGGGGCAACGGTAGCGCGAGCTATTGATAACAACGAAGTGGTGCACGTAACCGTGGTCCTGCGGCGCCGGACCCCGGCCGCCGCGCTCGAGAGTTTTGCCTACAAAGATCCGCAGACCGTCACCCACCATCCGCGCGAGGAATATGGCACCATTCACGGAGCCGCCCCCGCCGACATCGCCACGATCGAAGCCTTTGCCCACGAATTCGGGCTCACCATCAGCGAGCGCAGCCAGGCGCGGCGCAGCGTCGTGCTCTCGGGCACTGCCGAGAATATGCAGCGGGCATTCGGGACGTCACTGGCCTATTACCAATCGCCGCGCGGGACCTACCGAGGCCGCACCGGCCCCGTCATGATCCCCGAAGAGCTACAAAACGTCGTGACGGCGGTACTTGGCCTCGACAACCGCCCCGTTGCCAAGCCCCACATCCGCATGCATAAGGCGCAGCCGCCCACTTCACTGACGCCCGTGCAGGTTGCCCAGCTATACGGTTTTCCCGCCGGGGTAAACGGCGCCGGCGAGACCATCGGCATCATCGAGTTAGGCGGGGGATATAAAGCCTCCGATCTCAAAACATATTTCCAAGCACTGGGAATCACACCTCCGGTGGTGACCTCGGTCTCCGTCGATCATGGGGTGAATCATCCCGGAGCCGACAAGAATGAGGATGGCGAAGTCATGCTGGATATTGAAGTAGCAGGCGCAGTGGCGCCAGGCGCCCGCATCGTCGTGTACTTCGCGCCCAACACCGACCAGGGCTTTGTGGACGCAATCACCACCGCGGTGCACGATACCACCCACAAGCCTTCGGTAGTTTCCATCAGTTGGGGCGGTCCGGAGGACAGTTGGACCCAACAATCGGCGCAGGCCATGCTGGAAGCGGTCACCGATGCCGCCGCCGTGGGCGTCACGGTCACCGCGGCTGCCGGCGACGATGGCTCGAGCGATGGCGTATCCGACAACAAGCTGCACGTGGATTTGCCCGCCTGCCTGCCGCCCGTGCTGGCTTGCGGCGGAACGCGGCTCAATACGACGCACGGCGCACTCGCGAGCGAGGTGGTTTGGAACGAACTGGCCAACCAGGAGGGCGCCACCGGAGGCGGGGTGAGCAAGCTCTTCCCGATTCCCAGTTACCAGTCCTCCGCGGGCGTGCCCAAACAACCCGAAACCAATTTCGCCGGCCGCGGCGTTCCCGACGTTGCCGGAGACGCCGATCCGGTCACGGGCTACATGGTTCGCGTCGACGGCAAGAATTCCGTCATTGGCGGCACCAGCGCCGTTGCGCCGCTCTGGGCGGGTCTCACGGCCGTGATCAACCAGCGGCTGGGCCGTCCTCTCGGTTTTATGCAGCCTGCGATTTACCAACTCGCCAGGGGCGTGTTCCGGGATATCACCAGCGGCAACAACGGGCATTATGCCGCCGGCGCCAATTGGGACCCGTGTACCGGTCTCGGCAGCCCCAACGGCACCGCCCTGGTGCAGGCTCTGATGGGACAGGCCAAAGCGGCCGGCAGCGTCCAAACGTAGTTCACCTTTCCACCGGAGGCCGGCCGGCTCGACTGAGCGGCTGGCCTCCCCGGCACTTGCCGCGTGTCGCGGGGCGCCACCAACTTCCTACCTTTCGCCGCTATACCCGCGAAGACAGTAGAATCTGATTCAACCGATCGCGCGCGCTGCCGGCCGCGCTTTGCAAGCGGGCGCGCTCCTCGGCATCCAGTTGGGAGGTTTGGAGCCGGGCGAGTTCCGCTAACGCCGAACGCAACTTCGTTTCGACGCGGGCAATCGCACGCCGCGTATCGGCCGCCGGAGTCTCCGCAGCCGGCAGGGCCGCCTGACTCCGCAAGGCATCGACCGCGCGCGTCAACCGCGCACCATTCTCAACGGTAATCGGAATCCGCTCGCCATCCGAGAGCACGCCTTCCTCGGTCACCGAAGCGGCGATGAGCCGATACTCCTCGGGGGTGATGCGCAGGACGCCCGCGAGTTGGAAGAACGCCGGTCCGAACTCTTCCAGTTGATGGATGATCTTGTCCGCGATCGGCCGGCTGATGCCGGCATGCTGGCGGCAGAATTGACTCCAGTTCAAGTGGAGAGACCGGTAAGTTTCTGCTCGCGGATATTACGGAGGCACTCGGCATCGGCCGCCGAGCACTTCCCGGCCATCAAGCCGAAGGCCTGCTTGCGCCCCAACCAAGTCCCGAGGTCGAAGGCTTGCGATGGATCTGGCGGCTTCCCCATGTTGGTCTCTCTCTCGGCTCCAAAATAGAAACGGTAAGAAAGTTACCGTTTTCGAACGGACAATCAATCAGTTACGAGTAAAAACGGTAAGTTCGTTACCGATTTCTCTGGCGCGGTTCGATTGTACGGAGGGATTGCGGTTGGGTGGGGTGCCGCTGGAGGTGGTTGCGCGCAACCAGTTCGTCGGTAGGGTTTTAAAAAGTTCGAGGAGCGGTGAATGGAGGGCGCTAGCTTGGTATGTATCCCGCGGAGGCTCTCGTTCAGAGCTTCAGGGACCTTCCCAACTTGAACAGCACCGGGAGGGAGAGGAGCAGCAGACCGGACACGCCAGCGCCATACGTTACGGCCTTCCAGCCCGAAACTTGCCGCTCCGCGAGAGCGGATGCTACCAGGAAAGACAATACCGGTAGGTTTAGGGCTACGGCTGTTGCGGTCCCCGGCGTGTAGCTGCGTGTTGCAATCGATATGGCGACGTGCGGATATACTACGTTGGCTAACATCGCGGCCATATATCCAAACATGAGGTACGTCCAGAGTGTCTGACCTCCCGACCTGGCGCTCAGCCATGTGACCGCCAAAGCCAAGACAGTCAGGACCGCTGCGGCAAAACGGAAAGCGCCTGGCGAAACGGGGCTGCGCCAGAAACCGGTTCGCTTCGCCCACCCCGGAAGCCATATGGCCTCTTCCACATTGTGAAGAATGACCACAACCGGGAAAAGCCACTGAAGATTTGCGAACCTCACCTTCACATTGTCCGTGGGCCCTCCTCGCGAGTCAACGGCGACACGGGATCCCATGCGGCCGCCAGGTTTTCGCTCCCGATCGAGGCAGAGGTCCGCCACGACCTTCAGAAGGTCACGCCACAGGGAATCCGCCGGTGCTCATAAGCCTGCCGCTCCAACTCCTCGCGGACGTCAGGTCGAGGACGATCCGGCTGCGGCGCTCGTCGCGCTTCTCGTAGGTGGACGAAAGACAGATGAACGACTTGCCACCCTTGGACGCGTACGCGCCGCGCACGAACTGGAGCTGGCCGCTCGTGCCGCTGATGTGGCGGTGGCCGTCGGATTCCGAGGCGGCCTGGCCCTGCAGGTCGATCTGCGTGGTGTTGTTGATCGCGATGGCGTTGTCGTTGCGCATGATGCGAGCGAGGACGGTAGAGAACTGGTAGAAGCCAGCCAGTCGGCGACCGGGCTGCATTCTCTGCATCGGCGTAATCGATAATCAAGAGTGCGGGCTAAAGAACGCATGCTGCGTGAACATCTGTGGGCGCGTTACCTGCCTGGTATGGCTGCCCTGTTGATCGCTATCTGGCTCGTATACCACGCCCGGTCAAATCGGAAGATCCCCGCGACCATCTTTTCGACTCTGATAGGGCTGGCCTCGATGGAGGCGGAATACTGGTTGGCTCACGGCTTTCCCAGCTCCGACGTGCCCTTCTTTCTGGGAGCTACTGCTATAACTGTGGCGGCGCTCGTTTCCGGTAGGTTGGGAGGATTCTGGTTAGGCCTGATCGGCTCGGGATTCTTTTCCTACGTCAATCTTCGCTACGGTGCACCGTACCTCCTTGACTATGTGATGCCCGCGCTCTATGGGGTTCTGACGTTTTACTCGCGACGCGAACTGACGTGGGTGCGGCCCGGCGTTTTTCGCGCAGGATTCGCTGAGAGTATCTGGTTGGTACTGCTTCAAGTATTGGTAATTTGGCGGACCACCCACCTTTCTAAATGGGGTTGGCTTACAGGAGGACCCTGGTAGCGGTAATCTGCTCCAACTCGTTCGCTTATCCCCCACCCGCCACAACCCCTCAGAACTTCACTCCACACGGAATCAGCCGATGCTCATAAGCCTGCCGCTCCAACCCCTCGCGGAAGTCCGGGTGCGCGATCGAAATGAGCGCCTGGGCGCGCTCCGCTACCGACTTGCCTTTCAGATTCACCATGCCGTATTCCGTCACCACATACATAATGTCGGAGCGCGGGGTGGTCACGATGTTGCCCGACGTCAGGTCGAGGACGATCCGGCTGCGGCGCTCGCCGCGCTTCTCGAAGGTGGACGATAAACAGATGAACGATTTGCCGCCCTTCGACGCATACGCGCCGCGCACGAACTGGAGCTGCCCGCCCGTGCCGCTGATGTGGCGGTGGCCGTCAGATTCCGAGGCGGCCTGGCCCTGCAGGTCGATCTGCGTGGTGTTGTTGATCGAGATGGCGTTGTCGTTCCGCATGATGGTAGTGGGTGAGTTGGTGTAGTCCACCGGGCAGCAGAGGAAATCGGGATTGCGGTCGGCCAGCGCATACAGCCAGCGCGAACCGAGCGAGAAGGTGTATGTGACCTTGCCGGGGTCGAGCGTCTTTCGGGAGCCCGAGACGCGGGCCGCCTTGTACAATTCGCCGATCCCATCGGTCAGCATTTCGGTGTGGATGCCGAGATCGCGAACGCCGCTTTCGAGCAGCAAGCTGCACACCGCGTTGGGCATGCCGCCGATGCCCACCTGAATGCAGGCGCCATCTTCCACCTCGGCGGCGATCCGGCGGGCCACGGCGCGGTCGATCTCGTTGGGCGGCGGATTGGGCAGCTCCGCGGCCGGTTCGTGGTCGCCCTGAATGATGTAATCGACCTCGCTCCCATGCACGCCGTTCTCGGGTCCGTAGGCGTAGGGCAGGCTCGGAGTCACCTCGACGATCACCATCCGGGCGCGTTCGACCACGGCGCGGTGCCACATGTTGCTGACACTGAAATTGAAGTAGCCGTTGTCGTCCATCGGGCAAGTCTTCAGGATGACGATGTCCACCGGGTCGAGGAAGCGGCGGTAGTAATCCGGCACCTCGCCCAGGTTGAGCGGCGCGTAGTGGCAGAGGCCGGCATCGTGTTTCTTCCGGTCGTAGCCGGAGAAGTGCCAACTGAACCAGAAGAAATGTTTGCCCCCGGGATCGGCTTCCACCACCGCCCGCGGCCTCATGGTGAGGCACGAGCGGATTTTCACGTTCTCGAGCTCGGCGGCACGGGCGGCCAAGGCTTTGTCGAATACGTCGGGTTGGGAAAGCCCGACGCCATAGTCGAGCCACATGCCGGACTTGACGAAGCTTGCAGCTTGCTCGCTGGAGATAGTTTGCGCCGGAGCGACCGCGATCCGTGTGGGCATAGCCGAGGATTCCCCAGATTGTACCTCGGCCGGGTGCTGAAACGAGCGCTGTAACTTGACAG
>DATJAK010000251.1:0-13533 GCA_035516375.1 Bryobacteraceae bacterium
TGGTCTGGCGAAGCACCTTCGTACCGCCGGCCATTTTGCCGGTCACCGCGAAGTACAGCGTGGTGAAGGGTAGGGTCTGATTGGCTGCCGTGCCGTCGGTGCCCAGCCCCCACTCGATGCCGCTGTTCTGGATCGTCCGCAGGGGCGGCATGTCGTAGGCGCCGTCACCGAAGCCTTCGTGCATGATGCCCCCATTGATGACAGCCCACGGATTCACTACGGCGGACATCCCCAAGTTCTTCATGCGCTCGAGTTGGGAAGCGTTGATCTGGTTGACGTGCGCCAGTGCCCAGCGCAGATTCTTGACTGGATGTTCCTTGTTGATGGCCTCGATCTGATCGAGAAACGCGTCGATGGTATCGTGCAATTCCGCGTGCACGTGGAGAGGCATCCCGGCTTTGGCAATCGCCATCGCGATGCGCCGCCACGCATCTAGCTGGTCGGGCTGGGGTGAAGACTTGAGCGCGAACATCGGGTCATGAAGCGGCCCGTAGACGCTCTCGCCGAAGAAAATGCTGTCGATGTAGCTGTCGCCCTGGAACAGCTTCATTTGGGCGATCTGCTGGATCGAGCGATCCACTTGCTGCGGCGTGCCGGCCGCCGCTCCATCAATGCAGAAGACGCGGATGTTCAGACGCCCCGCTGCCTTCCAACGCTGGAAAATCTCGAGAACATCGGCGTTGCATCCGGGCACTCCGGCGGCCGTGAGGCCCGCACGGTTCATGTCTTCGACGAGGGCTACACTGCTGGCCTCGAGCTGATCGGGCGCCACCCTCGGGAGCTTGTTCGCCACGGCGCGCGTGCCGGCAATATCGCCTTTAACGATGCCGAGCGCCTTGCCGGAAGCGTCACGTTGAATAGATCCCTTTAGAAATTCCGCCGGGTCGGGCGCATTGTCTTCTATGCCCAAAGCTTTCAGGCCGCGGCTATTCAGAAAGACCTGGTAATAGGATTCCTGCAGCGCGACGGGATTCTCGGGCGCAATCTCGTCCAGTTCTGCGCGCGTGAACGGCTTCGGATCGTCGGCGAACTGTTGATACGCCCAACCGCCGATGTTATAGACCCACTGGCCGGGCCCAACAGACTTGGCCCGTGCGCGAAGCATTTGCACTGCCTGCTTGCGCGAGTCGACGCCGTCGAAGCGAAGTTCCTTCTGCCAAGTCGTGGCCGCTCGCAGCAAATGCAGATGGTTGTCGATCAGGCCCGGAATGACGGCGCGGCCGCGGAGATCGATTCTTCGGGCATTCGGCGCCGCTAACGGCGCAATCTCCTGATTCGTGCCAACGGCTATGAAGCGGTCGCCTTTGATCGCGACGGCCTGCGCAATCGTAAAGCGATCGTCGACGGTAATGATCTTGCCGTTAGAGAGGATCATGTCAGCCGTGGTCTGTTGTGATGCCAGAGGCATCGCTGCCACGCACGCTAGAAGAAATAGGGGACCTGTTCGCATAGTTACCTGCATTCCTGGTTCTGTTCCCCGCCGCTGATCTGTTGCGGTACTATATCGCGCCGAAGTCGCCGAAGTCAATTGAAGGGGTAGTAGAATCTAAGGACGCACGTAACCGAGGGCATCGACTTATGCGGAAACTAATCCTTCCCTGTGGGCTGCTTTTGACGCTCGCCGCGCATGGCGCCGACAAGACCGTTTCCAAAGATTTCTTCGCCGAGCCCCCCACGCTGATCTCGCTGGGCTTCGAATGGCAAATCGACGGCGATGACAACCGCAATGCGTCGGTCGCGGTTTCCTACCGCAAGAAGGGCGACGCGGCGTGGAAGGAAGGCCTGCTGTTGCTGCGTGTCGGCAATGAACACATTACGGAAAACGGTCTGCTGTACACTACTCCGAACATGTTGGCGGGAAGTATTTTCGATTTGGAGCCGGCAACCGAGTATGAGTGCCGCTTCGTTCTCTCGGATCCGGATGGCGTGGACGGCAAGGCCGAAAACATCGTGACCGTTCGCACGCGCAGCGAGCCTCGGCCCGCAACCGGAGGCAAGGTCTATCACGTTTATCCCGCCGATTACAAAGGCTCGAAACAGGAACCGGCATTTACGGGCTTGCTCTCCGCGTATTTCACGGGAGCCAGTCACTCGGATAACTTCAACACCTTCCCGCCGCGTGTGCAGCCGGGCGACACGATCCTGGTTCACGCCGGCTTGTATCAGGATGATCGCTTTCGTTATGGCGGTGGAGGGTTCAATGGGACCGCTCCCTCGGATGGCACCTTCTATCTGACACAGAGCGGCACTGCGGAAAGGCCCATCGTGATCAAGGCCGCCGGCGATGGCGAGGTGATCTTCGATGGCGGCGGCAATTTCAACCTCTTTAATGTAATGGCTGCCAATTACAACTACTTCGAGGGGCTGACCATCCGCAACACCGACCTGGCGTTTTTGGCGGGCCTGAAGAATATCGCAGGCGCGCGCGGAATCACGCTCAAGAGATGCCGGATCGAAAACGTGGGGCGCGGATTTTATTCCGATTGGTCGGGCTCGCGCGACTTTTACATTGCCGACAACGTCTTCCTCGGCCGATTCGATCCCAACAGGCTGATGGGATTTACCGGACGAACCTGGCAGAAGTATCAGGAAAATGGTCCGCCGAAGCTCGTATCGGAATATGCGGTTAAGGTTTATGGTCCGGGCAACGTAGTGGCGTATAACTACGTGGCTAACTTCCACGATGGCATCGACGTGGCTACTTATGGCAACCCGGACGGAACGCCTAACCCGATCCGCGACCGGCTGCCGGTTTCGATTGACTTCTATAACAACGATGTTACGAATGTGGAAGATAACTGTATCGAATCCGACGGCGGAGCGTATAACATCCGCGTGATGCGTAATCGCTGCTTTAACCACGGCCATCGCGCCCTGAGCGTGCAGCCTGTCTTTGGTGGACCCGTTTATTTCATCCGCAATATCGTCTATCATGCCCCCGAGGGCGGAGCGGTTAAGCTGACGGCCACGTCATCGGGCATCGTGATGTATCACAACACACTAATTGCTCCCGTGAAGCCGATGTTAGGCGCTGTGTCAAACGTGCAGTTCCGGAATAACTTGATTTTAGGGCGCAGTGAAACGGCAGAGACATTTTCCGTGGAGACTTACACCAATTACTCCAGCTCTGATTACAACGGCTTTCGGCGGAATGAAGGCGCCGAGTTCTCTTTTGGTTGGGCATCGCCTCCGTTTTCGATCCGTGCTGATTACCGTGCCCAGCCGGGTATGTCGCCGCAGGAGCGCGCCAAAGCAGAGGCTGGATCGCGGGAGACGCGAAACTTCAAAACGCTGAAGGAGTTCAGCGAAGTGACAGGGCAGGACCGGCATAGTCTTCTGGTAGATTACGATGTGTTTCAGAAAGTGACGCCGCCCGACCCGGCCGATCCGCGGAAGCTCTACAAGCCCATCGATTTCGATTTCCAATTGCGCCCGGGTTCGGTGGCCGTGGATTCCGGTGTGCGGCTGCCCAATATCAACGACGATTTCACCGGCCGTGCGCCCGATCTGGGCGCGTACGAAGTAGGCCGTCCCGAGCCACACTACGGCCCAAGACCCTGACCGATCGAGGAGACTATCATGCGTGCCATTAGGATTCTGTGCTGGATGTTCACTACTGCTCTGGCCGTGCCCGTTCTTTCGCCGGCCCAGACGCGGACTTCCAAAACGCTGGATGTTTACGTGGTCGATGTCGAAGGCGGCAATGCCACGCTGTTTGTCGCGCCCTCCGGTGAATCGCTGCTCATCGATACCGGCAATGCGGGCGCAGCCGCTCCTCGCGACGCGGGCCGCATCATGCTCGCAGCGAAAGATGCTGGCCTCCAGCAGATCGATCATGTGATCATCACGCATTGGCATGGCGATCATTTTGGGGGCTTGGCCGAGCTGGCCTCGCAGATCCCGATTCGCGAATTCATCGACCATGGCCCCAACGTGCAGCCGGGCGAGTTGGCGGATACGTTCCTTGCGAAGACCTACCCGCAGCTGTATGCCAAAGCCAAGCACACGGTGGTGAAGCCGGGCGACAAGATTCCGGTGGCGGGCCTCGATGTCCGCGTGGTAACTTCCGCCGGCGAGACCATCAAATCACCGCTCCCCGGCGCCGGCAAACCGAACCCCTACTGCGCCGAGTATAAGCCGGGAGACAACAATGCGGAAGACCCGCAGTCGGTAGGCGTTCACGTCACCTACGGAAAATTTCGCACGATCCATTTGGGCGACCTGACCAAGAACAAAGAGTTTGAGCTGATGTGCCCCAATAATCGCATTGGCACGGTGGATGTCCTGCTAGGCCTGCATCACGGCCAGGCCAGTTCGAATTCCATCGTGTTGGTGCATGCGCTCCATCCTCGCGTGGCCATCATGAATGACGGCACACGAAAAGGCGGCGATCCGGAGGTGATGAAGACGGTATACTCGTCGCCCGGTTTGGAAGACCTGTGGCAGATGCACTTCTCGCTTCTGAGCGGCCAGGAATACACCGCGCCGGGAATGTTCATCGCCAATACGATCGACGACCAGCCCAGCAGCATGCCGATCGCGCCGACACCCGCGCCACAACCTGGGCCGGGTGCGCCGCCCCCACCGGCGCACAACGGCACTGCGTATTGGATCAAGTTATCCGCGCAACAGGATGGCACGTTCACCGTGACGAATGCGCGAAATGGGTTCAGTAAGACCTATCGGCCCGGGGGTTTATGAAGACACAGGCCTGGAGGCCTGTGCTACTGGAGATAATGCCATGCATAAAATTTTATTGACCGTCGCCGCTCTGATCGTCTGCAACTCCGCGGTTCGTGCGCAGGGGTTGGTCACGCAACGCAACCTATCTCTTGGCATGGCGAAGACGATCGCCGAAGCCACGCTCGCCGCGTGCAAGGAGAAAGGCTTCCACACCGCGGCCGCAGTGGTCGATCGCTCGGGCCAGGTGCTGGTGATCTTGCGCGATGAACAAGCCACCGCGCAGACTGCCGAGATGGCGCGGCGCAAGGCTTACACCGCGCGCATGTTCCGCACCACAACCCTGGAATTTCAGAAGCGCACCGCCAACGACCCGACTCTCCTGCCGCAGCGCGATGTCGCGGACATTCTGGCTCTCGGCGGCGGCGTGCCCATTCAGATTGGAAATGAAACCATCGGTGGCGTGGCGAGCTCCGGAGCCAATCAAGAGATGGATGATGCCTGCGCAAAAGCCGGCGTCGCGAAGGTGGCGGATTTGCTGAAGTAGCTCGCGTCCCGGAGTCTTACTTGACCCGCATCACAAACAGCGTCTGATCGTCGAACGCCGCGGTCGCGAACCGATCCATGTCCGCAAAAATCTCCGAGATCAGCCCGGCGGGCGGCAACGCACAATGTGTCCGCACGACCCCAGCCAGCCGCCCTCGGCCGTATTCGTGACCCGCGGTGCTGAGATGGTCGGTGATGCCGTCCGAATAGAGGACCAATACATCGTCCGGCTCCGCCTGGAACGGAACTTCTTCGTACTCGCGCGAATCGAGCAGGCCCAGCGGAACACCTTCCACGCGGACTTTGACGATGTCGTTGCCCCGGCAGATCATCGGCGGGAGGGCGCCGGCATTGGCCATCACCACGCTGCGAGTGGCCGGATCCCATAGCAGCACGCACAGAGTAACGTAGCGCGCTTCCACTTTGCGCTCGATCAACGCGTCGTTCAGTGCGATCAACAGATCGGCTGGACGGCGGCGGCGCGGAGCCAGCGTGCGCAGCAAACCGCTCACCAGGCTGCCATAGAGAGCGGCCGCCGCGCCTTTGCCGCTCACATCGCCCATGGCGATCACGGTCTGGCCATCATTGTGTTCGAACACGTCATAGATATCGCCGCTGACCTGCCGGGCGGGCCGCAAGCGCACGGCGGCCTCCATCCCTTCGATCTGGGGAAGATGATCCGGCAGCAATACGCGCTGCAGCTCGCGGGCGGCCCGCAAATCCTCTTCCATGTGCCGCTCGCGTGCAGCCAGTTCTTCATAAAGGCGCGCATTCTCGACGCTCGAAGCAATCTGCGGAGCGAGTAACGCCAGGGTGCGCACGTGATCGTCGGTGAAGTAGCCGATGCGTTCGCTCTCCAGATCCATCACCCCCACCAGGCGATCGGGCATCACCAGCGGCACCGCAACCTCGGAGCGGATGTCGGGATGGGAGGCGATGTAGCGGGGATCTTTGGTGGTATCGTGCACGCGCACCACGTCGCGCAGTTCCGCGGCCGCGCCGGTAATTCCCTTGCCCAGCGGAATGTTGTCGATATTCACGCGTTGGTCGTAGCGAATACTGAAGCGGTGGCGCAGCGCTTTGGCTTCGGCATCCACCAGCAAAATGCTGAAGGCATCGTAGTTGATGAGCATCCGCATGGTGCTGGCGATCTTGCCGAGCAGCTCATTCAGATTCAGGATCGACGAAAACTCGCGCGAGATGGCGGTCAGCGTCTTCAGCGTGCGGTTCTGCCGGTCGGCGCGCCGGAAGAGCCGCGCGTTATCGATGGCGCTGGTGACGCGCGCCGCGATCAGGCGTAGCAACGCGCGGTCATACTCGGTGTAGGCGTTCACGCGCACCGACTGCAGATCGATCACTCCCACCAAATGGCCGCGCGCGGTCATCGGCACGGCGAGCTCGGTGCGCACCACGTCCACGCTGCTCAGATAACGCGGATCGCGTCGCACGTCGCTTACCAGCACCGGCTCGCGGCTCAGAGCGGCCGCGCCGGTGATGCCCTCGCCCAGAGCTACAGACAGGTTGGACACGATCTCCGCGCGATGCCCCACCGCATAGCGAATGCGCAGATCGCGCCGCCTCTCGCTATACAGCAGAATCGCGAACAGATCATACGGCAGCACTTTTTGGATGATCTCGGCGACGTTAGCGAGGAGCTGATCGAGATCGAGCGTGGACGATGTCCCTGCCGCGACTTCCAGCAAAAAGTCGAGCAGCTCGGATCGCTCGCGGAACCGGATCGTGGGTTTACGCGTAGCCTGCATCAGGCAGCGGTAGCCTCAACAATCTTCACGCTGGCGCTCGCTCCAATGCGCGTTGCGCCGGCCGCCGTCATGGCTTGCAGATCGGACAGCGTTCGAATGCCGCCCGAAGCTTTCACGCCAATCTCCGGACCCACCACGCTACGCATCAGCGCTACATCATGCGCGGTTGCCCCAGCCGGCCCAAAACCGGTCGAAGTCTTCACAAAATCGGCGCCCGCCAGCTTCGATAGCGTCGACGCCACGGCCTTCTGGTTGTCGTCGAGCAAGGCCGTTTCGAGAATCACTTTCACGATCGCGCCGGCCTCGTGCGCCACTTTCACCACTTGCTGAATGTCCAGCTTCACCGGCTCGTGATCGCCCGAACGCAGCGCGCCCACGTTGATCACCATGTCGATTTCCTGAGCGCCGGCCCGCAATGCCGCGGCGGTCTCTGCCACCTTGGCTTCCGTGCTGGTGGCGCCCAGCGGAAACCCCACCACTGAGCACACCTTCACCGGCGACCCGGCCAGCTCTGCGCTCACCACGGGCACCCAGTACGGGTTCACACACACGCTGGCAAAACCGTACTGGCGGGCCTCCCGGCACACTTTGACAATGTCGGCGCGCGTGGCCTCGGGCTTCAAGATGGTGTGGTCGATCAGCGCCGCAATGGATGGATCGATTTTCGTGAGCCGTTCGCTGGCGGAAACGCGGTCCGCGCCCGCCGCCAGGATCTCTTTGGTGTTGCGCGCGCATGTCTGCGGGCAACGCTGCGTGCAGTCCGGGCAAACCTGCGCCGGCAGGTTCAGTCCTTCGCCCTTCTCGCGCACCGGCGCGGCAGGATTCAGGCGGGCCAGGATCTCTTCGCCGATCTGCGCTACCAGAATGTCGAGCTCGGACGCAGTCATGAAGTGCCCTTCCGGAAATACCGTTGCTCGATCGCGGTGATCTTCTGGATCCGCGCCTGGTGCCTTCCGCCGGCGAAGGGAGTGCCGATCCAAGTGCGCAAAACCTCTTCCGCCTGGCTTGCCGTGAGCAGTCGCGCACCTAGCGTAAGCACATTAGAATCATTGTGTTCCCGGCTATTTCGAGCGGACGCTTTATCATAGCACAGGGCCGCGCGGACACCCGGTACCTTGTTGGCGGCGATGGATGAGCCAATGCCCGCGCCATCGATGACGATCCCTCTTGCGACTGCGCCCGATGCCACCAACTCCGCCACTTCGAGCGCGATATCGGGATAGTCGGACGGCCGCTCATCGTGCACCCCCACATCGCGTACGTCCAGCCCGAGACTGTGCAATACCGGTTTGAGCGTTTCCTTCAAACGGAAACCGCCGTGGTCGGAGCCGATCGCGATCCTCTTATCGGCAGGAGCAGCGGGAAGCTGGTCATCTGCCACTTCGACAATTCGTATGCCGCGAGATGCCGCCAGATCGCGCGCCAATGGCGTGACGATGCTGCCGCGCGGAACTTTGAACTCGCCGCTCTCGGGGAGGTCTAGAGTGGTGATCACATTCCGCATGGTTTCGATCCGCAGTACAATTGACCATTGTAATGAAACGGTATTTCCTACTGCCGGTTTTTCTGGCGGCCACTGCGGTGGCTCAGACGGGCGGGCAGACCGCGGCGGGCAACAATTACCTGGCGAACCTGTTGCACCAGGGCCAACTCAGCGGGGGTATGATCCTCGCGGGGCTGGCCGTAGCTTTCGTGCTCGGCGCCATACACGCGATGTCCCCCGGGCACGGCAAAACCATCGTGGCAGCTTATCTGGTCGGCTCGCGCGGTTCGGCCCGGCACGCGATCTTTCTCGGCGGAATGGTCACCTTCACTCATACCATCTCGGTTTTCCTGCTCGGCCTGGGGACTCTCTTTTTATCCCGATACATTCTTCCCGAGAAGATCGTGCCCGTGCTGGGCGTTCTCTCCGGCGTTTCGATCGTATGGATCGGCGGAATCCTGCTCTATAAGCGGATTCAAACCGCTCTTCATCTGGCGCATCAGCACCACCATCATGACCACGCCCGTGCTCATGCGCACACCCCTGTGCATGAGCATAGCCACGCGCACGCCCATGCCCACGAGCATCACCACCACCATGGCTACGCGCACGCTCACGAGCAGGGTCATATCGAGCATCACCACCACGAGCACAACCCCCTGGTGCACGACCACGGCGACGGTCACGTCCACAGTCACGTTCCGGAAGGTGATGTCAGCATGGGCAGCCTGATTGCGCTCGGCGCCAGCGGCGGACTGGTTCCCTGCCCGTCCGCCCTCGTCCTCCTGCTCAGCGCAATCGCCCTCGGGCGCGTGGGCCTGGGACTCGGTCTCCTGCTGACATTCAGCCTCGGCCTGGCGGGTGTGCTGATGGCCATCGGCCTGATCGTGCTCTATGCCAAGCAATTGCTGCCTGACAGCCAGAAGGCCTCACGCCACGCGGCCTTCCGGCTGATTCCGGTAGCGTCTGCGGCCGTGATCGTCTGCGTAGGGCTCATTATGACGGCGGCGGCATTGGGCATCATCCGCCCCGATCAGTTTCTAGCCGGCATTTAGCAGCGCGCGTATCCTGTCTGAACAGGATGGGCACCTCACTCTCAAAGTGGTATCCCTAACAAAGAGTGCACCTGCTCGAAGAGAAAAGAGGTGCGGTGCGGTCGACTTTCGTCGCGCCCCGCGCATCCTAGAAAGTAGTGACCCGACTCCTGATTGTAGTGTCACTGGCGGCCTCGTCAGCCGTTGCCATTCCGCTCGGCTGCACGGGAAGCGCAACCCTGGGAACCTTCCAGCTTTCGGTTCGCCCTTTTTCGAGAGGCGCACCACTGTCACTGAAATCCGTGGCTTCCGTACCGGCCGGGTCGCGGCTGATCTGGAATCCGGTGCACCTGATACCACAGGCTTCCGGTAGCGCAGATCTCGGCTGTTCTGGTGCCGGCGTCCGGCGGCAAACTGATTACGCTCGAACCGCGCAAAGCATCAACCCGCACCGAGTGGCAACTGCTCGAACGGCCGCAAGTCATCGCGCTCATCTTTGGACCGCAAGGCCTGAATGAGGACAAGATCAAGTCGCTGGTGACTCGAAACACCGACCTGTTGCGCCAATTGGCGGAGTACGCGGAGGAGAGCTCGCAGGTGGAATCGCTTGTCCAGCAACTCGCCGATGCCGAGCAGGCGGGTAGCAGCGCCGACGGCGCGCTGAAGGGAATCTCATCCCAGTATGGCGTCAGCGTGCAAAAATTGGATCCAAAAGCCTCCTCCAATCAACAAGCGGGAATGTTGTTGAAGATGATGCTTCCCGCGTCGGGAACTTACGACCCGCTTGCCACCAGCAGCGCGCAGGCACAGCAGTCGGCAGGTTTGGCAGCCTCGGTGGCGGGAATCTTTTTCGGCAGCGGAGTAGGCCTTGCTGCCGGCGGAGCCGCTCTCTTTCAAAATCTCAAGACGGTGTTGTTCCCGAACACCGAGTTTCGCTCTGCCTTCGAGCAATCTGCCGGGAAAGACCAGATGGCATTCTGCACCAAGAGCCTCTCGACGAAATCCAAAACCCGCACCGCCTACTTATGGGCGTATAGCGTCCCGCAATTGGAAAAGCCCGTGCTGTCTCTGGCCGGCGAGCCGCACCTGCCTTTTGGAGCGAAATCCACCATCCTGCTAAAAGCCGCCGATGGGTCGCCGGTTAAGGGACTCGAACGTGCTCGCGAATGGCGCTTGACGCCATTATCGAGCGGCAGTCCGATCCCGGTTGAAGGTCGGCCTTCGGGTGCAGCCTCATTAGAAATCGATCTGGCCAAGGCTCACGTGAACCCCGGTGATTATCGGCTGGCCGGCACGTGGGACTGGGACTCGCTGCCGGTCTCCGGAACGCTGCATCTCCATCCCATGGGTGATTTCAGCCGCGTCAGCGTAGCCCGCGCCGATCGAGACAAGCTCATCGAAGGTAATGCGAATCTGTCTATCGAATTATCCGGCTCTGATTTTGAATTCCTGGAAAAAGTGGCATTGGAATCTTCCGCGCGTGATGCCAAACCGGCCGAAATCGGATTCACTCTGCCCTTGGGCAAACGCGAAGGCCCCCAGAATTCGGTGACCTTGCATTTCGATGCCGCCAAGCAAGGCTCGTATCGTTTGCTGCTGACGCAAGCGGACGGCGTGGCGCACGCAGTTCCGCTGACCATTCTGCCTCCCAACCCGAAAATTTCCGATCTTCCGATTCGCATCAATATGGGTGAACGACGCCAGCCGATTCACCTCGAGGGAAGCGGACTTGATCGGATCGAAGCCATTACCTCCGACGCCGGTGAGATCGCCGGCGCTCCCGATGCGCGCGGCTGGTCGGGCCAGATTGTGCCGAAATCCAGCTTAATCGCCGGCCAGAGCTTTCCGCTTCTTTTGAAAGTGAAAGGAATCGAAAATCCGCTAGACGTTCGCAACGCGATCGATATCGTCGGGCCGCGCCCCAGAATCGTTTCGGTCCAAAAGTCGCTGGCTTCCGTTCCCGCGATCGAGATCCGCGCGGATGAGTTGCCAGCGGGCATCGCCGCGGGGCTGGAGTTGACGGTGAATCACTTGAACGATGCAGTTCCACCCAGGCTGGAGCTGGATTGCGCGACGGGCGACCTGCGCCATCCCGTATCGCTCGCGCCGGGTGAACCTTCATCAACCGCCAGACTGACTTTGGCGGGACCCCGAGCTCTCTACCTTTCGGTCGATCCCGGCGCAATCGGCCATGCCGGATGCCGGCTCACCGCCACGGTGGTTCTCGATCCCGAGGGCCGCTCGGAACCCTTCGTTCTGGGCCGTGTCATTCGGGCTCCCAGTCTGGACCGCTTCACACTTACTTCTGAGAAGCTGGGCGACTCCAGCTATGCCGGCATCCTGGAAGGCCGCGATCTTGATGTGATCGAAATGGCCGGGTGGGACGCCGAGCACGGCTTGCCGGTCAACTCAATTCCGACGCCGCTTCCCGGCGATCCCTCCCGCCAAATGTTGCGGATTGTCTTGCCGTGGCCATCGCCCGCGCCCCACTCCCCGCTTTATATCTGGCTGCGTGGTGAGGCGCAGGGCCGCAAGACGGCCATTTCCTACTGACTGGGCGAAAGGACTTATTTCGATAACACGCCTGCGCCGCCAGCCATGCTGCGATATAGCCAGCCGAAAAGGAAGCCCGCCACACCGCCATCTACAAACCCGTAGAGCGTGCCCAGCAGAACGCGGCCGAGGGTCGGTGCTGTGTCCGCGCCCGGATAAACGGAACTCATAATTCGTAAGAACGCGCCGCCGTAAGACGCATCCGCAAGGTGGATGAGGCCAACCAGCAGCATCGCGAACCCCCATAGGATCGCCGAACTCAACGTGACGGCTTTGATCGAGATTCTCATAATTCCTCCGTCATGGTGATAGACGCAAGGCTCCGCGGCCAGAGATACACGGCCGTCAACCGTACTCAGTTTCACCGAGAGTCGGCGGGATACGACTTCGACAGGATCTCCCCCTCGCCCGTCGCGGCATCCATATAGGTAGGCAGGGAACGAGCGCGGGAACGAAGAATCAGCGTTTCCTCCCAGCGTGCGTTCCAGCTCGTTTCCTCCGCTGAATGGAGGCAAACTGTGAGAGCGATAGCAACCTTCCTCGCCGGCACGGCATGTGCGCTGTTGTTGGCGGTTTCGTTACCCGCGGCAAGCGCGCCCGGCTCGAACTCTGATCAGAAGGCGACGGCCGAAGCGCAGCGAGAGTGGCCGGCCGAGATGCTTTCCGGAAGAATCATGATGGTCGATCCAAACCAGAAACTGGTGGTCGTCCAAACACCGGATGGGGTTCCGTTCGACATGGTGGTGACATCGAAAACGCGCATCGAATCCGGCGATCAGGCGATGACCTTCAAAGATTTGAGCAACGACGTCAACAAGAATGTTTCCGTCAGATTCCGGCCGGAAGGCCGTGGCGACATCGCCCGATCGATTCAGATTAATGGTTGAGGTCCCTGCCGCCACGCCGCAGCGAGCCCGACCGCTGCGGCCGCTAGCGCGGATCTAGCGTGGTGAGCACGGTGGGACTCGAACCCACAACCACCGCCTTAAAAGGGCGATGCTCTACCATTGAGCTACGTGCCCGGCTAGGTTCAGTCTAGCAGATGCGCCCAAGGCCCTCGTAAATCCCGCTATACTTGGGTCCGGATCGCATTCATGAGCCGGCCGGCCCGACGCTTCCTGCTTGTTTCCATCGCTATCCTGTCCAGCCTGCTGATAGGAACAATCGGTTTCACGGTCATCTCTGGCTATCCCGTCTTCGACGCGTTCTACATGACCCTGACCACCATGACCACGGTGGGTTATGGTGAAATCCATCCGCTCAATCGGCCGGGCAGGATCTTCAATTCCTTCCTCATCATTTTTGGCGGGTCCACGATTCTGGTGGGCATCGGCGCGATGACCCAGACCATCATCGAGCTGGAACTCGGAGACGCCTTCGGAAGACGGCGGCAAAAACGCATGATCGACAAATTACAAAATCACTTCATCGTCTGCGGGTTTGGACGCGTGGGCCAGGGCGCCGCCTCGGAATT
>DATJAK010000252.1:0-5127 GCA_035516375.1 Bryobacteraceae bacterium
GGCGTGTGCGTGTGGATATCGTAGGCGACGAAGTCGCGCAAGCCCGCTTCGCGCAATCCTTTTGTTAGATGAAAAGCAGCTTCGCCGAAGCCGAGAAAGCCAATTGCCGCGCGAGTCGCCATACTTCTTAATGTGCCTAAAGGCGGCGTTCCGGGCAACCCGCTCGGCCGTGAACGGCACGGTTCGCAGACGCGAGCCCGCAGCCAAACTTCGCTGGCGCGTGTCGAGCCGCTAGAATGTACGGCATGGCACCGCAACGTTCGGCTTTGCTTTCGATCACCCCATTGATACCTGCCGGCGCCAACCTGGCAGAGGCCGTGAAGTTCTACAAAGACCGTTTGGGGTTCAAGGTTTTGTGGGAAGGGATGGGAATGGCTGCCATTGCTCGCGACTCGATCTCCTTCAACCTGGTCAAGAACGAGAATCGCGAATGGGCCGAAAACGCGAGTTTCAGCATCGGCGTAACGAACCTGGATGCGCTCTACGAGGAATACCGGGATATCCAGGACGCGCGCGTCGGCCCGCTCGAGACCAAGGCCTGGGGCCGGCGCGAGTTTCACATGATCGTGCCGTTCGGAGTTTGTCTCCAGTTCTACCAGCAGGTCCGTTGATGTTAAATTCGGGGCCGGAGCGAAACAGGGGCTGGGGTGCGGGGGCCAGAAAGTGATAGAGTTTAGAGGGTCCCTGTATGTCGTCTTCGAACCATTTTCGGTTCATGACTGTGCTTCTGGCGCTGGCAGGAATTGCGCAGACTGTGCACGCTCAACAGGTACTCTCCGCACAATCGGGCACCATCCACTACACCGAGGGTAAGGTTACGGTGGACGGGCGCGAGCTGCACGCCAGGAAAAGCCAGTTTGCGACCTTGCGCCCGGGCGAGGAGCTGCGCACGGAACGCGGACGAGCTGAATTGCTGCTCACGCCGGGCGCATTTCTGCGCATCACAGACGACAGCGCGCTGCGCATGATCGACAACCGGCTGTCCGATACCCGCGTCGAAGTGCTCGAGGGGTCGGTGCTGGCGGAATGCGACGCCTTGCTGAAGGACAACGCGATTACCCTTCTCTATGCCGGCAACACTATCCGGCTGGTGAAGCACGGCCTGTACCGCATCGACACGGCTCCGGCGCATTTGCGCGTGTTTGATGGCGCAGCGATCGTCGACTCATCGTCCGGGCAATTGACGCTGAAGCGCGGTAAGGAGACGGCGCTCGATGGCGGGCTGGTGGCGGAAAAGTTCAACCGCAAGAACCAGGATGGCTTCGATCTGTGGGACCAAAGCCGCTCCGAGTTGCTGGCATATGCCAGCGCGAACGCTTCGCAGTCGATGTTGAACGCCAACACGCCATGGACGGCCAGCGGATGGTACTTCAACCCCTCCTACGACCTCTTCACGTTCGTGCCGTTCGGAGAGCCGGTCTACAGCCCGTTTGGCTGGCAGTTTTGGAGCCCGTCCGCCATGGCTTATTACTATGTGCCGGTTCGAGGATCGAACAGCGGCGTGTCCACCGCTCCCAACACGACCTCGTCCGCCTCAACGGGTAATGGCGGCGCGGCAGCGGGCGGAGGTGTGCGAAGCTTCAGTGGCGGCTCACCCACCAGTGGGCCGCACGGCGGGCCGCATACCGGCGGCTTTGGCGGCCACCGGTAGTCGCCTTCTTCCGTAACTACGCTACGCTGAAAAATATGTCCATTCGAATTGTCCAGGTAGACGCCTTTACCAATCGTGCCTTTGCCGGCAACCCGGCTGCCGTCTGCGTTCTGCCCAGCAGCCCCCCGGACCAATGGATGCAGAACGTCGCGCGCGAGATGAATCTCTCGGAGACGGCGTTCCTTGTTCCGGAAGGCGACGGCTACCGCCTGCGTTGGTTCACGCCGACGGTGGAAGTGGCTCTCTGCGGGCACGCCACTGTGGCCAGCGCGCATGTCTTGTGGGAGGATGGCCACTTGCCCGCGGGCAAGCAAGCCCGTTTTCAGACGCGCAGCGGATTGTTGCTGGCGGACCGGCGCGGTGATTGGATCGAGCTCGATTTTCCCGCGACGGTGGCGGAGCCCTCCGAACCGCCGCCCAACCTGCTCGAGGCGCTGGGGACGCAGGCGAAATTTGTGGGCAAGAACAAGTTCGACTATCTGGTGGAGGTGGATTCGGAAGAGACCGTCCGTGCGCTACAACCGGACTTCACGCTTTTGCGGAAGCTGCCCGTGCGCGGCGTAATTGTGACGGCTCGCTCGGCGGGGCCGGAATTCGACTTTGTCTCGCGGTTCTTCGCGCCGGGCTCGGGTATCGATGAGGATCCCGCCACTGGCTCGGCGCATTGCGCGCTGGGACCTTATTGGGGCCGCCAGTTGACGAAGACCGAGCTCAACGCCTACCAGGCATCGGCACGCGGGGCAGTGGTGCGTGTACGCTGGAACGGCGACCGCGTGATTCTGGGAGGCCAGGCGGTAACAGTGCTGCGCGGGGAATTGTTGAACGGAGCGGGCCACTAGCGCGATCTCTTCCGCGAGGCCTTGCGCCGCGGCCCTGCGCGCTCCGCTTCGGCGATCGAGAATTGCAGTTTCCGCTCGTTGGCATCTACCCGTTCCAGAACCACGCGCACGCTGTCGCCGATTGAGAACTCGCGCCGCGTCCGTTTGCCGACAACCTTGCGGACGTTCTCGTGGTAGGTGTACTCATCGCCGGGCAGCGTGTCGATCGGCACGAGCCCTTCCACAAACAGATCCGCCAGTTCCACGAACAACCCGTACTTGGCGGTGCTGATCACCAGGGCGTCGAACTCCTGGCCGAGGCGCTCCGCCATGAAGCGCACCTTCTTCCACTCCACCAATTCGCGTTCGGCATCGGCGGCGCGGCGCTCCGATTGGGAGCACTCGTCGGCCACGGCGCTCAGTTCCGTTTCGGATGGAGTGGGTTGGGCGGTGAGGACCTCGCGCAACAGCCGATGGACCATCAGGTCCGGGTAGCGGCGAATGGGCGAGGTGAAGTGCGTATAGGCCGCGGCTGCCAGGGCGAAGTGGCCGGCGTTTTCGACGCTGTAACGCGCCTGCTTCAGCGAGCGCAGCATCAGATAGCTGAGAATCCGCTCTTCCGGCTTGCCTTCGATTTTGGCGACCAGCCGCTGGTAGTGCCGCGACGAGATGTTGGCGTTGTTATCGGCCATCACAATTTCGCGGCGGCTTTTGGACCCGTCGCGATGGCGGTCGGTGATGGCGAATTTCTTGACCGGGATCGCACCGGCCCCCAGCGAGTAGCCGAAATGCGCGGCCACGTCCTCAAATTCCATGACGCGCTTGGGGTCCGGTTTCTCGTGGATGCGGTAGATGGAGGCGATCCCGGCATTCTCCAGGTCAGCGGCGACTGCCTCGTTGGCCGCCAGCATGAATTCTTCGATGATGCGGTGGGCGATGTTGCGATCTGCCCGCGTGATGCCGGTCATGGCGCCCCACTGGTCGAACTCGATGAGCGGCTCGGGCAGATCGAAATCGATGGAGCCGCGACGCACGCGCTTGCGGTTGAGTATCAGCGCGAGCTCGCGCATCAGCTCGAAGCGCGCCAGCAGCGGGCGGTAGCGGTCGCGCAGACCGGCGTCGCCTTCCAGCAGCAAATGGGTGTTCGTATACGTCATGCGCTCGGCGCTCCGGATCACTCCCGGGGTGAACTCCTGGCTGATAACCTCGCCCTGGTGATCGATCTCCAGAAGCGCCGAGAGCACCAGCCGCTCCACCTGCGGATTCAGCGAGCAGATGTTGGTCGAAAGCTCGAAGGGGAGCATGGGAACGGCACGGTCGGGAAAGTAGACGCTGGTGCCGCGCAGGCGGGCTTCCCTATCGATCGGCGTTCCCGGGCGAACGTAGTGGCTGACATCGGCGATGTGCACTTGCAGATGGTAGTTACCGTTGGGCAGCCGATCTACCCACACCGCGTCATCGAAATCGCGGGCCGTCTCGCCGTCGATGGTCACGATATCGAGCGGCCGGAAATCGCGCCTCCCCGCCAACTCGCGCGCGGCGATGACATTCGGCATCGATTCGGCCTGCTCGACGACCTCGGGTGGAAAACGGTGCGGCAGGTGGTGCTTGCGAATCACGATCTCGACATCCACGCCGAAATCATCGGGCCGTCCCAGAATCTCGATGACGCGGCCCACCGGATTCGCTCCGCGCTCGGGATATTCGAGCAGTTCGACATTGACCACCATGCCAACCAGTTCTTCGACGGAAGAAACCTGCGGAGGCGTGACGCCGATGCGGTCGCTGACCGGGTTCGCGCGCGGGATCTCGAGTCCCTCGGGAATCGCGATCCAATGGTGGACGCGCTCATCCTGTGGGACCACGTAGGCGCCGCGGCGGCCAATGCGAAACTCGCCCACCACGGATGGTTGCGCGCGCTTGAGGATTTTGACAATCTCGCCATCGGCGCGGCCGTCCCGTTCAATTCGGGCGATGCGGACCACCACACGGTCTCCGTGCATGGCTGTCTCCGCGGTTTCCGGCGGCAGGAAGATGTCGCCGACGATGCCCTCGATGGGCCGCTCTGCAATCAGGAACCCGTAGCCATCGCGGTGCATGTGAAGCCGTCCGACGGCAAATTCGCGGCTGCGGGCGGTGGCGGCATAGTGCCCGGAACGGATTTCAATCAGATCGCCGCGTGACGTCAGCCGGGTTAGCGCGGCCTCGAGTTCCTCGCGCTTCGCTCCTTTGGTTCCCAGCTCGCGCACGAGCTGTTTGAAATTAGCCCGGGAATGCGGCAGGTGGGCGATGTGGTCGAGCAGCGCCGCATCCTTCATATCGTTGAGTGTCGCACGGCAAGGTCAGGCCTCCCGGCCCGCCCGATTCTTGGTGATAATTTTGGTATTAATTTGGGAACGGGCGGGCAGCACGCTCCGTCCATCCGGCATCAGCAATGGAGGTCCCGAATGAGGCTCCTCTTATTACGGTTAGTACCTGCGGTTCTGATTGCCACATCCGGCTTCAGTGCCACCCCGCGATTTGCGCGGCTCGGCGAGTTCGAGGGCACGGTGGAGGCTCAACTCCATCCGGCGGATGGGTGGATGCCGGCGCAACTCAATCTACCGCTGCCGGAATTGGCCTGGCTGCGCACCGGAGATACGGCGAAGGTCGAAATCG
>DATJAK010000253.1:0-28767 GCA_035516375.1 Bryobacteraceae bacterium
TCGCCGCCCACCTGCACCTGCACGGGCGTGCCGTTGGCGCTGACGAAGCTCAGGCCGTTGTCGCTGGTGGCGGTGATACCGGCGGCTTTCAACGTGGCATCGTTATTGGCCGCATTGATGATCGCCGTCTCGAGAGTGGCCTGGTTAGCCGCCAAGGCACTGGTATAGGTGAAGCCGGTATATGGGGTACTGCCGCTGGGCAGTCCGCCACCGGCAAGGGTGAACGTGAAGGTGGTACCGGCCGCGCAATTGATGCCGCTGCCAGCCCCTGTGGCGGTTGCGCTGGACAGGGTTGTGCCCAAGCCCGAACTGACCGTGACATTGCCCATCAGAGCATTGCCCATCTGGTCGCCCGCGCGCACCTGGAAGGCCGTATTGGCGGAAGTGAAGGTCAGGGCCTGGTTGCCCAGGGTGCTTGTGGCGCTGCTGGTCACCATCGACGCCGTGATGTTGGCGCCTGCCAGAGCGGTATTGGACATGGCCGCGGTGGCGATGGCCGAGTTGACGGCCGCTACCAGGCTGGCCCCGTCGGTCACCGAAGAGAGGTTCACATTGACAGCCACGCCATTTTGGCCGGCTTGGCCGAAGTTCGGGCCATACAACATAAACTGCGCGTATCCGGTGGTGGCCTCCTGGTTGGTGCCATTGGCTTTAATGGTTTGGATCAAGTTGGTGTTCATGTCCACAGCCGCATTGCTCGACTGCATGCCGCTGAGCCCCAGGGCTTGCGAATCGACCATGGAATTGGCCAGGTTCACGTTCACCACGCTGTTGGCTTGGCTGGCGCTACCCGTGCCAGCGCCCAAGTACACAGCCAGGGACTTGGCAAACGTACCGCCCGTGTTCAAACCGATCGACTGCGCCTGGCGGTCAATTTCGGTGATGTCTGTCTGGAATTCGGAGTTCAATTGTGCACGGCCCGTTGCGCCACCGGTGAAGGAATCGGAGGCCGATTGCATGGCCAGAGTCTTCAGCCGGTCGAGCATCTGCCCGATGTTGCTGATACCGCCGTCCATAATCTGCAGCGACGCCACACCGTCGTTGCCGTTGGAGACGCCCTGCGTCAACTCGGAAACCATATCGCGGTACTTGTTGGCAACCGCGAGGCCGGCGGCATCGTCGCCGGACGAGTTGATCCGATAACCGGAGGTCAACTGTTCGATGGTTTTGCTTTGAAAATTGTTATTGACGTTCAGGTTTTGCTGAGCGACAAGGGAATTTACGTTGGTTTGAATGGAAAGCATGGTGAGAAGTCCTTTTTCTCGTTTTTAGATCCGGCATCTTGCCGGTCACTGCTCTCTTCGGCCCTCCCGGCGAAAACATGAATCGTTCGCACCCAACTGAAATTTTTTCCGGCTGGCCCCATGCCCTGAGGCGGTCTCGGGCCCTCTAGCAGGCTGCGGAAAAGGCCCGCGAACGACCGCTCCCTTGCGGTCGCGGCTCGAAAAGTGCTTGCAAACACGTGATCGTGTTTCCGAGCCGCGCCTGCCGGCAAGCGGTTTCCGGCCTTTTCCCGCAGCCTCCGAAGCTAGCGAAATGCCGGCTCACAGAACAGCAGGTAAGCCTCAGAATACCCACCTTAAGCCTAAGACGCGAAAAAATGGCGTAGTCCGTAGGGTTATGGATTTTAAGACTAACAATTATAAAACTGACTACTTAGGTCAAGCACACCGGCGCTCATTACTGCGATTTACGCACTCCACCAATTCCGATCTACCGGTGAAGGAGACGAATGGAACGACGGAGGCTCGCAACTAACACGTTAGTTCTGATTTTGGTGGGAGTGTTGGCTCAACAGGCGTGTCTCGCGCAGGCCGATGCTTGGGACCGGGTGCAGCTGATCCAACCCGGCAAGAAGGTCTCCGTCCAGCTTGGTTCGGGTAAGACAGTGAGCGGAACGATGGAGGCCTGGGGCGCGAGTGATCTGACTGTCCGTCACCACAAAGATCAAATAATCGTCCTCGCTCGGTCCGATGTGAAAAAAGTAGCACTAGTCAGTGGAATGTCGCGCGGGCGCAAAGCGACCTACACCGGTCTTGTGGCCGCAGGTGCACTCGGCACTTTAGAAGGAGCCGCTTGCACAAGACCACAGAGGTGCTGTGGATCGAGCGCCTGCACTGGCCCGGAGATGGTAGCGGTTGCAGCGTTTTGGTCGGGTGTTGCGGCAGGGATTGCCGCCCTTTTCCCCCAGCATAAGGAAGTGGTCTATCAGGCACTTTCCGGCCACCAAGTGGGAATCCTAACGCCGGTGCGCCTTCTCGATAGCAGCAACCGGCATACCACAACCAGAGAGTAAAATAAGCAGAAGTGTTTCCGATGCGCGTGACACTTCGCGCGCTTAGCGTTCTGATCGCTGGCGCATACTGCTCTGCCCCGTCCTACGCTCAGACGGCCTCGCCCACGCCCCCTGCGTCGAGTGTTCCCGAGGTGACCACTCGCGAAGCTTCGGTGACGTTTACCAGCCGGGTCAATGTAGTGTCAGTACCGGTGGTGGTCCGGGATCACGAAGGCCATGTGATTGGCAACCTCCGGAAAGAAGATTTCCAGCTATTCGATAAAGGCAAACTGCAGGCGATCGGTAAATTTTCGATTCAGAAGGCGGATGCGCCTGCGGCGACGGATATCTCCGCAACCACGGCGCCGCCACCTGAAGACCGCGCCGCTATCGCACCGATTGGAACGCAGGCCAAGCTGGCCAATCGTTTTATTGCGTATCTGGTCGACGATATTCACCTGAAGAGCGGTGATCTGTTGAACATGCGCAAGGCCATGAATAGCCACCTGGACGAAGCCCTGGAGCCCGCGGCTCGCGCGGCGGTTCTCACCACGAGCGGGGTCGTGGCGGCCGAATTCACCGACGACCGCGAGAAGTTGCACCAGGCGATCAACCGTATTCAGCCCTATACGAGCGGCATTGACCCGCAGCAGGACTGCCCGAATATCAGTTACTACCTTGCCGACAAACTGATTAACGGGACCGTAAGTCTGGATACGAGTGCAGTGAACGATCCCCAGTTCCAGCGGGCGATGTCCACGGACGAGGCTTTCGCAACAGCCATGGGGGAAGCCGGCGCGTGCTCCGGACCGTGCATCGGCGGCCAGAAGGACCAATTGACAGGGGCCGACATGTGCACGGTCAACACCTTCACCATACTGAGGACGGCCGCCCGTCTGGCCATCACATATGGCGATCAGGAAACTGCCAGCGCGCTGCGAGCACTTCGGGATGTGGTGGGTAAGCTGGCTATGATGCCGGGTGCCCGGAACCTGGTTCTGGTCTCTTCGGGTTTCCTGCTTACCAGAGATCATCGGTTGGACGAAGCGGATCTGATCGAGAGGGCCATTCGTGCCAATGTAACGGTCAATGCGATCGATATGCGAGGCCTGTTTACGACCATACCGGGAGGCACGGCGGATCATCCCCCGCCGCCCAATCTTCAGAGTGGCCGCCTGATCGCTGCCCTGGCAACGTTCGAAATGGAGGAGGCCAAACAAGCCGACGACGTACTGGCGGAATTGGCCGACGGCACTGGGGGTACCTTCTTTCATAACGACAACGGTTTGAAGGAAGGACTCGCCCGTCTGGCCGCGCGGCCGGAGTTTGTTTATCTGCTCGAGTACTCGCCCCTGAACCTCAAGTTCGACGGTTCTTATCACGCCCTGAAGGTAACAGTCAAGAACTTAGAGCCGGTGACTCTTCAGGCGCGGCGCGGCTACTGGGCTCCGAATCGTGCCGTCGACGAAGCCGAACAGGCCAGGGAAGATCTGCGCGAGGCGATGTTTTCCCGCGATGAACTGCAGGATATTCCTCTGGAACTGAAAACTCAGTTCTTTAAGCCGAGCGCGCAAACCGCCGAGTTGACGGTGATCGCGCGGCTGGATCTAAAGAGTGTGCGTTTTCGAAAAGCCGATGACCGCAACAACAATACGTTAACGGTTGCCGCGGGGCTGTTCGACTCCAACGGGAACCTGGTTACCGGATCCCAGCGAGTGGTGGAACTGCGCCTTCGCGATCAAACGCTGGAGGCAATGCGGAACGCCGGCATAAACGTGAGGGAAAATCTGCGCGCGGCACCCGGCCGATATGTGGTGCGCGTCGTGGTGAGGGACGCCGAGGGCAAAGCCATGTCGGCGCGGAACGGTGGTGTCGAGATTCCATGAGCGACGTTCTCTATCTCGGGAGTGCGGAGCCTCGCCACCGCTCCAGTGAAGCGGCGAAAAAGTCCGTAACTGATTGATCGAGCGGGGAAAGCCGAGAAATTCGCCGCTTGGGTATGACGGCGAGAGGCGTTTGACACCACCCGTCACGGCACGATAGAATCCGCCTAGATTCGTCAGGTAGTGCCTCTGGAGGTTATCGCGTGAAATCCAAAGTTTTCGGTGTTCTGGCGGTTGGGATCGGTCTGTTGCTGAGCGGCATGCCGGCAGCGGCCCACCATTCGTTTGCAGCGGAGTACGATTCGAGCCAGGTCCTCACCCTCAAGGGCACCATCAGCAAAGTCGAGTGGACCAACCCGCACATCTACATTTACCTCGATGTGAAGGACGCCGACGGCAAAGTGACCACCTGGGCTTTGGAAGGCTACCCGCCCAATACGCTCAAGCGCACGGGCTTCAGCAAAGACTCGTTGAAGATCGGCGACGAGGTGACGATCACGGCTTACAAATCCAAGGACGGCACGAACACTGGGGCGGGACGCGAGATCACCTTCCCGGACGGCACCAAGAAATTTGCAGGGCCGGTAGGGGCGAACTGACCGTCATGAAATTCATCGCCATTAGTTTGGTAACGGCTGCGCTGGCGTTGGGCCAGTCCGTGCCGCGTGCATCCGATGGAAAGCCGGATCTCTCCGGCACCTGGCAAGGCTTCGGCGTGAGCATCAACGGAGAGCCCGGCGCGCCTCCGCTGCACCCGCTGCCACCGACGAAATATAAGCCCCCGGCCCGTACGCCGATTCCTTACCAGGATTGGGCAGCCACCAAATCGAAGACCTTCACGGTGCTCGACGATCCGACATCGAAGTGCCTGCTGCCGGGCGTGCCGCGCATTGCGAGCATGCCCATGCCGCTCGAGATCGTGCAGACGCCGAAAGAAGTCGTGATTCTCTACGAAGCGTTCCGTGCCTTCCGCCGCATTCCGCTGGACGCCAAGCTGCAACATCCGGACGATCTGACGCCCACCTGGCTGGGCGACTCGGTAGGCCGGTGGGACGGCGACACGCTGGTGGTGGACGTGACGGGATTCAACGACAAAACCTGGCTCAGCGGCTTGGGCAGTATCCACACCGAAAAACTGCACGTCGTCGAGAAGTATCGCCGCAACGAAGATGACACGATTTCCTACGAAGCCACGGTTGAGGACCCGGGCGCGCTGACGAAGCCCTGGGTGACTGGGTCGGTGCTGCGGAAACCCGTGGATGTGCGCGTCGAAGAGTACGAGTGTATCGAGAACAACCCCGACAACGAGCACATCAAGAAGGCCTTCGAGCTGCACGGCAAGAAGTAGGCGTTTGTGGCGCGGACGGTCGTTTTGTGCCGTCTGCCAAGATCGCAGGCGCCGACAGACCGCAAAAGGCGACGGTCTGTCCTACGGGTTTGCTCCGCTAAAGCTTCCCTGCCTCGAGCAGCCTCTTGAGACCCTGATAGTTGCGTTTCTGCTGCCGCAGCATGACCAGGCCGAGAAGCCATCCGGCAAGACCAGGGATCGTTAACTGACTGGTGATGATCGTTCCCGATTGCGCGTTCTTGAAGCTCAGCACCGCCGCCGGGCGGATGGGGCCATCCAGCACACGAAAACCCCACACGTTGGGCGGGTCACAATGAGTGATCTCGTAGGGAAACCGTGCGACCCGTCCGAACACCCGCCGCACTTCGACACCTTTCCCACCGACTCGCAACACGCCGGCCGCCGCGTCAGCCTCAAGTAAGCCGGCCTGCCACTTCGGATGGGTATGGACATCTGCTACTGCAGCGAAAACAGCGTCAACAGGTCGCTCAATGAAGATTTCATGGCGGAAAACCGGCATAGTTGAACGACCAGCGCCAAATTGGCCTACGGTTCTTCCGGTTTCACGGGCGTCTTGATTTCTTTGCCGTTGGTGCCGCCTAGCTGCTTCAGCAACGCCACGGTGGTCTCATGGACCGTGCCGACTGCGCCAGGAGGTGCGCCCTTGCCTTGGGCGATGTCGAGCGGCGTGAAACCGCGCTTGTTGGCGGCGTTCACGTTAGCGCCCTTCTCGGCCAGCAGCTTGACGATGGTGTCGGCGCCGCGGTGGGCCGCTCCGTGAAGGGCGGTCTCTCCCTTGTCGGTGGCGTCGGTCGCCGAAAGGCCCAGGCTCAGGCAGAGTTTGACGGCTTCGAGCGCCTGCGCTTCGTTGCCTTTGATGGCGTCGTTCCAGCCGGACCCGGCAGCCAGCATCAGGGCGTTGAGGCCATCCTTGTTCGCGAGCGTCGGCTCGGCGTTGTGGTCAAGCAGGAGCCGCATGAGTGCGACGTCGGCACTGCGGGCTGCGCGCATGAACGGCGTCGCGCCGGCTGCCAGGCTGCGGTCGCCGCCATCCTGGGCGAGCTTGGCGATCGGGGCCGGTGCCTTGAGTTGCGCGTTCACATTCGCGCCGTGGGCGATCAGCGCGTGGATCAGATCCATGCTGGTGGTCTTGTCGTTCTCTTTGTGCGCCGGCCGCGGCGACCAATCGACGTCGTGCATCTCGACGGCAGTGTAAAGCGCGGCGCGTCCGTTCTTGGCTGCCAGGTTGGGGTCGGTGCCGCGATCGAGCAGCATCTGGGCGAAATCGTAATGCGTATTCAGCGTCGCCAGGATCAGGGCATTGTTGCCATCCGAATCCACTTGATTGATGTCGGCGCCTGCATCGAGCAGCAAGCGCGCGCATTCCGTCTCGCCTTGCCGGGCGGCGAACAGAAGAGCGGTCAGACCGCCGCGCGCGATGGGCGCGATCGGAGTGCCGGCTTCCATCTTGGGGAGGTTGGTGTCGCGATCGAAGGAACGGACATCCAAATCCGCGCCGTGTGCTACCAGCAGCTTCACCACTTCGGGATGGCCTTCGGCCGCCGCCCACATCAGCGCGGTCTGGCCGCGGAATTCGTCACGGGCGTGCGCCGATGCGCCGTGCTCCAGTAGCACTTTCACGGCATCCACGTTGTTCACGCGCGATGCCGTCATCAAAACGGTTTCGCCTTGATTGGTGGTGGCGGTGTTGGGGTCGGCCCCGGCTTTGAGGAGGCGCTCGATCAACGCGCCGCTGCCTGTTTGCGCGGCTTCGGAGAGCGGGGTCGCGCCATAGCGATTGGCGGTCTTGACATTCGCGCCCGCGCGCAACAGGTCGTTCACCAGATCGAGGTCGTTCCAGTGCGCCGCCCAATGCAAAGCGGTGGTGCCATCGGGCTCGGCGGCGTTCACATCCGCATGCAGCTTGAGCAGAGCGCGGACGCCGTCTTTGTCCTGAGCTTTGGCGGCATCCGCCAGCGAAGAACTGCCGATGGTGGCACTGTAGCCGGCGGCCGCGAGCCATGCGGCCACCCAACATGCGTTCAGAGATCGCAGGTGCATGTTTCTGTTGCCTCCGTTACTTGAAAGCTCCGCTCCCTTTGGTCGCGGCCCGGTAAAACGATACCGTTGACACAATAAAACCGATTACACCTCGGAAAGGATATTGGTGCTGTCGCCCATGCTCTCCTGGTGAATGCCGGCTTTGTTGAGCATGGTCACCAACAGGTTCGCGGCGGGCGTATCTTCCGGATACTTGATGTGCCGGCCGCCCTTCATGCCGCCCAAACCGCCTGCCACCAACCACGGCAGCGGCGCATGGTTGTGGACGTTGGGGTTGCTCATGCAGCTTCCGTACAGGATCATGGTGTGATCCAGAAGCGTGCCGTCGCCATCCTGCCTGCTCTTCAGTTTCTCGAGCAGGTAGGCCACGAGGCCGACATGATAGGTGTTGATCTTGGTGAGCTTCTCGATCTTTTCCGGATTGTCCTGGTGGTGCGAGGTGGCGTGGAACGGATCGGGAACCCCGATCTTGGGGAACGTCCGGTAGCTCACTTCGCGCGCCATCATGAAGGCGGAAACGCGCGTGATGTCCGCCTCGAACGCGAGAGCAATCAGATCCAGCATCAGCTTGGAATGCTCTTCGTGATCGTCCGGGATGCCGACGGGCGCGGCGGGCACATTCAGACTCGTGGCGTGCTGTTTCTCGGCCAACTGGATGCGGCGCTCGATCTCGCGCACGTTATCGAGATACTCAGCCACGCGATTGCGGTCGTTCTGGCCCAGGTTGCGCTCGAGCTTCTTCATCTGATCGGAGACCGCGTCGAGAATGCTGCGCTCGCGCTGGATGCGAGCCAGCCGTTCGGTGGCGTTGGAGCCGTCTCCGAAGAGCCGGTCAAAAACGGCGCGCGGATTGATCTCCATGGGCAGCGGCGTGGTCGGCGTTTTCCAGGAAATGGTGTTGGTGTAAGTGCAGCTGAAACCGACGTCGCAGGCGCCGATCAGACCGGTCATGTCCTCGGTGGCCAATTCGAGCGAGGGCAGTGGCGTGTCCTGCCCGATGGCGGCTGCGGCGATTTGATCCGCAGTAGTTCCCGCGTGCACATCTTCACCTTCGGTGCGGCGCGGGCGCACGCCATTGAGGAACACGGAGGGGGAGCGCCCGTGATCGCCGCCGCTGTCATTGAGGGTGGCGCCGGCATTCTTGTGCGCCAGACCGCTGACCACCACCACCTGATCCTTCACGTTGTTCAAGGGGGCGAGGATGCGCGAGAGTTCCAGCGTGCCTTCGGCAGTGGGCGTCCAGGCGGACAGCACCGCGCCATGCGGCATGTACAGGAATCCCAGGCGCGCCTGCGGCTTCGCGGCGGCCTTCAATGCCGGAAGCATGGAATCCAGCATGGGCAGGGATACGGCGACACCCAAGCCGCGCAAAAACGTACGGCGGTTCAGATGTTTCCTCGTGATGATCATCGGTCCACCCTCCTAACGAGTGCTAGCCGTTACCGTATGTTCCTCGGCATCCGGCGGGTTCTTCTCTTTCATCTGAAATGGCACGCTTTTCACGATTCCCAAGACGATCGACGAAAAGCGGTAATTGGTGCTGGCTGCGTTCCGCAAAACTTCGCGGATGGCCGGCATGTCGTAGTATTGAACGCCCCGGCCCAGCGCATACGTGAGCATCTTTTCGGTCAGCACGCCGGTGAATACTTCCGGATGGCTGTTCAGCATCTTGCGCAACGAACTCGGCCCATCGACCTTCGCTCCGTTATATAAGGTTCCGGCGGGATCGATCCTGGCACCTTCGTCGCTGGTGCGCCACTGTCCGACAGCATCGAAATTTTCCAGCGAGAAGCCGATCGGGTCCATGATCTTGTGACAGCCCGCGCAGGTGGGGTTGGCGCGGTGCGCCTCCATACGCTCACGGAGCGACGTAGGCATGCCGGCATCGGAGTGTTCCTTGAGCGCCGGAACGTTGGGCGGCGGCGGTGTGGGCGGAATGCCCAGAATATTGGTCAGAATCCACTTGCCCCGCTGGACCGGGCTTGTGCGGGTGGGCAATGAAGTCACGGTGAGGATACTCGCCTGCCCAAGCAGGCCGCGCCGGTTCTCGTCGGTTAGGGTGACACGCCGGAAATCCGTGCCGTAGATATTCGGAATCCCGTAGTGGCGGGCCAGGCGCTCGTTGATAAACGTGTAGTCGGCGTTCAGCAGGTCCATCACGCTGCGGTCTTCCCGAATGATGCTGGTGAAGAAGAGATCGGTCTCCTTCTTCATGGCCTGCCGCAGGTTGTCGTCGAAATCGGGAAAGGTTTCGAAATCGGGATTGATGTTCTTCAAGTTGCGCAGGTACAGCCACTGCCCGGCGAAATTATCCACCAGGGCTTTCGACTTCGGATCGGCCAGCATGCGCCGTACTTGATTCTGGAGGACGGTCGGATCCTTCAGCTTCCCCTGGCTGGCCAGGCTGATCAACTCCTCGTCCGGTACGGTGCTCCACAGGAAGAACGACAGGCGCGACGCCAATTCCACATCGCTCAACGGATAGACCGCCCCGGTGGCCAGATTGGCCGGATCGGGTTCAAAGCGGAAAATGAAATCCGGGTCCGCCAGAATGAGCTGGATGGCTGCTTCGATACCCGAATCGAAGGTGCCACCTTCGTTCCGGCCCCGCTGGAAAAAGCCGAGCAGGCTCTCGAGATCGTTGTCGTTCACCGGGCGGCGATAGGCGCGTCGCGAGAGAGTAGCGATAATCCTGCGCGCGCAGGGCATCTCATCGGCGCCTTTTTCCGGCCGGCACACGAAGATCTTATGGCGACTGGGCGTGTCGCCGGAACCGGTGGCTTGGAACGGGCCCTCGATGGTCAATCGATCGACTTGGGGAAGGCCGCGGTAGCCGAGCACGTCGATGTTCTCGCGCACGAAAGGCTGGAGGATGTAGTCGTCCTGCGCTTCGGATTCGGTGAGGAACGTCGCTATGACGTCGTGCGGGCCGGCTTGGACGGGGACGTGCATGGTCAGGCGCTGATCGATCTCTTCCGCGGACTTTCCGGAATTTTCGTAGCTGAGATCGCGGTCGGCATCGCCGCCCACAGTGACCAGCCCGACACGCCTGCCATCGATGCTGACTTCCACCTGGTGGGGCTCTTCGAGGCCGCGGATGATATCGGCCGTGACGCGCCACAGACGGACCTTAATGTTGTATTCGCCGTCCAGCGGAAAATTGTGACGCACCAGCATGCCGCCGCGCGTTCCGAGCGGCAGCCCGTCCATGCGCTTATCCTGCGAGATGTCCGGCTTGGTGCGGTAGGTGGAGGTTTCCGCAATGATGTTCGGGTCGCCGACCGCAAGACGGCTAAGCTTCCAGGAGGCAGCGAGGTAGCGCTCCAGAAGCGACGGGGAGGTTTTCAGAACATCGGCGATGTTATCGAAGCCGTAGCTTTCGTCGTCAGCGGGGAGGATAGCCGGATCGATATCGAGCCCCAGCACGTCACGAATGGCACTGGCGTACTCGGTTCGGTTCAGGCGATGCAACGTCGCCCGTCCGGGGTTGGGCTTGGCTGCGGAAGCGCGGTCAAGCGCGCTTTCGAGATAAGTAACCAGCGAGTCAACGGCCGCACGATCCGGACGCGGCATTCCGGCGGGCGGCATGGATTCCGTTTCCAGCTTGCGAATGGCCTTTTCCCAAATTTCGGCGTTCGCCGGAACGTCGTTCAAATCGAGTGACTGAAGTGTGAGGCCGCCGGTCTTGAGCTTGTCGCTATGGCAAACGACGCAGTACTTGTCGAGAAGCGCGCGTTGCGGAGCGGGGGAATTCCCGGCATTGGTAGCAGCCTGCTGCGCGAGGCTCTCTTGCATGCAGCCTGCGGCCGCCAGGAGAGTTACCACCCAAAGGACCCGCGGACGCAGCGGAGTTCCCGTCATTGCTCACGCCTCCCCACACACTGACGATGTCTAATATGATCTGACACATGTAAACGAATCGCAAGGCCCGTAAGAGCCAGAACAGGAGGCACCTCTGGTCGGTGGGGGTAGCTTGAGACACCACGAGCCAACCGCGAACTGGCGGCGCTTGCATACCGGCCGCCTTCCGCTCGGGATGCTTCGGGCCAGTGCTGTTTACAACCGGAGCGTGATTTTCTAATATCCCTGTAACGTTATTTCTGGTAATCTATCCCTTCCACGAGCAGTTAGGGGTCATCATCCGCACGTTCACCCTCCACGCCATTGAGGGAACGCGTTAGCCGTGCCCGAAGAAAAGACAGGAGGTTGCTATGAAGAAAACGGGGCGTAAGTGCCTAATCACCTTGGCTTTTTACATTTCGATGGGCTTATCGGCCTGGGCTCAAACGACGGGGTCCGGCACCATCAACGGAACCATTCGGGACCCGAACCAGGCAATCATTCCCGATGCCACGGTGACCATTCACAACGTGGGTACGGGCGTCGATCGCGTGGTACCGACAAACGAGGTAGGCCTCTACGCGGCGCCATTCCTCTTGCCGGGCGATTACGAAGTGACGGTTAGCAAAGCCGGATTCACGAAGCTGGTGCGCAAGGACGTCCACCTGGAAGTGGGCCAGACGCTTACGCTCGATTTGTCACTGACGGTACAGTCCACGTCGGAGAGCGTAACGGTAACGGGCGAAACGCCGGTAGTGGATGCCGAGAAAACCGACATGTCGCAGGTGGTGTCGCAGATTTCCAAGGACAATCTGCCGATGGCCGGGCGCAACTGGGCGAACTTCCAGTTCACGACGCCTAATGTGACCAATGACGGCACTACGGGCCTGGCTTCGTATCGCGGCGTGTCGGGCCTTTACAACAGCAGCAACGTGGATGGCACCAACAACAACCAGGCATTCTTTTCCGAAGAGAAGGGCCGCACGACGCTGCCTTACGTCTACAGCCTGGATTCGATCCAGGAGTATCAGGTCGCAGCCAGCAACTACTCGGCCGAGTTGGGCCAGGCGGCCGGCGGTGTGATCAATGCAGTAACCAAGGCCGGCGGGAATGCGATTCATGGAGACTTGTTCTACTACCTGCGTTATCCGACGCTGAACGCCCTCGATCCCTTCAATAAATCGAAAGGGATCTACACGCAGCCGATCCACCAACAACAGCAGTTCGGCGGCAGCGTGGGTGGTCCGATTATCAAGGACAAGCTGTTCTACTTCGTGACGTACGATGGCTCGCGCAAAGTGAACCCGATTGCGTATACGAGCAGCGGCGTTTATCCGGTAGCCTGCATCGCCCCCATACCGGCTGCCACGTGCGCCGCGGCAAACGCGTACATTGTGAGTCAACTGGGGGCGTATCCTCGCTTCCAGAACCAGGATATTGCGTTCGGGAAACTGGATTACGCGGTTACGCAGAAAAACGAGATCAACGCGTCGTTCAATTTCGACAATTTCCGCGCACCCAACTCGTACCAAACCGCAACTACGGTCAACAACACCTCGTCGAACTCGGCCAACGGCAAGGCCGTCAGCCATGAACGGAACTTCGTGGCCAAGTGGAGCTCTACCATCAGTCCCACCACGATCAATGAACTTCGCTTTCAATGGTCGCGGGACTTGGAGACCATAGGCGCCAACTCGACTGCACCGAGCGTGGGCATCACGAATTTCTTCACTTACGGCATGCCGAACGCACTGCCTCGTCCGGCGTTCCCGGACGAGCACCGGTTGCAATTCTCCGACGTGCTCAGCAAAGTCCACGGGACGCACACCATGAAGTTCGGCGCGGATTTCAACTTCATCCATGAGCTGCTCATCAACCTGTTCCAAGGCGGCGGAGTGTACACCTACTCCGGAACGAACAACTTCAGCAATTGGGTGGCGGACGTGACGGGAACCAATTTGAACGATGGGCTCACCGGGCGCCACTGGAGCACATTTGTGCAGGTGCACGATCCAGTTACGGGAGTGGGCAAGGATGATTTCTACAACAACGACTATGCCCTATTTGCCGAGGATAGCTGGAAGGCGAAAAGCAACCTGACGATCAATTACGGGGTGCGTTGGGATCTGTCCACGGTTCCGCAACCGCCGATGCCGAACACCTCGACACCACTGACCTCGCTCTATACGTCGACCATCAACATTCCGAAGCATGAGATTGCACCACGGATCGGGGTTGCCTGGCAAGTGTCGAAAGGGACCGTCGTGAGGGTGGGCTATGGGCTTTTCTACGCCAAGACGTCGAACAGCATGTTCTACGCGACTCGCGCGGAGAACGGCGTGATTCAGCAGACCTTCAACTGCACACCCACTTCCTGCCCAACGTTGGCGTTTCCGAACCTGATCTACACACCGCCGGGCGGCGCACCGATTGCACCGTTTACCGGGGCGCTGGTCCCGCAGGTGACTGCTTTCACGCCACCGGCTCTCACGCAAACTACGCGCGGGCAGGTTCCGGATTTCGCCAATCCGCGCGCGCATGAAGGCGATGTTTCCATCGAGCACCAACTGCCGGACAACATCAGCGTGAGCGCGAGCTATGTGGTGAGCCGCGGAATGCGCCTGCCGGCGTTTATCGACGAGAATCTGGCGCCGTCGACGATGACGCGGTCGTACGACATCACCAGTCCCAGCCTGACAACGATCCAGACGATCACGGTCCCCTACTACACCTCACGAATCAACGCGACGGGCCCCATTCTTACCGCCCTCAGCGACGTCAATTCCTGGTACAACAGCATGGTATTGACGCTGCATAAACGCTATTCGCACGGGCTGGAATTCATCTTCAATTACACGCTGGCCAAGGCGATGGATGGCGGCGAAATTCAGGGCCAGTTCGGGACATTTAACGGTGGAGGCCAGAATTTCCCGGTGGATCCGTACAACCGCTCTCTGGAGTACGCGCGCTCCGATCTGGACCAGAGGAACCGCGTCACCAACACCATTGTGTTCACTCCGGGTTGGGGTAACAAGTTCTCCAACCACGCCGCCAAGTTTATCACCACGGGTTGGACTTTCTCGACGCTGTTCTCATACGGCACGGGCCAACCGTACAGCGGCCAGATCAATGGCGCCAACCCGCCAGCCGCCATCGCAGCCCAAGGCATCCCGGCCGGCGTGCTGGGCGGCCTCACGGGCGGCACCAACAACAACTCCGGAACGGCGCTGAGCGGCGCCCGCGTTTATGGCCAGCCGCGCAACCCCTTTACCCAGCCGAGCATCAAGGACCTGGATTTTCGCATCAGCCGCACCTTCCCGATCGGAGAGAAAGTGAAGTTCTCGATCCTCGGCGAAGCGTTCAACCTGTTCAACTTTACGAATATCTACCAGGTGAATTACACCGAGTACAATTACTCGAACACTTGCGCCGGCCATACCAATAGCTGCGTGGTGCAGAACTTCACGCCGACCGGCTTCGGAGCTCCGACTGCGACGAGCACCAACTTGTCGGGCGCGCGGCAATTGCAGGTGGCGGCGAAGCTGACATTCTAGGGGAATTTTGTAGGGCAGACGGTCTCCTTGTGCCGTCTGCCATTTTCGCAGACCGCTGAAAACCGACGGTCTGCGCCACAGTTAGCGGGTCTTGGTTTGCAGCTTGTGATACCCGAGCTGGCGGCGGGCTTCGGTCAGACTCATGCCGTCGAGAACCAGCCGGCGGATCTGCTCCTCCTTGGCGTCGATCTCTTCGGCGATCCGGAGCACTTCGTCTTCGTGCGCTCGAGGGATCACCAGGACGCCATCGGCATCGCCGCGCAGCAAGTCGCCCGGGCTCACGCGGGCGTCGCCGATGTTGACTGTTCCACCCATCGCTTCCACCTGAACGCGGTCCTTGCCCGTACGCATGGAGTAGCTGCGGCTATAGATGGGATAGCCCAACTCGCGGGCCAGGTGCGTGTCGCGGCAGGCGCCATCGATCACGGTGCCGGCCACGCCGCGGCGAGTCGCTACCATTGTTAAGATGTCGCCCCAGACGGTGGCGTTCTCGCGTCCGCTGTTATCGAGCACGACGACTCCTCCCGCTGGCACGTCATCGATATAGTCCCCCACCGTGCCGGGAGGGGTGCCTGCCGGGCCGTAGAGAATTGTGAACGCGCGGCCAGTCAAGCGGAAACGGGGATCGAGCGGCTTGATGTTGAGGCACTGGCCGGCGATACCGAGCCGATCGAGCGCGTCGCTCAGGGCGGTGGTGTCGAGTTTGGAGGCGCGGTGGAGGTTGGTGTCGTCTGTTGGCATTCTCTATCGCTTCAGCATCTGTTCGTAGTTTGCGCCCATCACCTGGCTGATCGGTTTGCCCTGGTGCAGGGCCTCGGCCATGGCTTTCTCACGTTCCACGATTGACTCGGCGGCTTCGAGCGCGCGCAGAATGTCTTGCGGCGAGACGAATGCCACGGCGCTGCCATCGGCCACCACGTAATCGCCCGGCGAGACCGGGATGTCGCCAATCATGACTGGCTCGTTGGTGGCCACTTCCACGATGCGGCCACGGGCGGTGCGCGCGGTGTGGTCGCGGGCAAAAACGGGAAAATCCAATTGGCGGCTTTCGTCGATGTCGCGCGCCGGGCCGTCGATGATGACTCCGGCTACGCCGCGCATCTTAGCTCCAATCGAAAGGTTGCCGCCCCAGGAAGCGGCGTCGAGGCCGGTTCGCTGCTCGACTACGATCACATCACCAGGTGAGGCCGCTTCAATGGCGGCAGTGCACAAATGGCGGGAAGTGGGCGGGCGGCCTTCGGCACGATCCAGCTTGACAGTCAACACGGGCCCCGAGATGCGGCGGTCGGTGGAGAAGCGATGAATGCCGGTGACGACTCCCTTGAGTCCGAGTTTGTCGAGCGCGTCGGAGACGGCGCAGGAGTCAACGCGACTCAAGCGGGCCCGAATTTCCTCCATGCTGCTCAACGCTCCGGCCGCCATCGGGAGAAGCGCTTTTCCAGGCGTTCGGCCAGCCAGGTAAGCAGGATGCCGGCGAACGCGATGAGCAGCACGCCCACAAACAACGTGTCGGTCTGGAACATCTGGCCGCCGTAGGCCACCATGAAACCGATTCCTTGACTCCCGCCAAACATTTCGCCGACCACCACGCCGATCAATCCCAAGGCGACACCCTGGCGCAGGCCAGTCAGGATGAAGGGCACCGATCCTGGAATGGTGACGGTAGTAAAGATCTGCCAATCGGTGGCGCAGAACGCGCGCGCGGCGCGCAGCAGGTCGCGATCGATATTCTTGACTCCCGCGACGGTGTTCACCAGGATCGGGAAAAATGCCGACATGAAAACGATGAACACCTTCGACCACATGCCGATCCCGAACCAGATGATGATGAGCGGGATCATGGCGATGCGCGGCGTAGCGTACAAGGCATTCAAGAATGGATCGAGCAACAGACGGACGGTGCGGTACCAGCCCACGATCACGCCGAGCATGACTCCGGCAATGGCTGCCAGCAGGAATCCGAGAAGAAAGTTCTTGCCGCTGTAGCCGAGATCGGTAAGCAGAGTGCCGTGCAGCAGGCCTTCCCGGAACTGCTTGGCGATGGCGGAGGGTCCGCTGAAGAAGAGCGGGGAGATCTTGCCGGCCGACCAAAAAATCTGCCACACGATCATCACGGCTAAGACCGCGCCGCCGCCCAGGATCAAGGCTTCATGGCGCTGGTAAAAGCTCTTCGGCGGCCGGCCGAGAGGTTCGCCGACGACCTCCGGCTGGCTCGTGGTCTCGGTCTTCGCCGGGGCAGCAGTCTTCATCAGTTGGCCACCACCATCCCCATGCGCTCCGATTCCTCTTCGATCAATTGCCAGATGGCGTCCTCGATCTGCAGGAACTGGGGGTCTCGTTTCAGTGCCAGGGTTCGCGGCCGATCGAACGGGACTTGAAAAACGTCCTTGACTCGTCCTGGCCGCGAGCTCATGACTGCCACGCGGTCCGCGAGATAAATGGCTTCGTTGATCTGATGGGTGATGAACAGGACCGTCTTGCGCGCTTTGGCCCAGATCTTTAGCAGCTCGGCCTGCATGAATTCGCGCGTCTGCGCATCGAGCGCGGCAAAGGGTTCGTCCATGAGCAGCACCGCGGGATCCGAGGCCAGCGCGCGCGCCAGGTTGACGCGCTGCTGCATGCCGCCCGACAGCTCCGACGGGTAGTGGCGCTCGAAACCGGCGAGCCCCACCAGCTTGACGAAGTAGTCGGTGCGCTCGCGCATGGTGGCTCTATCGAAACGCCGCTGCATTTCCATGCCGTAGCGGACGTTGCCGGCGATGGTACGCCAGGGCAGCAGGCTGGAGTGCTGGAAGACCACGGAACGATCGATGCCGGGTCCTGCCACGCGCTTGCCGTCGATGGACACCGAGCCCAACTCATAAGGCAGCAGGCCGGCGACAATGTTAAGCAGCGAAGTTTTTCCGCAGCCGCTCGGACCTACCAGGGCCATGAATTCGCCATCTTCCACCGAGAGGCTGACGTCGGACAAGGCGAGGACTTCGTGCGCCTGGTGTTCCAGCCAATATCGTTTAGAGAGATGGTCGATCTTCAGTTTGACCATGGGCCGTGCCTACGCGACGCGAGAGCTACGAGCTCGCCCCCTTGGACTCTTTGGCGCCCACATCGAGTTTGAAGACCTTCTTGGCGTTGTCTTCGAAAATCATTTTCTTGTCGGCCGCGCTCAACCAGTCGAACGCCTCGATCAGGTGCCGGGTCTCGTCCAGCCACTTGCCGGTCTTCGGGTCCTTGACGGTGCCCACACCGGGGCGTTCGGTGCCGAACAGGCAGCGGTCCGCGCCGACCGTCTTGATGAGCAGCGCCAGCGAATCGGCGGAGTACAGCACGGTGTCGTAATACAGGTTTCGCAGGGTCTCGGAGAAACGCGGCCCCTTGCCGCGCAGCGAACTCGCTTCCCAGCGGGCCCATTGGTAGGGCACCGCGCCGCCTCCGTGCGACACCACGATCTTGAGCTTCGGAAAATCCTTGAACACGGTTGAGGTCAGCAGCGAAACCACGGCGATGGTCTCTTCGTTGATGAAGTGGGTGGAGTAAGTGAGCCGCTCGGACTTACATCCCATCGAGTGGATGTGGCCGGGGACGTCGAGGTCGACCATCTTTTCGTAGAGCGGATACCAATAGCGGTCGCCGAGCGCGGGGGTCTCGACGCCACTGCATTCGCCGGGGTCGGGATTCAGAAGGAGTCCCACGAACCCATCCTGCTTCACGCATTTTTCGAGATACGGCAGCACGGACTGAACGGGAACGTTGGGAGTCAACGGCAACGCACAAACGCCGCGGAACACGTTCGGGTACAGCTTCACCTGGCGCGCGATGATGTTGTTGGTCTCTTCCATGAACCAGGTCACCAGCTTGGGATGCTCGCTGGTCATCATCTGGTAAGGCCGCGGCGAGATGATCTGCATGTCGGTGCCGGCCTCTTTGAGCTGGGCGAGATGGGACGAGCCGCCGAACACAGGGGAGTTCAAGGCTCTGGCGATGTCGTCGTCGGTAGCATTCACGCCGCCGCGCCCGTGACCACCCCGATGCGCGAGGATCTGCGCCTTGTACACCCAGAGACTGTCCGGCGCCGTCACGTGCGCATGTGCATCGATTACCATTGCCGCCCCCTGTGAAACTACGCGTGATTCTATCATGGGCGGGGTTGTGGATTCACCGCAGAGACGCAGAGACGCAGAGAAAGGCTAAAGATTGCTGGGTCTTCGCGCGTGAGATGAGACGGTCGCCAAGCCTCAGATTGGCGCGCAGAGGTGGCAGAGGGAACAAGTGCTCAACAGAGTTTCCGGCGAGGATCGCGAAGCGATACCCGACCTGACACGGCGGCCCGTTCCGCACCGCCGCTGCGCGTGCCGCTGCTGCGCTGCGCGCTGCGCGTTGACATCGACTTTCGTACTTCATAAACTGGTCCCGAATTCAGCACTTTGAGGGAGGATGGTAACCATGGCGAAGTCTACCCGCACGCCCTTCGGCCGGCGCGGTTTCTTGAAAGGCGCCGCGGCGGGTGCTGCGGCATTAGTCGCGAAACCGCAAGTCGCTTCCGCACAGGCGACCGATGCGCCACAGACGAACGGCAGCGCCCCTCGCGGACCGGGCGCGACACAACTGGCACGCGACGCGGGTGAGCCCGGAGCGGCATCGGCACGGGTGATCGACAACCCGGGTTCGGACTTCATGGTGGATGTGCTGAAGACGCTCGACCTGGAATACCTGGGCGCCAACCCCGGCTCGACTTTCGAATCGCTGCACGAATCTCTGATCAACTACGGCGATAACAAGATGCCGGAATTCCTGACGGTCACGCATGAAGAAGCCGCGGTGGCCATGGCGCACGGTTACGCCAAGATCGAAGGCAAGCCGATGATGGCGCTGATCCATGGCACCGTCGGCTTGCAGCATGCCGGCATGGCCATCTACAACGCCTACGCTGACCGTGTGCCCATCTTCATGGTGGTGGGCAACCACTTCGACGGCGCGGTGCGCAATGGCGGCGTCGAGTCGTATCACAGTGCGCAGGACATGGGCGCGCTGGTGCGCGATTACACCAAGTGGGACGATCAGCCGAATTCTCTGGGTGCATTCGCCGAGTCGGCGGTCCGCGCCTACAAGATTGCCACTACACCGCCCATGGGTCCGGTGCTGATCGTGGCCCATCACGAACTGCAATCGAACCCGCAGCCGGCCACCAAGCCGCGCATTCCGAAACTCACCATGACGGCGCCGCCGCAGGGCGATGACGCCGCGGTGAAACAGGCCGCCGAGTGGCTGGTGAATGCGGAACGGCCGTTGATTGTGGCGCAGCGCTCGGCGCGCACGCCGAACGGGGTCAAAGCGCTGATCGACCTGGCCGAAACCCTGCAGGCGCCGGTGAACAACCAAGAGCGCATGAATTTTCCCAACCGTCACCCGCTGGCCGGAAACGGCACGCCGGGGTATCAGCCCGATGTCATTCTGTTCCTCGAAGTTGCCGACGCCTCCGGGATGGCGCGCGCCGCACGAGCACGCGGGGGGAAGACCATCAGCATCGCCTCCACCGATCTTTTCTTAAAGAGCAACCTGCAGGACTTTTCACACTACGCCGACGTCGACCTGGCCATGGGCGCGGATGCCGAAGTGACGATGCCGGCGCTCACCGAGGCGTGTAAGCGGCTGATCACCGCCGATCGCAAACGGGCTCTCGAGGACCGCGGCCGGAAGCTGGCGGAGGCCCACAAGCAGGCCCGCAACCGATCGATCGAGGACGCTTCGTACGGTTGGGATGCCAGCCCCATTTCGCTGAGCCGTCTGAGCGGGGAGTTGTGGCCGCTCATTAAGAATGACGATTGGTCGCTGGTCGGCTGGCAGGGATTCATCGGCAACTGGCCAAACCGTTTGTGGAATTTCGACAAGCACTACCAGTACGTCGGCGGGCAAGGCGCGGGCGGAATCGGCTATAACGCCCCGGCCTCGGTGGGCGCGGCACTGGCCAATCGCAAACACGGCCGCCTCTCCGTCAACATCCAGACGGATGGAGACCTGAACTTCTGCCCGGGCGTTCTCTGGACCGCTGCGCATCACAAGATTCCCGAGCTCATCGTGATGCACAACAACCGCGGCTACCACGCCGAAGTGATGTTCGTAGAGCGGCAGTGCAGCCTGCATAACCGCGGCGCGGAGCGCGCGCACATCGGGACCAAGCTGTGGGAACCGAACATCGATTACGCCAAGATGGCGCAGGCCTACGGTTTCTACGGAGAAGGCCCGATCACCGATCCCAAGGACCTTCACGCTGCCTATCTGCGCGGGCTCGAGCGCGTGCGCAAGGGCGAGCCGGCATTGATCGATGTAGTGACGCAGCCGCGCTAGGAGGATCGCAATGAACCGCTACGCTACGTTTGCGCTGCCGGCATTCCTGCTGGCGGCATTTCCCGTCTACGCTGCAACGGTGACCTCCTCATGCGAGAGCCTGGCTTCGCTGGAGTTGCCGAGCGCGACGATTACCATGGCGAAGACGGTTCCCGCCGGCGGATTCACGTTGACTGGCCGCGGCGGCGCCTCGGCGCCGGTTGCGGACCTGCCGCCGTTCTGCCGCGTAGCCGCAACGCTGAAACCCACCAGCGATTCGGATATCAAAATTGAAGTTTGGCTGCCGCTCGCGGATTGGAACGGAAAGTTTCTGGCGACTGGAAACGGCGGATGGGGCGGCTCGCTGGCTTACGGTGACATGGTGCAGGATCTGAGGCGAGGCTACGCCACCGCTTCCACCGATACTGGCCATTCCGGCGGCAGTGCCAGCTTCGCGCTGGGGCATCCCGAAAAACTGATCGACTACGCCTACCGCTCCGAGCATGAGATGACGCTCAAAGCGAAAGCGCTGATTGAGAAGTTTTACGGCAACTCGCCGCGCTACTCGTACTTCGATAGCTGTTCTTCCGGCGGCAAACAAGGCGTCACGGAAGCGCAACGCTATCCGAACGATTACGACGGCATCGTAGCCGGCGCCCCGGCCAACTACATGATGCATCTGCAAGCCGAGCGCATCTGGATTGCGCAGGCGGTGCATAAGAATCCGGAAAGCTACATTCCTGCGGAAAAGTATCCGGTGATTCACAATGCGGTTCTGGCGGCGTGTGACGCGCTGGACGGCGTGAAAGACGGGCTGATCGAGAACCCCAGGGCCTGCCATTTCGATCCGGCGGTAGTGGCGTGCAAGAACGGCGACGGCCCCGATTGCCTGACGGCCCTGCAGGTGGAAGCAGCCAAAAAGATCTATGCAGGCGCCAAGAACCCGCGCACGGGCGAAGAAATTTTTCCGGGCCTGGAGCCGGGAGGCGAACTTCTCTGGAGCCGCCTGGCCGGACCGCAACCCATCCCGCTGGCCACCGACACCTTCAAATACGTCGTTTTCCAGGACCCCAATTGGGACTACCTGACGCTGAACTTCGACGAAGACATCGCGCGCGCGGACAAAATCGATGGCGGCGTGAACAATGCCATCGACCCGAACCTGAAGCCATTTTTCGCGCATCAAGGGAAGTTGCTGATGTATCACGGCTGGAGCGATCAGCAGATTCCGCCCGGAGGGACCGTCAACTACTACGGCAACATCGTTAAGGCAGTGGGAGGTCCTGCGAAAGCCGGCGATTCCGTGCGGCTGTTCATGGTGCCCGGCATGGGCCATTGCGGCGGGGGCGACGGGCCGAACGTGTTCGATACGGTAACGGCGCTGGAGCAATGGGTGGAACAGGGCAAGGCGCCGGAAAAAATGATTGCGTCACACGCCACCAACGGCACGGTGGATCGCACCCGGCCGTTGTGCCCGTATCCGCAGGTCGCGCACTACAAGGGCAGCGGCAGCGTCGATGATGCGGCTAATTTCAGCTGCAAAGCGCCTTAGCGGTCTGCACCGAGCGTGGCCCTGCGCCACCTGGCCCGCAGCCTGTTCCCTGCGACGTACAACGCGGCAAACCCGAGTAGAACCAGCGTCAGATGGCCTGGCTCCGGAACGACGTTGAAATCCACCGTAGCATTCAGAGTTAGGTTGGCCGTGCCGCTCGTCGTGGTGGCTAAGTCAAAACCGAATGCGGATAGCGTGCCACTGGGAAGATCAACTGGAAAACTTAGAATGCCGCTTCCGGCTTCCTGAATCGAGAAACACTGATTGGTAAACGGGCCGCAAAAACCATCGAAGAGTGTCTGGGCCTGAAACCCGCTGAGATTAGCTGGACCTAACGCTGAGTTAGCCAGCGCTGCGAAATCGGCAGTGAAGGCGCTCACCGGAAAGGCGGCGTTTTGCTCAGTCGCCTGAAACGAGAACGTAAAAGCAATCGGAGTCCCCGCCGCGATGGTTCCACCGGTGGTCGCTCCGTTGACATCCGCCTGAAAGAGAGGAGATGGAGTTGGTGCACTGCATGACACCGTCAGCCCCACGCCCTCGATCCCATTGACTGCGGGCAGCGCCCCAACGGAACTCTCGCTACATGTGCCACCACCATTGAAACCTCCCGTGGGAAGAGTAATGTCGGCGTGAAGAGTGATCGCGGCGGGCAGGAAGCTCAGTGCCAGAATTGCCAACCTCACGGAAAACTTTACGGGCCGGGGGCGGGCCATAGATTGGCTCCTTTCCGTCGTTCGGTGCGATTATACGCCTCCCAGCGCGTGATTCAAGAGAGATGTGTATGAAAATGGCATGGCCGTACTCTTACCCGCGAGGCAAAGTGGACGCGCTCACAATGGCGAGAAAGACAACAATAGGTTGATAGCCGTTGCGGCGATCTGTCGCGTCCAATCCAGCTTGGTTTTCTCCACTTCGCAATTCATCGTGCCTTTCTCCTGGCTGCCGGCAATGATCATCACCGGAAGCGGCGATTGAAATGCCCGATCCGTCTGCGAAAATTCGTGCGTTAGATTACGGACTTTCGACGCGGCATATCCCCCCAACATCCCGCGCCAGCCCAACTGGGGCGCGATCGTGATCCCGGAGAAGACTGGTTGTCCCGACAGTAATGGCCGCTGAAGCGTCAGCAATGGCAGAAATCGCTTGTGCGGCAGAAAGGGAATCAGCTCGCTCACCGGTTTCGCAAACAGCATCAGGTTGGCCGAGAGTATATAGGTTGATAACTCGAAGATGCCCTGCCCCCACGTGGGCAGCCGAGTTCCGATAGCGAACTGCAGCGGCCCGGCGAGACTCATCGGACCCACTGGTCCCGACAGTAACCAGTTGTGCAGCTTCTTCTCCTTGAGCCAGACCGTGACATCTGTCACGTCCGTACCTGGCGGCGTATTCAATACCACACTGGACGGGGTCAACGGCTCGAACAGTCCGCTGCGATTCAGCCGCGCCAGTGACTTTCGCAGTTTCGTCTCGTCCAGCGGATCGCCTTCGGCGAGCAGAAATGCGCGGCGCAGCGTGATATCACCGAAACTGTGATTCCCGCGGAATTGAATGCGATGGACACGATAGGCCCGTCCCTGCTTGGCTGAGGTTTTGAGGCCGTCCGCTTCGACCCGCGCGTGGAAGTCCAAGACTCCGCTACGTTCGGCGTCACGGCGCTCTTCGGCGAACTCGCGGCAGGCTGCTTGCGCCGCAAACTCCGAGTGCGGACCGGAATCGATGACGTAATCGATCGCGGCCTTGCCGTTTTCGATGCGCAGGGAAGCGGGTAGTACGTCAGCGGCGAGATAGCCATGGTGAAAATAGAACGATCGCAGATTCGCTGCGCCGGAAACAACAGCGTCGGGACTGTAGCCGCGGCGCTTTATGCCTAACGCATGCTTCAGCCGGGAGGCAGGTACTCCGGGATGCCCGGAGAATGTCACCGCCCCAATGTCCACCGCATGGCCTTTATCGACGTGGATTTTCCAATCGACCTTGCCCGCGCCGATCAGGACGAGACGGCTGGTTACGGTGACGTTCGGAAAACCCGAACCGTCCAGCTGTTTTCGAATGCGAGCCGCGGCCTGCTGCGCTTCCTGCGAATCGATGTCGCCACCGGGAGCGATCCCCGGATTGATACCGGGCGTGGGCGGCTCGATCTCGACTTTGCGCAGCTCGAAAAACCGGCGCGCGCGAACACGAAAGAGCAACTGCAACGCCTCGCCATCTGCCACTGTTTGGACGGTGACATCGGCCACCTGGCCCGATCGCCACAAGGTCTTCACATCATGGTCGAGTTTCGTGGAATCGAGCGGCTCGCCAGCGCGACTCTCCAATTCGATGGACGATGGAGCACCCAGCACGCGGACCTGGCTGATGATGTCGGCCGCAGACGCGGAAGCGGCCAACGAGGTCAACAGACACACCACACTTCGCATTCCCGCCGGAATGCAGTTAACGTGCCAGCCATGTCCAGGCGTGGGGCCAGCCCTTCCGGACTGCCGCCGCGCTTCCGCGCGGCGCGCCGGGCAGAAGCCCGGCGGCGGGCCGGAAGGCCCGACCCCACATGGCAGTCACCACGATCGCAATCGTCGGGTCACTCCAGTGGCTTTTGCCGGTCTGTGACTCAGAAGCGCAACGGTTGCTGCGCGACCACACTCTTGGCCTGTGAGGTTTTATCCCAGAAACGCTTCAACTGCTGCCGCCACACGCGCGGGATGTTCCACCGTCGGCAAGTGCCCGGCTTCGTCGACCAACTCGATCCGCGCGCCAGAAATGCGGCTGGCGAATTCGTGCGCGTATGCCGCGGGAACCAATCGGTCCTGTTTGCCCCACAGAAGCAGCGTGGGGGCCTGGATCCGATGGATGCGCTTCTTCAAGCCCTTGTCCGGTATCGGCCACACGAACTTGCCGGTGCAGCCCATCGACCAGATCATGCGGATCATCCCTTCCGGGTCCGGGGTTCCGAACATCTGCTTTGCGATCGGGCCATCGGGATCGCGCAACAGATATTTCGGCAGGTCGCTTCCGGGAGTGATCACCATCCAGTTAGTAATCGGGATATCCTCGCGCCACAAACCGATGGGCGCGATCAGCACCAGTTTGCTGACCCGCTGGGGATTGCTGGCGGCCAGTTCCGCCGCCACCATCGCGCCGAACGAATGCCCGATGACCGGAGCCGATTTCAAGCCGAGCGAATCGAAGACCTCGTAGTAGTACAAGACCAGGTCCCAGAGATTATCGAGTTGATAAATGGCATCGGGGTCTCCTACGGTGGTGCCGGGATGCTCGGGAGCATAGACGGTGTGTTTTTCGGCCAGCCGGTCCAGGAACTCATCCCACACCAAGCCCCCGGCGCCGTGCAGAAAGACCACGGGCGATCCGCTGCCGGCCACCTTGATATTCGGATTCAGCTTCTTCTGCCAGACACTCACGCGGCGATCGGTAACGGCCGTCATGCGGTTGCCTCCTGCGCGGTCTTCTTGCGCAACCCTTGCGGCCACCACTGGTTCTCCCATTGGTCATCCCAAGTGGAACGCAGCGCCGGCGCGACCTCCTGGAAAAACAGCTGAATGTTTTTCATGGTCAACTCGTGTGACATCGATCCGATATGCAGCAGCACCATCAGATTCCCGACTCTCAGTTTTGCCACCAGATCTTTGAGCTGGTCTCGCACCGTAGCCGGGCTGCCGCTGATTACAAACTTATCTTTCAAGAAATCTTTGAAGCGCTTCTCCTTGAGCGAGGTAAACGCGCTGGCGATCATTGGGTTCCGCACGGAGTTGGCCAAGCTCTGGTAATCCTGGTGACCGGGTATGCCCATCCATTCCGGCGGCACGTGCAGGCCCTTGTGATAGAAGTACTCGACGTGCCTTGCGTAGTCCTTCTCAGCTTGCTCGTCCGTCTCAGCGACCGTAACCAGTTGCAGGAAACCGAGCCGGTGCGGATTGAGATCGCGGCCCGATTCCTGCACCACGCTCCAATACTTCTCTACGCTCTTCTGGGCGGCCTGGTAACCGAAATAGCTCAGGAAGCAGTAGCAATGGTTGTGCTGGGCGGCGTAGTAGAAGGTGCTGGTGCTGCCGCTGCCGGGGATCCACACCGGCGGATGAGGCTGTTGAATGCATCGCGGCCACAGGTTCACCATGCCGAGCTGCGTGTACTTACCGTTCCAGGCAAAGGGCTCGCGCGAGGTCCACGCCTTGAGAATCAGATCGTGCGCTTCGCGGTACCGTTCGCGCTGCTCGATCGGCGTCACGCCGTAGCAGAGGTTGATGTCCATCGACGTCCCCAAGGGCATGCCGGCCACCAGGCGGCCGCCGCTGATGCAATCGAGCATGGCGTACTCTTCCGCGATACGCGTGGGCGGCTGCGTGGCCGGCAGAGTTGCGCCCATCTGCACGATCGCGCAATCCAACCCATCCGTGGCGCGAGCCAGCACCGACCCCATCAGGTTCGGACTGGGCATAAATCCATAGGCGTTCTGGTGGTGTTCGTTGGTGCAGATGCCATCGGAGCCCGCGCGAGCCGCGGCAATCAACTCGTCGAACGTCCAGTTGTAATACTGGCCCACGCGTTTGGCGTCCGCCAGTTCGTGAAACGGCGGCGTCACCCAGACGGACGAGTATCGCTTTTCGAAGTCATCGGGGAGCTCCCGATGCGGCATCAAATGAAATGTGGAAATGTACATAGACGCTCCTGCCTGAAGATTATCTGCTGGCGCTCAAAGTCTGGCTGGCCAGCGTTCCCGCCGGCACAAATTTCTCGGCCCGCTTGGCCTGAACCTCCGCAAAATAGAGGCTGCCATCCGCGGCCACCGCGATCGAATGAATCCAATTCACTTCGCCCGGCTTCTCTTTCCCGTTTTCTCCCCTCCGAAACACCCAGAGCTGCTTCAGGCGCCCTTCCGTATCGAGTTTCATGAAGAGCTGGTCTTTCGGCGGCGTGGCGAGGGCCGTTTGGTTAGCGGGTATTTCGGACCAGAGCGTGGGCGACTGGCCGCACACGTAGATCTCGTCGTTCTTGGTGATCTCGATCGACCACGGCGTAATGATGTTCTTCCACTCGGCCAGAAACTTGCCCTTGCCATCGAAAATCTGGATGCGTGAGTTGTTGCGGTCAGCCACGTAGACGCGGCCCTTCGAATCGAGCGCGATCGAATGCGGCTGGCTGAACTCTCCCGGCGCGCTTCCCAGCTTGCCCCAGGTCCGCAGGAACTTGCCGCGCTTATCGAACACGACAATCCGATCATTGCCGTAACCATCGCTGACATAAATATCGCCATTCGCTCCGAAGGCGACGTCATTGGGTTGGTTCAGGTGCGTCTCATCGGCGCCCGCCTGGTTCGGCGTACCGATGGTCATCACTACTTTTCCATCAGTAGTGAAGCGGCGGACGGTATGGGTCCCGGTATCGACCAGCCAAAGGTTGCCGGCATTGTCGAAACGGACGGTGTGCGGATTCTGGAAAAGAGCGCCATCACCCCACGACTTCACCAGCTTGCCTTCCGGCGTGTAGACCTGCACCGGAATCTTGCCGCGGTTGAACGTCCAGATATTGCCGTCAGGCCCCACGGCAACGCTCGACATGGCCGCGGTCCATTCGCCGCCGGGAGGTTTTTCCTGCGGCCAGCTCGGATCGACTTTGTAGCCGGCCGTGTCGTCGATCCGTGGATACGGCGGCACGTGCGGCGCAGGTTGCGCCAGTGCCGCGCCCGCAACCAAGCTCATCAGCCAACAAACTCTCATGACTTCTCCTCGATTTACCGGAGCGGTTCCCAATGAGGAATTGAGTATACACCAGCTCCGGGGACGCCCGTGCAGCAGGCCCGCCTTCTCCGCAATACAATCATTCTTATGAGGCGTGACTATACCGCTGCCGGCGCTCTGGCGATCCTGCTTTTCTCGTTTCCGGCGTTTGCCTTGGATGTGCCGGCGAATACCGAGCTCGATATT